>RXJW01000084.1 GCA_003963005.1 Burkholderiales bacterium
TGGCGGATGGCCAGGCTGCCGCTGTGGAAGTAGGTGCCGTCACCGAGGTTGCTGAAGATGTGCTTCTCGTCGGTGAACGGCGCCTGGCCGACCCACGGCACGCCCTCGCCGCCCATCTGCGTGAAGGTGGCCGTGTTGCGGCCCGGCATCCAGGTCACCATGTAGTGGCAGCCGATGCCGCCCACGGCGCGCGAGCCGTCCGGCACGCGGGTGGACGTGTTGTGCGGGCAGCCGGAGCAGAACCATGGCGTGCGGTCGGCGCCGCCGGCGGTCTTTTCCTCGGCCTTCAGGGACGCTTCCTTGGCGTCGATGATGGCCATGCGGGCGTCCAGGCGCGCGACGATGTCGGCGTCCACGCCGAGCTTCTTCAGGCGCTTGGTGATAGCGCGGGCGATGATCGCCGGCGTCAGGTCGGCTTGCGGGCGCAGCAGCCAGTGCTCGCTCGGGTTGGGCACGCTCCACTCGCCGCCGTCGGCGTCACCGGCGTCGAACTTGCCGAGCACGTTCGGGCGCACGTCGGGGCGCCAGTTGTAGAGCTCTTCCTTGACCTGGTACTCGATGATCTGGCGCTTCTCCTCGACGACCAGGATCTCCTGCAATCCTGAAGCGAACTCGCGCGCCACCTGGGCCTCCAACGGCCACACCACGTTGACCTTGTGCAGGCGGATGCCGATGCGCCGGCAGGTCTCGTCGTCCAGGCCCAGGTCGTGCAGCGCCTGGCGGGTGTCGTTGTAGGCCTTGCCGCTGGTGATGATGCCGAAGCGGTCGTTCGGACCTTCGATGACGTTGTAGTTCAGGCGGTTGGCGCGGATGTAGGCCAGGGCCGCGTACCACTTGTAGTTCATCATCCGCGACTCCTGCTCCAGCGGCGGGTCGGGCCAGCGGATGTGCAGGCCGCCCGGCGGCATGACGAAGTCTTCGGGGAGGATGATGTTGACGCGGTCCGGGTCGACGCTCACCGAGGCCGAGCTCTCGACGATCTCCTGGATCGTCTTCATGCCCGCCCACAGGCCCGAGAAGCGGCTCATCGCAAAGGCGTGCAGGCCCATGTCCAGGATGTCCTGGACGCTGCTCGGGAAGAAGGTCGGGAAGCCCACCGCCTTGAAGACGTGGTCGCTCTGGTGGGCGGCGGTGGAGCTCTTGGCGATGTGGTCGTCACCCGCGATGGCGATCACGCCGCCGTGCTTGCTGGTGCCGGCCATGTTGGCGTGCTTGAACACGTCGATGCAGCGGTCCACGCCCGGGCCCTTGCCGTACCAGAGGCCGAAGACGCCATCGAACTTGGCTTTCTCCGGGAACAGGTCGAGTTGCTGCGTGCCCCAGACGGCGGTCGCGCCGAGTTCCTCGTTCACGCCGGGCTGGAAGACGATGTTCTGCTTGGCCAGGTGCTTCTTGGCGGCGAACAGCGCCTGGTCGTAGCCCCCCAGCGGCGAGCCGCGGTAGCCGCTGATGAAGCCGGCGGTGTTGAGCCCGGCCATGGCATCGCGCGTGCGCTGCAGCATCGGCAGCCGCACCAGGGCCTGCACGCCGCTCATGAAGGCGCGGCCGGCATCCAGCGCGTATTTGTCGTCGAGGGTGACGGTCTTGAGCGCGCGCAGGACGTGTTCGGGCAGCGGGGCATTCATCGGGTAGAGCTCCTGGGTGACGGCCCTGGGGGGCTGCCCTCGTGAGGCGGCCGCGCAGGGGAAGGGCCAGTATGGCCGGACCGGGCAGTGTAGGGAAATGGGGGCGCGGAGTGCTTTCTCTTTTACGCCAGAAATGGATATGCAGAGCAATCTTCTTGCTCTTAACCGACATTTACGATTGAATCCATATCGCCACTTCGCCGATCAGGGCAAACCATGAGTTCCGACGACGCCACCCCCGAAGCCCTGGACCGTCACCACATCGCCATCCTGGCCGAGCTGCAGGCCGACGCGCGGCTGTCCAACGCCGAGTTGGCCCAGCGCATCGGGCTCTCGGCCGCACCGACCTGGCGGCGCGTGAAGTGGCTGGAGGAGCAGGGCTACATCACCGGCTACCGCGCCGAGATCGACCGCCGCAAGCTGGGCCTCGGGGTGCTGGCCTTCGTGCGGGTGGACGCCGAGCGCAGCGCCGGTGCGGCCACCAAGCCGCTGGAAGACGCCATCCGCCAGCTGCCCGAGGTCATTGCCTGCCATTACATCTCCGGCGCCGGCACCTTCGAGCTGCAGGTCATGGCCACCGACCTCGATGCCTTCTCGCGCTTTTCCATCGACACTTTGCTGAACCTGCCCAACGTGAAGGACATCCACACCAGCTTCTCGCTGGGCGAGGTCAAGGCCAGCGGCGTGCTGCCCCTGGGCCACCTGAAAGGATGACGCCATGCGCCTGGCCCTGGTCTCCGACATCCACGGCAACCTGCCCGCCCTCGAGGCGGTGGCGGCCGACATCCGCCGTCAGGGCGTCGACCAGGTGATCTGCCTGGGCGACAACCTCTCCGGCCCGCTGCTGCCGCGCGAAACCGCGCAATGGCTGATGGCCTCCGGCTGGCCCGTGCTGGCGGGCAACCATGAACGCCAGGTGCTCGACTGGACGCCCGAGGCCGGCGGCGCCTCCGACGGTTTTGCACGGGCCGCCCTCGGCACCGCCGAGCTGGACTGGCTGCGCGGCCTGCAGCCGGTGTGGGCCTGGGCACCCGACGTGCTGCTCTGCCACGGCACACCGCGCCGGGACGACGAGCACTTCCTGGAGACCCCGCAGGCCGGTGCGCTGCGCCTGGCCACGACGGCCGAACTGGCCGAGCGCCTGTCCGGCCGCACCGAGGCCCTGGTCGCCTGCGGGCACAGCCACCTGCCGCGCATGGTGCGCACGGCCGCTAGTCAGTTGCTGATCAACGCGGGCAGCGTCGGCCTGCAGGCCTATGTGGACGACGAGCCGGAGCGCTATGTCGTCGAGCGTGGCACGCCGGACGCCGTCTACGCCATCGTCGAGTGCCGCCACGGCCGCTGGCAGGGCAGCCACCACGCCATCCCTTACGACGCGGCCCCGATGGCCGAACTGGCACAACGCCACGGGCGGCCCGAGTGGGCGCAGGCGCTGCGCACCGGCCGCGCGAACTGAAGGGTCCGGCCGAGGTAGGCTCGCGGCATGAGGGCGACCCCCATGCAGCGGCTGGCGGACCTGTGGCTCGGCACCGACCCGGCCCAGCGGCTGCGCCTGCGGCAGACCTCGCTGGCGATGGCGCTGATGGGCCTGTGCGCCCCCGTGCTGCACTACTGCGTGGAGGTCGCGCAGGGCGAGCGGGGGCTCGCCCTCTGGACGTGGACGGTGCTGTCGGTAGGCGGCATGGTGCTGGTGTACGCCTGCATCCGCAGCGGCTGGTCCTGCGGCCTGCGCGACCCGTCCATGACCGCCTGGCAGATCGCCTTCGCGATCACGTCGGCGGCCTTCGGCTATGCGCTGGCCGGACCGATGCGCGGCGCGGTGTTCCCGGTGCTGACCTTGATCCTGATGTTCGGCATGTTCCAGCTGCGCCCCCGCGCGGCCTACGCGCTGAGCCTGTTCGCGCTGGTCCTGTTCGGGGCGGTGATGGCCTCGATGGCGCTGCGCCAGCCGGCCCACTTTCCGCCCGAGGTCGAGATCGGCCACTTCCTGATGCTCGCGTGCATGCTGCCCGCCGTGGCCGTGCTGACGGCACGCATGAGCCGCATCCGCCAGCGGCTGTCCCAGCAGCGCCAGGAACTCGCCCGGGCACTGGCCCAGCTGCAGGTGATCGCCACCCGCGATGAACTCACCGGCCTGCCCAACCGCCGCCAGATGCAGGCCCTCATGGACCAGGAGCTGCTGCGCTCGCAGCGCCACCGGCACGACTTCTGCATCGCGGTGCTGGACCTGGATCACTTCAAGCAGGTGAACGACACCCACGGGCACGCGGCGGGTGACGAGGCGCTGCGCCGCTTCGCCGCCGCCGCACAGGCCGCCCTGCGCGCAACCGATGTGCTGGCCCGCTGGGGCGGCGAGGAGTTCCTGGTGCTGCTGCCCGACACCGGCATGCCGCTGGCCCGGGCCGGCATGGAGCGGCTGCGCGAACAGATCGCCGCGCTGCCCATCGACCTCGGCAACGGGCGCCCGGTGACGCTGACCGTGTCCATCGGCCTGACGGGCTACCGGCGCGGCGAGACCCTGGCCCAGACCCTCGCGCGCGCCGATCAATGGCTCTACCAGGCCAAGGCCGAGGGGCGCAACCGGACCTGCATCGATGCGGACCCCGGCGCCGCGCCGATGCGGGTGGCATAGTCGGCCGCCCTGCTCCCTGACGCCTTCACCGCATGGCCCCCTTGCCGCTGCGCCACTTGCTGCTCGCCCTCGCCGTCGTGGCCATCTGGGGCAGCAATTTCGTCGTCATCAAGTACGCCCTGCACACGCTGCCGCCCATGACGCTGGCGGTGCTGCGCTTCAGCTTCGCCTTCGTGCCTGCCTGCTTCTTCCTGCGGCGGCCCCAGGTGGGCTGGCGCAACCTCGGCGGCTATGGCCTCTTCATCGGCGTGGGCCAGTTCGGCGTGCTCTACCTGGCCATGCGCAGCCAGATCTCGCCGGGGCTGGCCTCCCTCGTCGTGCAGACCCAGGTGTTCTTCACGTTGCTGCTCGCCGTGCGGGTGCGCAAAGAGCGCGTGCTGCCCGCGCAGTGGCTGGGCTTGGCCCTGGCCGCCGGCGGCATTGCCGTCATTGCCTCGCACACCGACGGCAGCACCACGGCGCTGGGCGTGGCCCTCGTGCTGGCGGCCGCCTTCTCGTGGGCCTGCGCCAACCTGCTCACGCAGCGCGCCGGGCGCATCGACATGCTCGCCTACGTCGTGTGGAGCAGCGCCTTTGCCGTGCCGCCGCTGGGGCTGCTGGCGCTGCTGATCGACGGGCCCGCGCAGGTGGCCGCCGGGCTGGCAGCGGCCGACCTGGGCACCTGGAGCGCCGTGCTGTGGCAGTCGATCGGCAACACCTTGTTCGGCTATGGCGCCTGGAGTTGGCTGCTGGCCCGTCACCCGGCCGGGCGCATCGTGCCAATGGCCCTGCTGGTGCCGATCTTCGGCCTGGGCTCGGCCAGCCTGCTGATGGGGGAAGCCCTGCCCGGCTGGAAGCTGACGGCGGCCGCGCTGGTGCTGGGCGGTCTGGCGATCAACCTGTTCGGGCCCCCGCTATTGCGGCGCCGCGCCGACACCCGGGAGGGCTAAGCTGGTGGCCATGAAGCGCCGTGCCCTGCTGCTGTTGCTCATCGGCACGTCGGTCGCGGCCGAGGCCGCGCTGCCGGCGGTGACGCTGCTCGTCGAGCTGCGCTGGGTGGAGAGCGCCCTCGCCCCTGCCGCGCAGGCCGGCGTGCGCGACGGCGCCGTCGTCGTGGGCACGGGCGGCGCGGTGTCGCCCCAAGGCCCGGGCGTCGTGACCGCCACGGCCGGCGCTGCGGCCGAGCCGCCCCAAGCGCTGCGCGTGGCCAACGGCGAACGCGCCCAGCTGCGGCTCACCACGCGCGAGCCCCTGCAGTGGCTCGACACAGTGGCCGAGCTGTCGCCCCAGGGCTCTGTGCGCGGCCTCTATGCGCGCCCCCAGGCCGGCACGCGCGAAGCGGTGCGCAGCATCACCGTGCTGCCCAGCTGGGCCGGCGGTCGCGCGCCAGTGAGGCTCGCCTTCCAGGTCGACGAGGATGGGCACGCGGTGACCAGCACACGCGACCTGCCGCTGGAACGCTGGCAGACCGTGGCTCAGACCGGGGGTGCCACGCCACCGGCGCCGCGCGGCACGACACGCAGCACGGACGCCGTCGCGAAGCCGGAGCGGGCGCTGCAGGTGCGCGTGTCGATCCTGCCTCAGCCATGAGCCGGGCCGGCCGCCGCCAGCGCGGCATTGATCTGCGGGTACGGCGCGGCGCCGTCGTAGACCTCCGCCCCCCCTCCGGTGGCCAGGAAGCCGGCGGCGGCCCGCTGCACCCGGCCCCAGGCCGCCTCGGCCAGCGCACTGCCCGCACTCAGCCGACGCACGCCCAGGGCGCGCAGTTCGGCCAGGCCCGGCAGGGCCGGGCGCGCCATCACGTTCAAAGGCAGCGGCTGGCCGGCCACGAGCGCCTGGATGTCGGCAGCCGCGGTCGCACCCGGCACGAACAGGCCGTCCGCCCCCGCGGCGGCATAGTCGCGCCCGCGCTGCAGCGCTTCGTCCACCAGCCGCCCCGGCGACAGCTGGCGCAGGAAGACGTCGCAGCGGGCGTTGATGAAGAGATCCACGCCGTGGCGCAGCGCGGCACGGCGGATGGCTTCGATCTTGCGGCCCAGCAGTGCCGGCGGCTGCGCGCCGTCCTCCAGGTTGATGCCCGCGATGCCGGCCTCGACCAGCCGCAGGATGTTGTCGGCGACGGTGGCCGGGTCGTCGCTGTAGCCCGCCTCGCAGTCGGCCGACACCGGCACCCGCGCCACGCGCACGATGCGTCGCAGCGCCGCAGCATGCTCGTCCAGCGGCAGCCAGTTGCCATCGGCATGGCCCAGCGCCCAGGCCAGCCCGGCACTGGTGGTGGCCAGGGCCGGCACACCCAGCCCCTGAACGAGCACGGCGCTGCCGGCGTCCCACACATTGGCAATCTGGAGGAGGCCGGGGCCTTGATGAAGCTGGCGGAAGTTCATGGCATTGATGACACTGAGTGGTATGGCGGCCCATGCTGCCGCCACCCGGTGTCAGGCCATGGCAGCAGCGACCTGCGGCCGCTCGGCCGCATCGCCCCCGAACACGTGAATCTGCCCCGGCCGAAACCGGCTCGCGGGCAGCCTTGCGTGTAACGTCACGACTTTGCGGACTCCCGCCTCAGGACCCCATGAAACTCGCGCTCATCGCCCACGACGGCAAGAAGGACGCCATGATCGCCCTGGCGGGTGACTTTCTCCCGCTGCTGCGCCGCTGCCGGTTGATGGCGACCGGCACCACGGGTGCGCGGCTGCATGCCGCCCATGGCCTCACGATCGAACGCATGCTGAGCGGCCCGATGGGCGGCGATCTGCAGATCGGCGCCCGGCTGGCGGTGGGCGACCTGGACGGCGTCATCTTCCTGCGCGACCCGATGACGCCCCAGCCGCACGAACCCGACATCAACGCCCTGGTGCGCGCCTGCGACGTGCATGACGTGCCCTGCGCCACCAATGTCGCCACGGCCCGGCTGCTGCTCACGCGATGGAGCGCCGTGTGAGATTCGCGCGGCGGCTGCGCATCCGCACCCGCCTGGGCCTGGCCTTCGGGCTGCTGCTGCTGCTCTTCCTGGGGCTGGCCGCGCTGTCGGTGGACCGGCTCGCCAGCCTGTCGGCCGCCCTGAACCGCATCGTCGACGAGCAGTCGGCGACCCACGACGCGGTCCACGAGATCAACCGCGGCGTCGAGGCGGTCACCCGCCAGCTGATGACCGCGGTGAGCCCGGACGCCGAGCTGCGCGCCTCGGCGGTCGCGGAGATCGCCGCCGCCAACCAGCGGCTGGACGACGCCATGCGGCGCCTGGCCCTCGTGCTGCCCGCCGGCCCGCGCAGCGAGCGGCTGGAGGAGCTGCGTGAGCGGCTGAGCGACTACCGCACCAGCGAGGCCGAAGTACGCCGCCTGATCGAGGCGCACGACTTCCAGGTGGCTCGCACGCTGCAGGGCAGCGACACGGAAGCGGCGCTGTCGCTGTTCGTCAGCGCCACCCACCAGCTCGCGATCAGCGAGGAGCGTGCCGGCACCGCCCAGGCCCGCGAGCTGCGCGACCAGGTCGACGCCGACCGCAGCGGCGTGCTGGCCCTGTGCATCGGCGCCCTGGCCGCCGGCGCGCTGCTCGCGGTGGGCGTGACGCGTTCCATCGTGCGCCCCCTCAAGCGGGCGGAGGACGGTGCCGAGCGCATCGCGCAGGGTCAGTACGGCCACCGGATCGCCGAGAACTCCGGCGACGAGGTCGGCCGCATGGCCCGCGCGATGAACACGATGGCCGCCGCCGTGGCGGAGCGCGAGGCGGCGCTGCGCCGGCTGGCCGACGTGGACCTGCTCACCGGCCTGCCCCAGCGCGGCCGCTTCATTGCCGACGGCGACCGGCTGCTCGCCAGTCTGCCCGAGGGCGAGCAGCTGGCGGTGCTGATCTGCATCGACGTGGACCGGCTCAAGGCGGTCAACAGCGTGCTGGGCTTCGAGGCCGGTGATGCGCTGCTGCGGGGCGCTGCGGCCAAGCTGTCGGCCCTGTTCGAGGGCGCCGCGGCCTACGGGCGGCTGGCAGGCGGCACCTTCGCGGCCCTGGCGCCGGTGCTGCGCATCGAGCATGGCGCAACGATGGCGGCGCAACTGCGCGAGGAGGTCGAGCACCAGCTGCTCTGGCAGGGGCAGTCGCTGGACCTGTCGGTGTCGCTCGGCGTGGCGCACTGGCCGGCGCATGCCGCCAACACCGAGGCGCTGCTGCGCCGCGCCGAGGAGGCGATGTTCGAGGCCAAGCGGCTGCGCCAGGCCGTGGCCGTGTTCAACCCGGGCGCCGAAGCGGCCCGCGCGCTGCACCTGAGCCTGCTGTCCGACCTGGCCACTGCCATCCAGCAGGACCAGCTGCGCCAATTCCTGCAACCCAAGCAATGCCTGAAGACGGGCCGCATCATCGGCGCCGAAGCCCTGGTGCGCTGGCTGCACCCGCAGCGCGGCTGGCTGCCGCCGGGCGACTTCATTCCGTTTGCCGAGCGCAGCGGACGCATCCGCCAGATCACCGACTGGATGCTGGCCCGCGCGATCCGCACGCTGGCCGCCTGGGGCGAGGCCGGGCAGGAGCCCCTGGTGCTGGCCGTCAACATCTCCACGCTCGACCTGCAGGACCAGGGCCTGCCCGCGCGGCTGGCCGCGCTGCTGGCGGAGCAGGGCGTGGACCCGAGCCTGCTGCAGCTGGAAGTGACCGAGACCGGCCTGATGGCCAGCGGCAATGACCCGATCGCCGTGCTGCATGCGCTACGCAGCTGGGGCGTGCGGCTGGCGATCGACGACTTCGGCACCGGGCAGTCGTCGCTGGCCTACCTGCAGCACCTGCCCGTGGACGAGCTGAAGATCGACCGCAGCTTCGTGCAGGACGTGGACCGGGATGCGCGCCGCGAGGCGCTGCTGAAATCCATCGTCAGCATCGGTCAGGGCCTGGGGCTGACCGTGACGGCCGAAGGCGTGGAGAACGCCGCCGAGCTGGCCTGCATCACGGCGGCCGGATGCGACCTGCTGCAGGGCTACCTGCTCGCCAAACCGATGGATCTGCCGGACTTCGAGCGCTGGCGGGCCGTCACAGGCTAAAATCCGCGCCTTTCGTTGTTTTGCCCCCGCCGCCTTGGCTGAAGGGCCTTTTGTTTCACTGGAGAGCCATTCATGGGCAGCAAGATCATCACCGAAGCGGACGCCCGCGCCACCCCCCGTCCCACCGCCCCCAAGGGCGTGACCTTCACGGCCGGCAAGGGCCAGAAGCGCAGCCTGGAGCGCGGTTCGCACACCCGTTCCAAGAAGAACCCGGGCAAGCGCCCGCACTCGGGCTGATCGCTCGTTCGGTTCATACTGACAGGCCCTTCGGGGCCTGTTTGCTTTTCTTGTCGGCTAAATCCTGACCATGATCCGCATCACCGAACTCCGCCTGCCGCTGAACCACGCCGAGGACGCGCTGCGCCCGGCCGTGCTGTCGCGCCTGAAGCTCGCCGACACTGAGCTCGCCCACGTCCACGTCTTCCGCCGCGGCTACGACGCCCGCAAGAAGAGCGACATCCAGCTCGTCTACACGCTGGACTGCACGCTGGCCGATGGCGTCGACGAGACTGCCGTGCTGGCGCGCTTCGCGGGCGACCACCAGATCCGCCCCACGCCCGACACCGGCTACCACTTCCTGGTCGAGGTGGGCGAGTACACGGGCCCGCGCCCGGTCGTCGTGGGCTTCGGGCCCTGCGGCCTGTTCGCCGCGCTGATCCTCGCGCAGATGGGCCTGAAGCCGATCGTGCTGGAGCGCGGCAAGTCGGTGCGCGAGCGCACGCAGGACACCTGGGGCCTGTGGCGCGAACAGAAGCTGCACCCCGAGAGCAATGTGCAGTTCGGCGAAGGCGGCGCCGGCACCTTCTCCGACGGCAAGCTCTGGAGCCAGATCTCCGACCCGCGCCACTTGAGCCGCAAGGTGCTCACCGAGTTCGTGAAGGCCGGCGCGCCGGAGGAGATCCTGTACGTCTCCAAGCCGCACATCGGCACCTTCCGCCTGGTCAGCATGATCATCAAGATGCGGGCCGAGATCGAGCGGCTGGGCGGCGAGATCCGCTTCCGGCAGAAGGTGACCGACCTGCGCATCGAGGACGGCGCGGTGCGCGGCCTGACGCTGGAATCGGGCGAGCAGATCGACGCGACGCACGTCGTCATCGCCCTGGGCCACAGCGCGCGCGACACCTTCCAGATGCTGCATGCCCGCGGCGTGCACATGGAGGCCAAGCCCTTCTCGATCGGCTACCGCATCGAGCATCCGCAAAGCCTGATCGACGCCGCCCGCTTCGGGCCCAACGCCGGCCACAAGATCCTGGGCGCGGCCGACTACAAGCTCGTGCACCATGCGAAGAACGGCCGCTCGGTCTACAGCTTCTGCATGTGCCCGGGCGGCACCGTGGTGGCGGCCACGAGCGAGGAGCACCGCGTCGTCACCAACGGCATGAGCCAGTACTCGCGCAACGAGCGCAATGCCAACGCCGGCATCGTGGTGGGGCTCACGCCCGAGGACTACCGCCAGGACGGCAAGCGCGACGGCAGCCCGGTCAATCCGCTGGACGGCATGGCCTTCCAGCGCATCTGGGAGAGCCGCGCCTACGAACTCGGCGGCGGCGGCTACCTCGCGCCGGGCAGCCTGGTGGGCGACTTCATCAAGCGCCAGGTGAGCCAGGAGTTCGGCGACGTGCTGCCCAGCTACAAGCCCGGCGTCACGCTGACCAACCTGCAGGAAAAGGGCCGCGGCTCGCTGCCCGCGTACTGCCTGGAAGCCATCCGCGAAGCGCTGCCCGCGTTCGCCAGGCAGATCCGCGGCTTCGACCGCGCCGACGCCGTGCTGACCGGCGTGGAGACCCGCACCTCGTCACCGCTGCGCATCAACCGCGGCCGCGACTACCAGAGCCTGAACGTGCGCGGCCTGTTCCCGGCCGGTGAAGGCGCCGGCTATGCCGGCGGCATCATGAGCGCGGGGGTGGACGGCATCGAAGTGGCCGAGGCGCTCGCCGCCGATCTGCTCGGCCTGCCGGAGGCGCCGGTGCTGCAGGGCAAGGGCTCGAAAGCCGGCGGGCAGGCGTAGGGCGGGTCGCGACCCGCCGTTTGTTTTCGCCGAAGGCGGATCAAGACCCGCCGCTGCTTGCTGCCCCAGGCGGGTCTCGACCCGGCCTACGGGAAGCGGGTGGTCCACAGGGCCGCGAGCCGCGGATCGTCATCCACCCGCTGGACCACCGCCGCCAGCCCCGGTGCCGCTTCGGCAAATCGCTGCCGCCACGGCCCGAAGCGCGAGACGGTGGCGACGTAGAGGTCCAGCACCGTCAGCTCGTCGCCCAGCAGAAACCGGCCCGGCGTGAGCTGCGCGTCCATCGTGGCCCAGCAAAAGGCGATGCGGTCGTGAACGGCCTGAACGACCGCCTCTCGCGCGGTGTCGGGCGCGCCGATGCGGCGCACGTCGGGCTTGATCCAGTGGAGCGCATAGATCGCCGACGACACGTACAGCATCCAGCGCAGGAAGGCCCGGCGCCGCGGGTCGCTCGACGCAGGCGCCAGCCGGGCGGCCGGGTGCAGGTCGGCGAGGTAGATCAGGATGGCCGCGCTTTCCGTCATGACCTCGCCGTCGGGCAGCACGAGCGTCGGGATCTGGCGCATCGGATTGGCTGGCGCCACGCGGTCCCGCGCGGCGGGCTCGGCCCAGGTCGCCCCTTCGATCAACTGGTAGGGCAGCCCCAGCAGCGTCAACGCCGCCTCGACGGCCACCGAGCCCGAGGCGGCCGCGCCGTACAAGGTGAATCGCGCAGGGTTCATGTCGAGGTCCTTCAACGGTCCTGGGTCGCCAGATAGGCCAGCAGGTCACGCACCTTCTTCTCGTCGACGCCCACACCCCAGTAGCGCATCTTGGTGCCCGGCACGACATCACCGGGTGCGCGCAGGAAAGCCGCCAGTGTGGCCTCGCTCCACACGAGGCCCGAGGCCTTCATGCCGGCCGAGTAGGCGTAGCCGGCAACGCTGCCGGCCTTGCGCCCTGCCAGGCCATTGAGGTGGGGCCCGAAGCCATGCCGTGCCCCGGGGCCGACCGCGTGGCAGTTGGCGCAGGAGGCGAAGAACTTGCGCCCGGCGACGGGATCACCGGCGGCCTGGGCCCACAGCGGTGCGAGGGCCAGCAGCCAGACCAGGCGTTTCATGCGGCGGGGTCCTCCGAGGCCATCAGCCCGATCAGCTCCTTCACAAAGCCCAGCGCCTCCTCGGGCAGTTCGAAGTGCATCTCGTTGTTCAGCTCGACGACCTCGCCGTCCGGCCCCTTGTGCACGACCGACCAGCCACCGGCGCCGCCGTCGATGGCCAGCACGCCGAACTGGCCCGGTGCGAGGTCCCGGGCGCTGCCGCCGGTCAGCACGATGTCGCGGCCGAGATGGGAGTGGTAGCGTCGCATCGGCGCATTCTCACGGAGACCTCGCATGAAAGCAGTCTGGAACGGCATCACCCTGGCGGAAAGCAATGACACGGTCGTTGTCGAAGGCAACCACTACTTCCCGCCCGAGTCGCTGAACAAGCAGTACACGACCTTCTCCAACCACGTCAGCCGCTGCGCCTGGAAGGGCGAGGCCAAGTACCTGAGCCTGCTGGTGAACGGCGAGCTGAACCCCGACGCGGTCTGGTACTACCCCGACCCGCTGCCGGCGGCCGAGAACATCAAGGGCCGCTACGCGTTCTGGAAGGGCGTGAAGGTCACGGAGTGACGCCCGCGGGCAGCAGGGCCCACAGCCGCAGGGGCTGCTTGGTGCGGCTGGCCCGCTGCGCCGCCTCGTCGCCCCAGCCCCAGAAGAGATCGGCCCGCACCACGCCCTGGATGGCGCTGCCGGTGTCCTGCGCCAGCACGAGCCGGCGCAGCGGCGCGGACGCGCTGCCCGGCGCCCAGGGCTCGGTGCTGTCCAGCCAGAGCGGGGTGCCCAGCGGAATGCACGCCCGGTCGATCGCGACCGAGCGCCCGGGCGTCAGCGGCACGCCCTGGGCGCCGCGCGGCCCGAGGTTGGGGTCGGGCAGTGCCTCTTCGCGGAAGTAGACGACGCGCGGGTTGACGGCCAGCGCGTCGCGCACCTTGCCCGGGTTGCGCCGCGCCCAGTCGCTGAGCGTGCGGGGCGTGGCATCGGCCACCTCGCCGCGGTCCAGCAAGGCACGGGCGACGGACTGGAAAGGCTGGTCGTTGTGGCCCGCGTAGGCCACGCGACTGACGCGCTCGCCACCGCCGCCGTCGCGCATGACCAGCCGCCCGGAGCCCTGGATCTGCAACTGCAGCAGGCCGAAGGGATCGTCCAGGTAGGCCAGCTCCAGCGCGCTGAAGCGCGGGTGGCTGTCGATCTCGCGGCGCGTGAGACGGCGCAGGCCGGGGTCGGCCGGCAGCGCATGCACCGGCCACTGGAACGCGCCCTGGCGCTGGCGGCTGGCGGCGAGCTGCGGCTCGAAGTAGCCGGTGAGCAGGCCGGTCACCTCGCCGTTGTCCGCGGCCAGCCGCCAGGGGCGCAGGTGCTTCATCAGGAGCACGGCGGCTTCCATCGCATCGGTGGGGGACTGCAGTGCGGCACGGGCGCAGAACTCGGCCCAGCCGGGCGCGGGACGCTGGCAGCCCGCCAGCAACGCCGGCCAGGCGGCGAGCAGGTCGTCGCTGCCCCAACCGGGGAGGTCGCGCCAGTCAGCGGCCGTCCAGCGCGTCGCCACCGTGGTGCGTGGCGGCGGCACGGTCGGCGCCTCAGGCAGCGCAGGCCTTGACACCGGCGGCGACGAGCAGGCGGCGAGGCTTCCTAGAATGAGCGCCACCATCCCCCGCGCCCACACCGACATGCTGCTCCTCGCCCTCGAAGCCCTCGGCGCGCTGCTGATCTTCGTCTTCATCATCTGGTGGACCATGTTCGCCGGCCGCAACAAGGGCGAACGCAAGGACGACTGACCGATCACTTCGGCGGGACCAGGAAGCTCATCGGCGCCCGGCGCAGGCGCGACCGGATGGCGGCATACACCCGCCGCCGGTCGGCCAGCCGGATGCCCCGTGACCGCATCGCCACCCGGAAGGCGCAGAAGAAGCTGACGCCGACGTTGAGCATGCCGATACCGGCAATGCAGATCACGCACGACCAGAACGCCCAGGTGGCCATGACGCCCACGCCGAGCGCCCCCACGGCGGCTGCGAGTTGGCCCGTGGAGAGCGTGACGTGGCGCACCTCCAGGCCCAGTCCGAAGAAGGCGCCGATGCTGGGCACCAGGCCGAGCATCAGGCCGAGGCTGATGTTGGCCGCGAGGCCGGAGATGTTGGCCCGCCACCAGCGCGACCAGGCCTGCGCCCGGCCCTGGCCGAGCAGCCCGATGATGCGCGGGTTCCAGGCGATGGCGCTGTCCAGCCGGTGGAAGACGAACCAGTTCTCCACCCAGCCGGCGATCAGGCTCGACGCGAACAGCAGGGTGCCGGTGAATGCCGCGAACAGCAGGGACGGCCCGAGCAGGTTCAGCGACTTGAGCACGTAGGCCGCGTCCTTCTCGCCCACCAGCGGCGCACCGAAAGCCCCCCAGCACAGCCCTTGCACGATCAGCACCAGCGGTGCGGCGAGCGCCAGGTTGCCGACGATGCCGGCCACCTGCGAGCGCACGAGGTGCGTCACCTCGTCGACGAAGCCTTCCACGCCTTCGTCGCGGTCGATGTGCTGCAGCTTGTCAGCCATCGCCGGGGCGGTCATGGCCGGCTGCTTGGTGGCCACCGTCCAGTGCAGCAGGTGGATGACGACGAAGCTCGCCGCGTAGTTGACGCCGGCCCAGAAGCCGCCCCAGAACGCCGTGAAGCCGAGCATCGCGATGAGGAACTTCAACAGCGTCGTGCCGGCGATGATGGCGCCACCGCCGGCGGCGCGGCGCAGCATGTCGCGGTACTCCTCGCGGTTGCGGGTGATGTAGTGCTCGCCCGTCTCGGCACTGCGCTCGGCGACCTTGCGCGCCAGCAGCGAGTAGTGGCGGGAGAACAGCGTGCGCAGGCTGCGGCGCTCGTGCACCACGCGCACCAGCCCGGCCACCAGGCGCAGCAGCTCGCGCTGCGGTTCGCGGGACAGCAGGCAGGCCAGCAGGGCCTCGATGCGGTCCAGCCGTGCGGTCAGCTGCTCCACCGAGAACATGAGGTCGACCGAGACGCCATGCGCCTCCAGGTGCTCGGGCACGCTCAGGGCCGCGTCGCGGCAGCGGTCCAGCAGGGCACGGAGGTAGGGCGTCGCAGGCGACAGGGCGGCATCCTCGCCGGCGGCCATGGCCCGCTCGACCGCCTCCCAGGCGGCCGGGAGCTGATGGAAGGGCTTGTCCTGCACGAGGCGCGGGTCCATGCGCACGCGCAGCGGCCCGGCCAGACCGGCCGCGTGCACGTGGCTGACCAGCACCGTGATGGCGGCTCGCGCCTCGACGCGCCAGCCGTCGTCCGGCGTCGCGGAGAACAGCAGCCCGAGCCGGCCCAGCAGTTCGTCGTCGATGGCATGGATCCAGTCCTCGTCGGCCTCGCTGCCGAAGAGCAGCTCGAAGAGGTCCGCGAGGTCACGCGTGTCCGTCGTGCCCGGCAGCACGCGCCGGCGCAGGCGGCCCAGGAACTCGTGCCACAGCGCCATGCGGGGCGCGAAGCCCACTTCCGCGAACAGGGCGACGGCGTCGACATCGTTCCACACGCCGCCGATCACGTTGGCGAACGCCCAGGCATGCTCGGGATGACGCTCCAGCACGTTGAGCAGGTGCTTGAGCCGCACGATGGCCTTCGGCGTGCCGGCGGCGGTTTCTTCGCGCGGCGCCTGGCGCAGCCATTCGAGCAGCCGCACCAGCCACAGGTTGCGCTCGGCCAGCGGCGCCTGCGGGTCGGCCGCGTTCAGGAGGGCGGTGAGGTCCCAGCTCAATGCAATGAGGCGCTGTCGGCGAGCAGGAATTCAGCGACGTCGGTGTGGAACACCTCGCAGCCTTCCGTCACACACAGGAATCGGCCGCGCATCGTGCCTTGCGGCGTGCTGATCTGCGCCCAGGAGCTGTACTGGAAGCTCTGGCCCGGCGCCAGCACCGGCTGGTGGCCGACGACCGCGAGCCCGTCGACGACCTGCACCTGCCCGCGCGCGTCGCTGATCTCCCAGTGGCGGCCGATGAGCTGGGACAGCACGTCGCCGGTGTTCTCGATCGTGACGGTGTAGCTGTACGCATACAGGCCCTGCTCGAGGTGCGTCTGCTCGGGCAGGGCCTGAACGGTCACGGTGCAACTGAAACGGGGGTTCGCCATGCGTGCATTCTGCCGGCCTCGGGCGCTATGCTGCGGCAATGTCCCCAGGAAGGCCAGGAAAGCCATGTTGCGACGCCTCGGCTGCGGGTTGAGTGCGGGCCTGGTGCTGGCGGCTGCCTGCCCGGCGCAGGAGCTGGTGCTGCGCACCGTCCAGCAGGCGAGTTCGGTCGTCAAGTACGACCCCGACGGGGTGCCGCAGCGCGCAGGCCTGTGCATGGATGTGCTGCGCGCGGTCGAGCGCGCGGACCCGGGCCTGCGGTTCACCGGGCTGGAGCAGGTCATCCCGCTGCGGCGCGTGGAGCGCCTGCTGGCCGACAGCCAGATCGACGTCTTCTTCTGCCTGCTGCGCTCGCCCGAGCGCGAGCGGCAATGGCGTTATGTGCCGGTGCCGCTGTACCCCGTGCGGCACGTCATTGCACAGCGGGTCGACGACGTGCGGGGCGTCGACAGCCTGCTGGAGCTGGCGACGATGAGCCAGGTCAAGCCGGTGCTGGTGACACGGGGCTCGGTGCTGGCGCGCAAGCTCGAGACGGTCGGCGTGAACCTGGCCGAGGTGAGCTCCGAACGCGAGGCCCTGCAGATGCTGGTGCTCGGTCGCACAGATGCCATCTACGGGCAGGACATCAACCTCGCACGGCACATCCGCGACGCGCGCCTCGGCGACAAGGTGCGCCTGGGCCGCACCGTGTTCCAGGAGGACGCCCAGTTCCTGGCCGTGCGCCATGACCTGCCCGCCGCCGTCGTCGAGCGGCTGACCGAAGCGCTGCGCCGGCTGGAACGCGAAGGCGTGCTGCGCCTGTTGAGCGAGAGATACCGTTGAAGCCCCTGTACCTGCCTCCCGACGGCCGCCCGCGCTGCGCCTGGTGTGCTGCCGCGCCCGGCGATGCCGGCTACCTGCGCTATCACGACGAGGAATGGGGCCGCCCGGTGGCGGACGATTTCCGGCTCTTCGAAAAACTGTGCCTGGAAGGATTCCAGAGCGGACTGTCGTGGCGGACCATCCTGAACAAGCGCGAAGCCTTCCGTGCCGCTTTCGCCGGCTTCGACTACCGCCGTGTGGCCCGGTTCGGCCCGGCCGACGTGGCCCGGCTGCTGGCCGACCCGGGCATCGTGCGCCACCGCGGCAAGATCGAGGCGGCCA
Organism: Burkholderiales bacterium; assembly: GCA_003963005.1. GTDB lineage: Bacteria > Pseudomonadota > Gammaproteobacteria > Burkholderiales > Burkholderiaceae_C > Pelomonas. Next base: position 17,604 of record RXJW01000084.1, read on the forward strand.
TCCACAACGCGGGGCGCTGCGTGGACCTGGTGGCCACCGAAGGCTCGCTCGCCGCCTACCTGTGGCGCTTCGAGCCGCCGAAGAATTCGGTGGCCCACAACCTGTCGCAGTCCGGGCCGTCGCAGGCGCTGTCCCGGGACCTCAAGCAACGCGGCTGGAAATTCGTCGGCCCGACGACCATGCACGCGCTGATGCAGGCCATGGGCCTGATCAACGATCACCAGCCCGGCTGCCACCACTGGGCCGAAGCGCAGCAGGCGCGCGATGCCTTCGTGAGGCCTGGCCGCTAGAGGTGTCCGGGGCGGGCCTCACTCCACCGGCACCCACCACTCGTTGCGGCGGTTCCAGGGCAGCGTGAACGGGTCGTTGTAGAAGGCGCTGACGTAGTCGCCCACCGGCTTGAGGCCCTGCTTCTGCACCCAGGCCTCGAGCAGCGCACGGTGGCGGCCCAGGTTGGACTCGGTCGAGAACCCGTCGAAACGCACCACGGCACGCTTCTCCGGCGCCAGCAGCTCGAAGCGCACCCGGGCGTCGTTGGGCACGGGCAGCGTGTCGAGCGTGAAGCTGCGCGGCATCATGAAACTCACGCGCCAGCGGCCGCCACTCGCCGCGCTCTGCGTGACGGGCGCGGTCATCGCGATCTTCTCGCCGGCGGGCGCGGCGGCCTGCGTGACAGGCGCCGTCATCTCGATCTTGCGCTGACCCTGGTTGCCGCCAAAGATGTAGCCGGCCAGCAGACGAAAGCCGGCGCTGCGCGCTGCGCTCGCGTCACCGTCCACCTCGACGTGTGCGACCAGCGTCGGTTCGTACTGGCGCAGTTCGAAGGCGCCGTCCGTCTGCAGCACCTGGTGGCGCGGTTCTTCGATGGCGTGGGCAGTGGTGGCCATGAGCAGGGCGACAGTGGCGATGAGACGCTGGAGCATGGGGGCAGACCTCCGAAAGGACAACAGCCGTCGCCCGCAGGCGACGGCCGACACACCCAGCTGGGTGCGGCTTACTTCGGCAGCACGACGCTGTCGATGACGTGGATCACGCCGTTGTCGGCGGTGATGTCGGTGGCCGTGACCTTGGCGTTGTCCACGGTCACGCCGCCGGTCGTGCCGATCGTGAGCTCACTGCCTTGCACGGTCTTGACCTTGCCGGCCTTGACGTCCTTGGCCAGGACCTTGCCCGGCACGACGTGGTAGGTCAGCACGGCGGTCAGCTTGGCCTTGTCCTTGAGCAGCGCGTCGAGATCGGCCTTCGGGATCTTGGCGAAGGCGGCGTCGGTCGGCGCGAACACGGTGAACGGGCCCGGGCCCTTCAGCGTGTCGACGAGGCCGGCGGCCTGCAGCGCCGTGGCAAGAGTCTTGAAGTTGCCGGCCGCGACGGCGGTGTCGACGATGTCCTTGGCTTGGGCACCGGCAGCCGCAAGGGCCAGCGTGGCGAGGGCGAGGTACTTCTTCATGGGTCGGTTGCTTTCGTTGCGAGGGGGGAGGGAAGCCAGCAGGCCAGCCCGGTCGGGCCGGCCCGCCGAGGGGGATCAGGGACGCGGCAGGATCACCTTGTCGATGACGTGGATGACGCCGTTGCTGGCCAGCACGTCGGTCGCGGTGATGTTGGCGCGGCGCGCACGCTGGTCGGTAATGGCCAGGCTGGCGTTCACGGTGAAGGTGTCACCCTGCAGCGTGGTGATGGCGGTGTTGACCGGCACGTCGGCCTTGAGCACGCGACCGGCAACGACGTGGTAGGTCAGCACCTTGGTCAGCAGCGGCTTGTTCGCCAGCAGGTCGGCCTTGGTCACGCCCAGCTCGGTCAGCAGCGCCACGAAGGCGTCGTTGGTCGGGGCGAACACGGTCAGCGGGCCCGGTGCGGCAAGCGCATCCTGCAGGCCGGCAGCCACGACCGCTTCAACCAGGATGCTGAACTGCGGCAGCGAGATGGCCGTCTGCACGATGTTCTGGTTGGCAGGCAGCAGCACCTTGTCCAGCGAGTGGATGACGCCGTTCTTCACGCGCAGGTCGGTGAAGCCGATGTTGGCGCGGCGGTTGCGGCCGTCGGTCACGACCAGGGCACCGGCATTGGCATCGATCTTGAAGATGCCACCGGCCAGCGGCGTGATGGCCTTGCCCACCGGCACCTGGCTCGACAGCACCTGGCTGCCCAGCACGTGGTACTGCAGCACGGCCGTCAGCAGCGGCTTGTTGGCCAGCAGTTGCTCCTTGGTGACGCCGAGTTCGGTCAGCAGCGCGGCGAACGCCGTGTTGGTCGGGGCGAACACCGTCAGCGGGCCGGCGCCGGAGAGCGCATCCTGCAGGCCGGCGGCCACGACGGCCTCGACCAGGATGCTGAACTGCGGCATGCCCTGCAGCTGCTGCACCAGCGTGCGCTGGCCGGGCAGCGTCACGTCGCTGGGCAGGATGACCTTGTCGATGGTGTGGATCACACCGTTGCTGGTGAGCGTGTCGGTGCCGGTGATGGCGGCCTTGCGCCCGAGGCGGTCGGTGATGGCCAGGCTCGCGTCCACCGTGAAGGTCTGACCTTCCACGGTGGTGATGGCCGCACCCACCGGCACATCGGCCTTCAGCACGCGGCTGGGCACGACGTGGTAGGTCAGGATCTTGCTCAGCAGCGCGGTGTCGGCGAACAGGGCTTCCTTGCTGACGCCCAGCTCGGTCAGGGCGGCGGCGAATGCCGTGTTGGTTGGCGCGAACACCGTGAACGGGCCGTTGCCGGACAGCGTGCCCTGCAGGTTCGCCGCCACGACAGCATCCACGAGGATGCTGAACGGCGCCGCGGCCTGTGCGGTCTGGACGATGTTCTTGTCGGCCGGCAACAGCACCTTGTCGAGCACGTGCAGCAGGCCGTTGGTGGCGACCAGGTCGGTCTGCGTGATCGTGGCCTTGCGGTTGCGGCCATCGGTCACGACGAGCGCGCCGGACACGCTGTCGACCTTGAAGAAGCCACCGCCCACCGGGGTGATGGCCTTGCCCAGGGGCACCGCGCTGCGGCCCACTTCAGCGGACAGCACGTGGTACTGCAACACGGCGGTCAGCAGCGGCTTGTTGGCGAGCAGCTGGGCCTTGGTGAGGTTCAGTTCCGCCAGCAGCGCCGCGAACGCATCATTGGTCGGCGCGAACACCGTGTACGGTCCGGGTGCGCTCAGGGTTGCCGTCAGGTCGGCTGCGGCAATGGCTTCCGCCAGCACGCTGAAGCGGGCGTCGTTGCGCACGAGGTCGGCGAGCTTGGGCGATGAGCCACTGCCGCCGCCGCAGGCCACGAGGCCTGCCATCAGGCTGGTCATCACCAGGCCTTTGATCCAATTCAACAGTCGCATCGGAGTCTCCTCAGGTCGATCGAGAGTGAGTCAGGCCCCGACGCCCGCGTGGGCGCCGAGTTCAGGGAAACAGGGGGCGGCGGTGCCGCAGGCGTGTCAGTCCGTGGGCGGCAGCAGGGCTTCGCTCAAGCGGTGCAGCAGGCCATTGCCACAGGGCTGGTCACTGCCGCGGGCCAGCGGCAGGCTCAGGTCACCGCTGCGCAGCAGACCCAAGGCTTCCAGGCTGATGTCGTTCAGGCCCAGCGTCCGCAGGCGACCGGCCCAGGGCAGCTCGCTGCTGGCCCAGCGCCCCGGCACGATGTGATCCAGCAGCAGGGCGCGCAGCCGGGGCGTGTCCTGCCAGAACGCCGCGGCACTCAAGCCCAGACGCGCAGCGGCGCGGTCCAGGCCAGCGTCGCTCGGCGCGAACAGCGTGAACGGGCCACCGCAGCCCAGCAGGTGATTCAAGCCGCAGCGGTCCAGCGCATCGGCCAGCCGTGCCAGGGTCGGATCGGTGGACACACGCTGCCAGAGCGTCACGCTGGCGGCTGCCAGCGGGCGGTCGATGGCCTGCACGCGCAATTGCTGGCGCAACTGCGGCCGCCCGACGAGACGCACGGTGCGGCCTTCGGCATCCACCCAGCCCGGGCCCTGCTCCGCGCGGCGCAGCACGCTGCCGTTGAGCAGCGGCAGCACGCCGTCGTCCTGCGGCGATGCGAGCGTCATGTGGCCCAGCAGCCAGCGCTGCAGGGCTTCGGGCGCCATGTCGGCAGGCCGCAGGCCGGCCGAGTCCAGCGCGGCATCGGTCGGTGCCAGCAGGGTCGTGCCGAACGGGGCCTGCAGCAGCGCGCCGAGCGAGGCGTGGCGCAGGGCGTCATCCAGCCACTGGCAACCCGGCGCCGGCGCGGACGGCGACGGCGGCATCAGCGTGACCTGCCAGCTCGGCAGCCAGAACTTCCAGGCGTTGAACATGCGGCACCTCGTTCAAGAACTCGAATGCCTGCAATGTGAACTGATCAGTTCACTAAGTCAACTGTGTGGTCTATTTCCTGAAACATCCATTTTCCAATGGGACTACTCAGTACAAAACCTGACCGACCACCCTAGAATGAAGTCATGTCTGCACGCCCACGTTTCCGAGAGCAGTTTCTGCAAGCCCGAGAAGACGCCATCGTCGAATCGGTGAACCGTCTGTTGGCCGAGAAAGGCTTCGAGGCCATGACGGTGGACGAGGTGGTGGCCGACGTCGGCATCGCCAAGGCCAGCCTGTACAAGCACTTCACGTCCAAGGAAGAGCTGGCCGCTGCCGCGATGGTGCGGGTGCTGGACCGGGCGCTCGAGGAAGTGGCGCGGCTGCGCGGCCTGGAGCTTTCCGCGGCGGCCCGCCTGCAGGCCGTGGCGCGCTGGGCCTACGAGCAGCAGATGGCCGGCCAGATGCCCGCCCTGCCGTCGCAGAATTCCACGCTGCGTGCGACGCTGACCGGCGACAAGGCCTACATGGACCGGCTGATGCAGCTGTCCGACGACCTCGGCGCCTGGATCGTGCAAGCCCAGGGTCAGGGCGAGCTCAACCCTGCGCTGCCGCCCGAGCTGGTGCTCTACACGCTGTTCGCCCGCGCCTGCGACCCGGTGCTGGGCGTGATGCGGGCCAGCGGGGCACACACCGACGCACAGATCGTCGACTGGCTGGTCGCCACCTGCTTCAAGGGCCTCGCGCCCTGAACGCAGTCCGGGGCGCCTCCTAGAATTCGGGGCATGGCCGCCCCAGACTACCGCATCGCCCCCAGCCTCCTGTCCGCCGATTTCGCCCGCCTGGGCGAGGAGGTCCGCAACGTCCTGGCGGCCGGCGCCGACTGGATCCACTTCGACGTGATGGACAACCATTACGTGCCCAACCTGACCTTCGGGCCGATGGTGTGCGAGGCGCTGCGCCCCCATGCGGTGAAGCCCGACGGCACGCCCGCGGTCATCGACGTGCACCTGATGGTGCAGCCCGTGGACAGCCTGGCGCAGGCCTTCTGCCGCGCCGGCGCCGACATGGTGACCTTCCACCCCGAGGCCAGCGCCCACGTGGACCGCACGCTGCAACTGATCAAGGCCGAGGGCAAGCAGGCGGGCCTGGTGTTCAACCCGGCCACGTCGCTGGACGTGCTGGAGTGGGTCATCGACAAGGTCGACATGGTGCTCCTGATGAGCGTGAACCCCGGCTTCGGCGGGCAGAGCTTCATCCCGTCGGCCCTGAAGAAGCTGCAGAAGGCGCGCGAGATCATCGATGCGAGCGGCCGCGACATCCGCCTGGAGATCGACGGTGGCGTGAAGGTCGACAACATCCGCGAGATCGCCGCCGCCGGCGCCGACACCTTCGTCGCCGGATCGGCCATCTTCGGCAAGCCGGACTACCGCGCCGTCATCGACGCCATGCGCGCCGAACTCGCGAAGCGCTGAATCCCATGTCTGCCGTTCTGCTGGTCTGCACCGCCAACATCCGTTGCGGCTGACTTCTCCCATGAGCAGCGAGCGCTGTTCACATCTTGTTCACTTGCCGTTTATTTGGGTCGAGCGGTTTGACCGTCACGCGAATCGCTTCTGACCCGCGCGGATCCGCGTAGAGCTCGGCCGTCTTCTCGTCCTGGTGGCCCAGCAGCTCCTTCGTGTCCACGTTGCCCTGGGCCTTGTAGAGGCGCTTCGACAGGCTGCGGATCTCGTGGAAGGTGGGTGCGTTCTCGGCCGGCAGCTCGGCCAGTTCGTAGGCCCGGCGGAAGGCCTTGCTGATGGTGTCCACCCAGACCTGCGAACCGGCCGGCGCGTTCCCGAAGTTGCGCGTGTGGTGCACGATGAACCGGCTGGCCACGCCGCTGGTGTTTTTGATCACCTGGCGCAGCACCAGGCCGGCGACCACCAGCTCAAGGTCGAGCGGGATCGCGATGAGCACACCGGTCTTGCCGCGGCGGAACTGCAGACAGTCGCCCACGACATTGGCGCGGCGCTCCAGGCCCGAGATCGTGTCGCGGTCAGCACCGGTGACCAGCGCCAGGTCCATGGCCTTCCCCAGCCAGCCATTCACCTGATCCGCCTTCGCCCGCACGGCGCGGAAGTCATCGAGCGACAGCCGCCGGCGCTTCACCGTCACAGCCGGCGTGCGCGTGGACTCGGCCGGGTTCGACTGCATCCAGCCGAGCTGCATGCCGCGCTGGCACATGGTGACCAGGCGTGATCGCACGGCTAGCGCCAGACGCGCCTTCTTCTCGACCTCCTCGATGGGCTCGATCAGCTCGGCGCAGTGCTGGGTGCGCAGGTCGGCCACCGGCATGCTGCCGACGGCGGCCACGATGCGCTTGTCGAGCGACTTGTGCGAGCGGCGCGTGTTCGCGGCTGCCGCCAGCGGGATCTTCGCCAGCAGCGCCTGAACGGTCCGACCGTCCACAGCTGGCGGCGGCGCGGCCATCTTGTCGAGCAGCGTCGGCGCCATGGCTTCGACCTTCAGGTTCGCTGCCAGAGCCTGGGCCTTCGCGCCCTGCAGCGACACGCGGCCGATGGGAATCGTGCGGCCGTCGGGGTGGCGCCAGACGTAGTAGCCCTCGCGGGGCTCGTACAGCCCACGTGGCCACCCTCGGCGGTGTGCGTTGCGCTTCGCTGCGTTCATGCGGGCTCAGTCTCCTCCAGGAAGCGCGCCATGGCGCCGCGCGGCGTCGCATCGGTGATGCGCTTCGCGTCCGGGTCCACGTAGTAGCCCTTCCCCACCTTCTCCGGCGCGGGCACGATCTGCGCCGCCCTCACCCACTGGCGCAACGTCCACAGGGATGGCGGAGGGTCGTAGTGCAAGGCGGCCCAGTCGGCCAGCGGGATTTTCTTGGTCATGCCGGCGTCCTCTCTTCGCTGTCAGCGCGCATCCGCGCCAATTGCTGTTCAGACCAGTGCGCGGCCGCTCGGGCGATGTCGGTGGGCACCTGGCGGGCCAGCGCGTCCATCACGTCGACGCCGTGCCGGGCCAGCTGCAGGCCGGTCCCGTCGAAGCCCACGCGGCCGGTGCGGCGCCAGCGCGCGATCAAGTCCAGGCAGAGCTGCAGCTGCTCGCCCATGTCGTCCTGGCCAAGGCCGGCCAGGTCCGCGGCGTGCGACCACATCAGCACGTTGGCCTCCCAGTCCCAGAGCGTCTGGGCCGTGCCCTGGCCGCTGAGGATCTGCGCCAGGGTGTCGGCATGCGCGATCTGGAGCGACAGCACGTCGCCGCGGCCCAGCGGCTGCAGCGCGTCGGCCGGGCGGCTCTGCGGGGCCGGGAAGGCAGCCTGCAGGGCAAAAGCGAGGCGCCTGTCGGGCAGCAGGTGCGGCTTTGTGAGCCGCTTCCTGGACTCAGATATGGTTGAGCTTCTTTTCATGGGAGGCAGCCATGGCAGACGAAACCAAGGGCCCAGTTGTCATCAGCAACGCCGGCAAGATCGGCACGATCGTGATCGGCAATTCGCAGGTGATCGGCGCGGACCTCGTGCACAACGTCGGAGAGATCGGATCGATCTCCATAGAGAAGATGCTTCATGCCAAGAGCCGAGAGGACTTGCTCGCCCTGGTCGTGAAAGAGTTGTCGACCTTTGCTGACGACCTGACGGCGATCGAGCGCGCCCAGCTGCAGGACGTGCAGGCTGACGTCGCCAAGGCCGAACCGGAAAGGGTCAAGGCCACGGTCGGATGGCTCGGCCAGCTTGCCCAAAAAGTTGCGACGGAGGCGGCTCTCGAAGGCACCAAGATGCTGATGCGCGCCTACGGCGTGTCGCCGTGACGACTTGAGCTGACGCATCACGCCACCTCCAGCGCCGGCAGGCCCACCGCCGAGCGCGGCACGTCGAACCAGCCCAGCTGGCCCTTCCACGGCACGAAGGGCAGCGGGCGCGCGTTCGCCAGCACCAGGCCGTGCGGCCCCGTGAAGAACCGCGACGGGTGGTCGACCACGCAGTCCACCAGGGTCGCCACGCCCACGATGCCGCAGCGGGGCACCTGCTGCTGATCGCGGAAGTCGGGCAGCTCGATTCCCATCTCGTCGCGCAGGTAGGTCGCGCACTCGATGTAGTCGCGCTGCACCAGTCCGACGCCGGCGTGGATCAGGAACTCGCCGCGCCACGGCGTGGCCCAGTCGCGGTTCTCCACAGGCTTCATCAGGTCGCGGGCCAAAGCCTCGGCGCGCTCGGCCGGCGTCTTCAGGTCCGGGCGGGTGATGAGCAGCACCAGGGGCTGGCGAATGCTCAGGGTGCGCATCAGTCGGCATCCTTGTGCTGTACCGGGGGCTGGGAAGCTGCGGCCTGCTTTGCATGCAGCTTCTCGGCGCACGCGCGGCAACTGGTGGCGCGCTTGTCCAGGCCGGCAAATGTGCCGTTGCAGCGGAAGCACCGGCTCATGTAGTTGCCTGGCGCGTAGCCGTAGGCCTTGAGGTGAAGCCAGTCGGGCTCGGCCTGCTGTGCCTTTGTCGGCCACATGCTCGCAACCTGTGCATCCACCATGCCAGTCATGGCACCAGGGACAAACAGCGGCTCGGCCTGCTGCGCAGGGGCGGCTCGATACAGTGGCACGACCTCAACGTCAGCGGCGTATGGGTTGCCTTCGCGTACTTGGTCCGCGTACTCGCGGGCGAAATCCTCGCGGCGGATGGCCTTGTCAACAATGGGCGCCCGCTGGCTTATGACGGCGTACCAGAATGGCTCGGCCACCTGGGCGCGCAGCCGCTCCAGCTCGTCGCACAGGGGGCCAACAACAGCATGGAAAGCCTGAAAGACCTTCTTGGTCTCGCTGGCGCCCCCGCCGTCCGAGTCCCACTTCAGGCGATCAAGTTCAGCTTCAAAGACGTGTTCAAGGCGCCAGGCTTCGGCAATGTCAGGTGTGGTCATGTGTTCAAGCGGGGGATTGGTTGATGAGGGCGCGCAGCTTCAGCGTCAGGCTGTTCTGCCGCTTGCACCACTGCATGGCGTCGATCCAGCGGAAGCGCGTCTCGTAGTGATCCAGAGAGGTGAACGGCTGCGGGAACGGCGGCAGGTCAGCCGTCCACAGACCATTCACCTTGCGCAGGAGCGGCAACACGCCGTAGATAGGGCGGCGCGGGTGCTGGGTTTGAAGTGGTGCCATCGCTAGGCTTCGGTGATGGGATCAGGCTGCTGCCTGCATGGGTTTGACGGTGCGGGCAATGCCCAGCAGCACGTCACGAAACGGCAGTGGGGTCGCGTTGCGGATACGGGTCTTGTCCTTGCCGCCGACCATCGCCACGACGCCGATGCGGCGGGCCTTCTCGTAGCCGTAGCGCTCCACCATCCACTCGGGCAGGCGCTGCTCACCCTGCGACCAGTTCAGCTCGGGCAACTCGGCGCCAACGGCATACAGCCAAGTCGGCTTGCGGCTCTCGTGCCCGTAGTGGCCCTGTTCGACGTAGCAGGTCCAGCCGCCGTGCGCGTCGGCCCGCTGCCAGCCCTTGCCGATCTGCGGCGCAGCCAAGCCGAACCACGCCCAGGCGTGCGAGCCGGCCGGGTGCTCCAGCACGCCGCCGAAGTTGCGCACCGCCGTCAGCGCTGCGGCGAAGCAGCCGCCGTCCGCACCCTTGGCGAACTGATGCGGATTGCGGGTGCTGCCGTGCCAGAACCGGCCCCAGCGCTGGCAGGGCGGGTGAGCCACGACGGGCCACGGGCCGGCGTAGGTGCGCGCATCGCGGGTGATGTCCCAGGGCTCGACGCCTGGCTGTCCGAAGTAGCAGCCGTCCGTCTCGACGTAAAGGGCGGCTACGGTGGTCTGTGTGCTCATGGCTGAGTTCGAAGGGTTGAAGATCAGATCCAGCCGAGGTGCTGCATGCAGCGCTCGACCACCAGATACCAAGCCCACGGCGGCATGAAAATGCCGAAGAACGTGGACCAGAAGCCCTTGGCCAGCACGAGGCCGGCAATCCAGGCGGTGACCGCGATAAGCGCGGCGACGGACTCGATGAGGTGTTTCATGGTCGAGGCTTGAATCCATGGGAAGCGGCCAGGGCCGCACGGAAGGCATTCCAGCCGCTTACTCACTCGTCGGTGACGGCCCAGCCATTCACCTCGGCGAAGGCGCGGCCGTCCACCAGTCGGTTCGGCACCGTCTCGGGCCAGTGCTCGGCCCGAATCTCGCAGAGGTGCGATTCCAGGGAGTCCAGGCCGGCGGCGCTGGTGAACTGCAGCCTCACGATGATTTCCTCCGGCGGGATTGGCGTCAGGTCGGGCGCTTCGTTGCGCTCGCCCACTGCGCGACCTTCTTCGCCGGGGCGGCGGAAGGTGACGACGAGACCGGGCTCTTTGGTCTGGCAGACGCGGTAGACGCCGGCACCGAACGCGACGAAGCCGCGGGCCTCCTGAACGCTGCACACAGCGCCGTCGAAGACGTTGGAAGGGGTGTTGTTGCTCAAGTCAGACTCCAGTTCCATCCATGGGAGTTCAGGCCGCCAGCAGCTTGCGGGCCTTGTCCATGAGGATCGCCAGCACTAGGCGTTGATGGGTCTCGCGCTGTTCGGCACCGGGGACCGGGTCTTCCGTCTCGTGCTCCATGCGGGCCTTGTGCATGGCCTCGTAGGCGGCGACGATGCTCAACAACATCTCGGCTGCAGTTGCCTCGGGGACAGGTCGCGTGGAAAGGTCGCCTGTCGTGTAGCGGCGCAGACGCTCAAGGGTTTTCGGGGCGCCACGCTTGCGCTGGATTGCGGAGCATGCCGAGCCCAGCAGGCCGCGAGGCACGACCACGGGGTCTTCAATGGCGGGTTGGGTGGTGACGTTGTTCATGGTGATCCTTAGTTCCAGAGGATTGGCTTCATCCAGCCCGGCGAGCCGCTTCTGCTTGCAGCAACGCGAACCAGCGCGCCGCCTCGCCGCTGTCGTCCTTGCAGGCGTCTGCAAATGCCAGTTCACGGTTGAGCTTCTCATTGGTGTAGCTGCGGACTTCGGCAGTCATGGGGCTCTCCTGGGTGGTGGGGGTGGTATTCATACTCGTCGCTCGGTTATGGGGTCAGGCCGCGGCCGCCTGCTGGTCGTCGTTGGCCGCCAGGCCGGGCGCGTCGACCGTCTTCCACTCAGCGTCCGTGAGGCCGCGATCGTTGAGGTACACCGCGGTCATCTCGGCGTGCTTGTGGCCGAGCAGGGTCTGCACCGTCTCGGGCGTCATTCTTTCGGCGATGTAGGTCCGAGCGCTCAACGAGCGCACCTCGTGCAGCGACGGCCACTCGAAGCGCTGGTATGCGTCGGGGCCGCACACGGCCACCATGAGCTCGCGGAAGCGGGCCGACAGCGACGACATCTCAATGGCGCCGCCGCCGGCCTTGCGCAGCAGCGTGTCGCCAGGCGCGCCGATGCCGCGGCACAGCTCGATGACCTCGCCCAACGTCATGCCGGTGGCTTCCAGGCGCAGCGACAGCGGGATCGCCACGCGGGCGCCGATCAGCTTGCGCGCCTTCTTCTGCTGCTCGATGCGCAGGCAGCCGTCGACCACGTCGTCGAACCGCATCTTGGCCAGGTCGGCGCGGCGCTGGCCGGTGTGCAGGGCCAGCAGCAGCATGGGGTACACCCACCGCGGCAGGCTGGTGCGCGCCAGGGTCAGCATCGCCTGCAGCGTGTCGAGCGTCAGGCGCTTGCGCAGGCCGGGCGACGCCGGCGGCTTGACGTGCGCCGCCGGGTTCGCCTCGGCCGCGCCGTTGTTGACGGCCTCGGTGTAGACGTCGCGCAGCTCGCCCAGCACGCGGCGCGCGGTATGCGGCGTCCACTGCTTGAGCTTGCTGGCGATGTCCACCGGGCGGATCGCCCGCAGCTGCATGGCGCCCCAGGCGGCCTCGACGTGCTTCAGCGCCGCCGTGCGGTTGCGCACGGTCTGCAGCTTGTAGCCCCGCTCGGCAACGGCATTGCGGTACGTCACCAGCCATTCGCTGAGCGTCGGCCCTGCGGCCTCAGCAGCCGGAGCCGCGGCTCCGTTCGACAGCTGTCGCAGGGCGTCCTTCAGTAGCCGCTTGAGCTTCTTCTTCTTCATGCAGGCTGCTCCTCGTCGATGCACTCCTGCACCGCTTCCGCCGGGATGCACAGCGCGGCGGCCGTGGCTTCGATGGCCGAGTCGGTATCGCCTTCGGCCAGCTGCAGCGCGCGGGCGAACGCCTCGCGCACCTGGGAGCGAGGGATGTGGCTCACGCCGCGGCCCCTTCCTTCTCGACCACCTTCAGCGACGGCTTGCCGCTGCGCTTCTTCTTCGCCGCGGGCACCTCGCTGGCTGGCTTGTTCAGGCCGGCGGCCTCGTTCGCTGCCAGGGTGTCGCCGGCCTCGTGGCCGGTCGGCGTGGGCTTGTCGTCGGCCTGCTTGCCGGCGTCCGGGTGGTCGGCGTCGAATGCTGCCTGCGAGCCGTCGATCGCGGCCGGCTTCACCTGCGGCGGCAGCAGGGCGATGTGCATGTCGGACTTGATGTAGCTCGACAGCTTGCCGATCACCTCGTCGCCGACGTTGGACACCTGCAGACGGTACTGCAGCTGCACGGTGCCCCCTTCCATGCAGGTCAGCTGCAGCTTGTTCAGCTTGGCCTCCTGCAGGACCATGTTGCTGCTACCGCCCAGGCCGCGGTCCACCGTGATCTGGTAGCCGGCGTAGTCGCCCTCCAGCGCCAGCGGCCACTTGATGGCGTGCGAGCGCAGCAGCGGCATGGTGTCGGGCACACCGTCGAGCTTCGCCTGAGCGTCGGGCTGCTCCACCGGCATGAAGAGCATGCCGAGCAGCTCGGGCGCCAGCTGCTGGAGGAAGGTGTTGGGCGCGTCCATCTGGCACTTCAGGTCGATGGCGCGTGCAAGGCCGTCGCCGTGGTTCTCCGTGCGGACGTTGAGCGACAGCAGGCGCGTCGCGGTGAAGTTGTCGATGCGAAGCATGGGCGGGATCTCCTTCAAACGGAGTGGTGGGGAAGGGGGTGGGCAGCTTGTGCGCGGCGCTGGTCGCGGAGCGCTTGGCGCACCGCTTCCTGTTGCGGCGTGAACATGGGATAGACCTCGGGCCGTCGCGGCGGCCAACCCTCGGCGACCGCCAGGCCGGTGATCTGCTCCAACAACTCGCCCAGCGTGAGCGGGCCGGTCGCCCGGCCGTTCTCGTCGACGAGGTTCAGGTGCAAACCGCGCACACCGTCCGTGCGCTGACCGATCTCAAGGGTGAAGCGGCGCATGGCGTCAGGCCTGGGCCGCGCTGGGCCACTTCTTGGCGAAGGCCTTCTCGACCGCCGCAGCGTCCGCCGGCGGCAGCCCGTAGGCCAGGGCCTGCTGCAAGATGGCTTCGGCGCTCCCGTGGTCGGCTGCCTGCTCGACCCGTTGCACGAAGTCGGCGCCGGTGAGCGCGCCCTGGTCGTCGGCGCCGTCGATGTCGGACACGCTGACGCAGCCTTCCAGGATGTCGGCACGCTGGCCCACCTCGGCGGCGTTGGCCACAGCCAGCGCGTTGCTCAACTCGACGGAGCTGGGCAGGTACTTCAGCACCTGCAGCAGCGGCACCTTGCGGGCGTACATCTCCTGATCGCGGAAGCTGTAGTGCCGCTGGCCGACCTTGTTGTACTGGTCGCGGTGCTTCCACACCTTCGCCATGGTCCACACCTCGACGATGGGCCAGTTGCTGCCGTTCACGCGGCCGACCGCGTAGACGTGCGTCAGCTTCTTAGGGTCGTCTTCGTCGCCAGGCCGGTGGTGCACGTAGGGCGAGTCGCCCAGCTGGTAGTCGAACTCGTCGCCCTCGAAGACGGCGCCGGTCCAGCTCGTGGCGCGGCCGCTGCGGTTCACCAGGTCCTGGAGACCCTTCCAGCCGGGCACGAAGGTGCAGGTCGTGCCGTAGGGAACTAGGAACCCCTGGCCGTTCACGCCGATCTCCAGGCCCAGCTGGCCGGCCGTCATCACCGCCGCGGCAATGCTGCGCGGGTCGCACTTCTGCAGCGCGGGCGTGGTGCTGAACGCCGTCAGCGCCAGGCGGGCCATGCGGTCGGCCGTCAGGTGCTTGGGCAGCGCCAGTGACAGCTGCGGCTTGAACTTGTCCATGAAGGACGAGAACGAGGCCAGGGGGTTGGGCGCGGCCTTGCCGGTGGCGGCGGCGCGGAGAGCGGAAGTGCTCATGCGGTGGGTGCTCCTGTGGGGCGGGTGGTTGATCAGCGCCGGCTGAACCGCATGACGCGGGTCTCGACGGTCTCTTCGAACAGCGCGGCCAGGCTCGGGTGCTGGCGGCGAAGGGCGTGGTGGTTGATGCGCACGGTGCGCTGGGTCTTGAAGGTGACGGAATCGCGGCCCTGCACGGTGAGCCGCAGCGCGTCGCCCATGTACTCGCCGATGGAGACCTTCAGCGCCTCAATCTGCTCCTCGGCGCTGGCCACCTTCTTCTGCAGCTGCTCGACCTGGCGGACCATGTCGGCCACCTCGGGCGTCGCCTCGAAGGTCTTGCCGTTGTCCTGCGGGAAGAGCGCGCGGATGTCGCTGAACTTCACCGGGTCCGGCTCGACCTTGGTCTGGACGTGGTTCTCCCAGAAGTCCACCTCCTTCGCGCGCATCGCCTCGATCGTCTCGGGGTCGTTGCGCACCCAGAAGATGGCCACGTCGTGCAGGCCGATCAGCGCGGCGACGATGCACCACTGCCGGCCGGTGATGCCCAGGCCGTGCATGAACTGCGCGGCGTAGGCGATCGGCACGTCGTCGGTGCCCTCGGCGCCCCACTTCCAGCGCCAGAAGCCCTGGCTGCTCTTGCAGTCGCCGTTGATGTGCTCGCCGTCGAAGGTGACGTCGTCGCCATTAATCTGCACGACGCCGGTCAGACGCAGCTCGAAGTCGATCTCGCAGCCGAGGAAGGGGTGCTGCAGGTCGACGTAGCGCTCGTTGCGGGCCAGCAGCTCCACCTCGAGGCCCTGATCGCGCAGCTTGGCCAGCAGCAGGCGCAGGATGTGCGGCTCCAGCTCAGTGCCGGCCCGGCGGATGCTGTCCAGCCGCGGGTTGGGCTTCTCCGGCGGCGCGGTGCCCGTCTTCTTCTGGAACAGCTCCAGCGGAGTCATCCACTCGCTCACGCCGAGCACCGCAGCCGCGTCCGATCCGCCGATGAAACGCGCGCGATCAGGCATCGGCTGGGGCTTGGCCAGAAGCAGCGCGTCCTCCGCGCTCATGGACTTGCGGACGCGCTTGGCGGCCGGCTTCTGTGCGGCGGAGGCCATCAGCTCAGCTCCAGCTCGCGAATGAGCGCCATCAGGGCGCGCTGCTGCGCAAGGCTCTCGCGAGCGAACACCGGGCCCGCGTGGCCGCTGGCCACGTAGCGGCGCAGTTCGTCACGCACGCAGTCCAGGTGCCAGCGCAGAATGGCCAGCGTCAAAGCGCGGCTGATGCGGGACAGGAGTCCGCGCCGAGTCGGAAGGGGATGAGCGATCACGTCGCGTTCCTCACAGTAGGGCCCGAGCCGTTGCGCATGCGCAGGGTTTCGCCCTTGCGCAGCCTCTTGTTGCAGGCCGGGCAGGTGTAGGTGGACCCACGCGAGCCGTCCTTGTGCTCGTAGTGCGCGGGGAATGGCGCCTGGCTCCAGCCCTTGGGCAGGCCAAACAGCTGGGGCTCGCCGTCCTTGTCGGGCTTGGTCCCCTTGCTGCGGCGGCTGCAGATCAAGCACACGGCCAGCACCAAACCGGCGGGCGTGGTGATGTGGTTGACCGGCGTGCTCACTTGCAAGCCTCAGGCTTGGACTGGCAGTCCACGCGCGGCGGGGGCGCGTCGGGCTCGCACGGATCGCAGCCGCCGCCGCCGCAAGCGGACAGCACCAGCGACGCGCCGGCGATCAACGCGATCAGCACGGTCAGGATGGCGCGCTTCATGATGCGAGCCCCGCGGTGTCATCCATTGCCTGCACGGCGACCTCCGGCAGCACGACGGGCGCGGCGCCGGGCACTTCCACTCCGTACAGCGACTGAGCTTCGGCACGCAGCAGCTGCTCTCGGTGCGGCTGCTGCACCAGTGCCTGGACGGCCTGGCGCGCCATCACGTTGGCCTGCGCGATCGCCACGGCCTGCACGTCCTCGTCGGCCAGGTAGCGGCCGATCAGGCAGTCGCGCGCCGCGGTGACGATTTCCGCCGGTTGCCTTGCGTCGAACAGCAGCACCAGCAGCGTCGACGTGCTCAGGGTCTGAAGCATGCCGACGTCGGCGGCGTCCAGCGGGCCGAACAGCCCGGGCTTGATCCGCAGCGTGGCCATGTGCAGCCAGTGGCCCAAGCCCTGCGCGTCAGCCAGAGATGCGCGAATGGCCTTCGGCATCGCCTCGGCCACCTGCTGGTTGAAGAAGTGCTGCAGGCAGGCTGCCGCCTGTTGCTGAGCGGCCTGTCCGGCCCTTTCGTGTCGCTCGCCCATCGCTGCCTCCGTGTTGGTGCGATGGGGTGAAATCTACAAACACGTCTGTAGATTGTCAACAGGGAAATTTGTAGGCTGTTGACAGGGCGATCTGTAGCGGCGCAAAAAAGCCCGCCTAGCGCGGGCTATGGGGTGTGAGCTGATGCCTACTGCCCAAGCGACTTGTTCGGTGTCGCATCGGCCTGCCAATTCTTGCGTTGGCACGCTTCAGGCAGCGATGTATCGCCGGCACGTTGACCCAAGATTGCCGTTTGGCATCGAAGAGCAGCGCCGTAGTAGCGCTGGCCATCGTTGAGGCTGCGAACAGGCAGGGTCGGGCACTTGAGCGCGATCATCATCATCAGGTGCTGCGTCTGGCGTTCGCGTTCGAGCAGCCTAGTCAGCAGGCGATTCGTTTCGCGGGCTGCGCTGTTGTCGCCAACTCCAGACGCCATGCTCCAAGCAATGTCGGCTTCCGCCGCCTCAATGGCGGACCCCAGAGCTGCACAGGCTTCGGCATTGTCCGGCCCGAGAACGGCTGCGCTTGTCGAGCTGGCTGGGGCGGCTGCCTTGAAGGCTGGCATCTTGTCCGCAGCGCTTGAGACCGAGCTGATGAGCAGCATCGCGCAGACCAAGAAGTAGCGTTTCACGTTCACCTCCAGAGTTGGCCCTATTCGACCGACCGTGCCGGTTGCTTGGGGCGTTTGTACCCATCCATGGCCGCAATGATCTGCAGGCCATAGGTCTCGCTGTCCAGTGGCGCAAAGCCGCGCGTTCGAGCAACCGCGCTCCATCGGCCAGCGGAGCCAGCCTCATAGTCCCGCAGGTAGTGGTTGCCATCACGATCGCGCACAAGCACCGGCCAAGCAGGCTCGGGCGCGCGCTGCGGGTCAAGTAGCGCGACGCACCCCTTGAAGATCTCCGGCGCCAGCGCGTCATCAATAACTTCCAGCTCGAACGGCCGGCTGAGATCAGCGGTCATCAAATCCTCCCACCTAATTCTTGGGAGCGATTCTGTGTTTCTGGCCTGGCTCAAGTCGTGAGCCACCCCACGCTCGGGGCCCAGGAGGATCTCGAAGATTCGCGGCCTGATCGATGGGTCGATGGCTGCAGCCAGCCCACTTTCCTTAAGCGCAGCAAGAAGTGACTCAACCGTCGTCGGTTCTCGCGGGCCGGCGCCAGAAGCCAACCATTCTGGCGACACGCCGAGAGCCTTTGCAATCTTGGCCGTGTGCGAGCTGCCTTGGGCGTTCTTCTTGGGGTCTAGCAGGTGCTGTATGGATTGCGGCTTCACGCCGACCTGGCGGGCAAGCTCGCTTTGGCTGATGCCACCCTTTTGCTGCATGGCCCATTCGAGGCGCTCGCGAAAAGTGGTCAGGGGTAAGTCAGTCATGACTGATCCTACAAAGCTGTCTGTTCTCATGGTTGCAAAAGTCTCTGTAGTGAATTACAAACGCGTCTGTAAAGGACGCAGCCATGACCCCAGCCGAGAAATCTCATAGTGAAGCCCTGGCCAAGGCCTGCCGCGTGGTGGGCAGCCAAAGCGCCCTTGCCGCTCTGCTGGGCGGCAAAGTCAAGCAGGCCCATGTCTTCTACTGGCTGGAAACGGGGCGAATCCCCGCGCAGCACTGCCCGACGATTGAGCGCGAAACCGCGGCTCGCGGCGATGTTGTTCGCTGCGAAGAGCTGAACTCCCAGGCCGACTGGGCGGTCTTGCGCAGGCAGGCTCTCGAGTCCCACACACCCGCCGAACACGCCGGGTGAGCTGTGGTTGTCTCCGACACCCTTCGGCGCCGGCCTATCCGGTTGCCCGTCGACTTCCCTGAGCGGGCGGGTGTCTTGGCCCGGGGCTGCGGCCCTGGGCTCTTTTCTTTGAACCAACCCATGGCAGATGGGTCCGGCCAGCCATCCGCGGCGCATCACCGCACTCAGCAGGACGCTGGAACCACCGGGCGCAATCCAGGGCAAGCCAGCGGTCCCCTGACGAATCTGCCTAACCGCATCCCTTCTCACGGCTCCCGCCTCAGCACGAGCGCCCAGCGCGCCAGCTCGAAGGCCGCCTCGCGCTCGCTGGCCGCCAGCAGCCGGGCCACCGCCACGCGGGCCCACGTCGTCGCATCCATTTGCGTCCTTCCAGAGGCGCCCACCCCATCGAAGCCCGCCATGCCGGCGGCTGCCTCCGCTGTGCGCGGCGGGCCGGGGCGGGCGTCTCTGGAAGGGCTGCAGGTCTTCACACATCAGGCCTTCAGCTTCGCCCCGTGCCGACCGGTGCATCAACCGGTGCGGCCTTCTTTCCACGACAACCCCACGGAGGCAGCCATGGGACAGATCGAGATGCCGCTCATGCAGCGGCTGGAGGGGCCGGCCATCGTGCCGACCTCCATGCTGGCATTGGCCAGCACCTACCGGCAGGCCGTGCGCGTCTGCTGGCAGCTCCGCCGGGCCAAGGGCCTGACGGTGACAGACCTGGCGCGCGAGTTCGGCTTCAACCGCCAGCACGCCAGCGACTACCTCAACGCCGATGACGCCCCGACGCGCCGCAACCTGCCGCCCGAGCAGATCGCCGCCTTCGAGGAGGTCTGCGGCAATGCCTTCATCACCCAGTGGCTGGCAGCCCGGCAGGGCCTGACGGTGCTGGAGGAGCTGCAGGCGGAAAGGGCAGCAGCATGAAGCTGAACTGCAAGCCGGGCGACCTGGCCCGGGTCATTCGGGACGACGTCGGCATCGATGAGCAGTGGCCTGGAGTGCTCTTCCGCGTTCACAGTGCGGGGTTCATCGTCAGGTGCCGCGCGCTGACCGTCATTCAAGGCTATCCAGCGTGGGAGCTTGAGCAGCCTGTGGAAGCACGCAGCTCCACTCCGAGCGGCTTTAGCGGCGTTGCCACGGTCTACGCGATCGCCGACGAGCTGCTGCGGCCACTCCCAGGCCTCGGCGAACTCGCCGGCGACGACGAAACCATCGCCTGGGTTGGCAAGCCCGTCCAGGCCGACGTGCCGGAGGTCATCTCCGCATGAGCTCGACCACCGTTCACCGCCTCACGGACGCCCCTGGCGTGAAGCCAGACACCGTGCTGGCCAAGGCCCTGGCTTTCTTCGACCGCAACCCCGACGAGATCCTCACGCGCGAGGACATCTGCCTGAAGTGGGACTGCTGCCCGCGCACGGCCAAGAGCGTGGCGCGCGCGCTGATCCGCGAGGGCGTGCCCCGGGCCCAGCTTCCGCGGCCCGCAAAGCGCTCGCGGGTCAAGAAGCCAAACACGTTCCCCGAGAGCCTCACACCGGCCGAGGTGCGCGCCATCTATGCCTTCCACCGGTACGGCTCCGTGGACGCGGCCGCGGCGGCGATGGAAGTCACCAGCAACACGATCGCCTCGCAGCTGCGCGACGCGCGCCGCAAGGCCGGCGTGCACAAGACGTCTGTGCTGGTGGACATGTTCCTGGCTTCCGAGGCCGCTGAGGGGGATGCGCCTTGAGGGAATACGCAAAGCTGGGACCGAAGTTCTGGCAAGGCAACACGGGGAAGGCCCTTCGCAAGAGGGGTGCCGGAGCGGTGGTGATGGCCCTCTACCTGATGTCGTCCCCCCACTCCAACATGCTGGGCCTCTACAGCCAGCCGATGATGTACGCGGCCTACGAAACCGGGCTGGGCTTGGAAGGGGCTTCGGACGCCCTTCGGCACTGCATCGAAGTGGGCTTCTGCGCGTACGACGAAGACAGCGAGATGGTCTGGGTCTTCGAGATGGCCAAGTACCAGATTGCAGAGGAGCTGCTGCCGAAGGACAACCGCTGCAAGGGCATCCAGAAGGACTACGACGCGCTACGTGAATGCCCCTTCCTCGGCCCGTTCTTCGACCGGTACGGCGAAGCCTTTCACATGACCCATCGTCGGGGGTCTGAGGAAGGGGCTATCCAAGCCCCTCCGAAGCCAGGAACAGGAGCAGGAGCAGGAACAGGAGCAGAAGGGGCTCAGAACCAAGCCCCTTCCGAACCCCCTCCATCCGGGACTCGAAAACCGAAGAGGCAGAAGGCGCCGGAGACCACCCTGGCCGAGTGGCTGGCCGCCATCCAGGCCGCCGGCGAGAAGGCGATCCCGAACACCGACGCCGTGTTCGGCTATGCCCGCGACATCGGCCTGCCGGCCGAGTTCCTGCACTACGCCTGGTTCGAGTTCAAGGCCCGGTACACCGCCGACCCGGTCAAAGGGCAGCGGCAGAAGACCTACGCCGACTGGCGTGCGGTGTTCCGCAAGGCGGTCCGCGAGGGCTGGCTCAAGCTCTGGTACCTCGACGGCCAGCAGTACGCGCTGACCGCGGCGGGCCAGCAGGCGCAGCGCGCTGTGCAGGCCCAGCAGCAGCGGGAAGGCGGTGAGGCATGAGCGACCACGACCCGCGCCCGGACGCATCCGCGCTGCCGTGGAGCTGCGAGGCCGAGCAGAGCGTGCTTGGCGCGCTCCTCGTCGACAACGCAGCCTACGACCGCGCAGCGGATCTGCTGCGCCGCCAGGACTTCTTCGACACGCGCCACGGCGACATCTGGGACGCGATCAGCCGCCTGGTGCTGGCGATGAAGCCGGCCGACGTGGTCACCGTGTTCGACGCGCTGCCGGAGGCGAAGCGCGAGGAGATCGGCGGTCTCGCCTACCTCGGCCAGCTCGCAGCCTGCGTGCCCAGCGCGGCGAACCTTCGCCGTTACGCCGAGATCGTGCGCGAGCGCGCCATGCAGCGGGCGCTGATGCAGACCGCCGACGAAGCCCTTGAGGTTGCGCGCGGCGAGGGCAGCTTCGAGGAGAAGAGCGATCGCATCGGCAGCCTGTTCGCGACGGTGCGCGAGACGGGGCAGAGGTCGAAGCCGCTGTTCGTCGGCGACCTGATGGCGCAGCGCGTGGACCACTACAACGCGCTCGCGCAGGGCACCGTCACGCCGGGCATCAGCACCGGCATCCCAGGCCTGGACGAGGCGCTGGGCGGCGGCATGTGGCCTGGCAAGGTCATCGTGCTGGCAGCCCGGCCCGGCGTCGGGAAGACCTCGCTGGCGCAGCAGATCCTGCTCCACGGTGCTGAAGCCGGCCACACGGGTCTGCTGCTCAGCCAGGAGATGGAGCGCACCGAGCTGGTGGACCGGGCAGTGGCAAACCTGGGCTCGATCGGCTACAGCCGCCTGCTCAACGGCAAGCTGTCGAACCCGGAATGGCAACGCCTCGGGCCGGCGGTCGATCGCCTGGCCGCGCTCCCATTCGCCATCGACGATCAGGCCGCACTGACGCTGCACGACATCCGCACCAAGGCCTTCGCGATCAAGGGGCTGCGGCTGCTCGCGATCGACTACGTGCAGTTGTGCGCCGCGCCGAAGGGCGCACCGCGCAACCACACCCGCAACGACGTGCTGACCGAGATCAGCCGCGGCATCAAGGCCCTGGCCAAGGACCTCGGCCTGACGGTGCTGCTGCTCAGCCAGCTGAACCGGGATGTCGAAAAGCGCTCCAGCCCAGAGCCCACGCTGGCCGACCTTCGCGAGAGCGGCGCCATCGAGCAGGACGCAGACGTGATCGCGTTCCTGTGGCGCGTGCGCGAGTACGAGTCGCATCGCCTGATCGCCTGCTCACTGCCGAAGAACCGGCAGGCCAAGCCTGGCGCCAAGCTGGGGTTGGACTTCGAGGGCCACTACCAGCGCTGGCGCGACAGCGCTGAGAAGGTCGGGCACACCGGATCGGTCGGCGGCAGCGCCGACCTCGGCTTCAACTGAAGGGCTCACGTGATCTCACTCGGCATCGACATCGGCGTCACAGGCGCCATCAGCAGCGTGGATCACAACGGCCGCGCCATCATCTGCGACCTGCCCACGGTCAGCATCCCGGGCGAGCGCTTCGTGCGCAGGCGCATCGACGCCATGGCGCTGATGGAGCTGGTCCGCCGGCTGGCGCCCGCCGGTGAGAGCGTGCTTGCCGTCATCGAGAACGTCCACACCTGGCCGGGCAGCCGCAACAGCCCGCAGGCTCAGGGCTCCCTCATGGACAGCCGGGCCCGCATCGAGACCGTGCTGGAACTGGCGCGGATCCAGACGCATGCCATCGAGCCGATGACATGGAAGCGGCTGTTCGGGCTGGCCGGGAAGGAGAAGGCCGACAGCATCGACACCGCGCGCACGCTGTACCCGGGCTTGGCCGATGGCCTGAAGCTGCAGAAGCATCACAACCGCGCCGAGGCCCTGCTGCTGGCGCACTACGGCGCGAGGAAGCTGGCATGAGCGGCGCATTCCTGACTGACGTGCGGACCCGCGCCAGGACCGCCACGCGGCGACGCATGCTCAGAGCGTTGACCTGCCTTGACCGTCGACTGGCCGGCGTCGAGCTCATCGGCTGGCCCGCCCTGGCCCACTCGCTGCGTTCCGAAATCGATGAGGCAGTCGCCATCGCCAAGGCGCGCGGCATCGACGTCAGCGCTCCTGCGTTCCACGTGCAGAAGCCGCAGCTCGGCGGCCGACGGCTCATCACTTGCGGCGTGTGTCAGCTCGCTGTCGAGCGTCACGGCTCGCGGCGCGTCATCCACGCCGGAGTGCGCAAGCACGTGTGCGCCAAGTGCGCGAAGGCGGTGCACGCGTGATGCTGGTGCTTCGCCCTCTCGGCCGTGGCAACTGGGCCCCGCTGCGCATGGTGCTCGATGGCACCCGCGCTCAGCCTCTCCTGTTCCGTGTCGGCAGCACCATTGAGCTGGCCGGCGCCAAATTCCGCATCTGCGAGGTGCATCCCTGATGGCAAAGCCCAAGCAGCAGATCTACTCCGACCTGCCCCCCGAGCTGTTCGACGCGGACGACGTGATGCAGCTCTACGGCCAGTGGGCCATGGACCGTGGAGAGAAGCGGCGCTGCGGCAGCGCAGAGGGCAATTACCGGGCCGGCGGAGAAGGCGCACGCGAAGCGCGGCGCGAGCCCGTCGTCCGCAAGCTCAGTACCGACGATGCCTTACGGTGCCAACGTGCCCTCGCAACCGTGGCCGATGCGGAGCGTGTGGTCCTGACGATCCTCTACGTGCCACAGCGGCTGCCCGCCGAAGCCCAGCTGCGGCTGTTGCGCATCCCTCCGCAGCTGAGCCGTGTGCGTCATCTTGCAGGCCTGCGCACGTTCTGGAATTGGTATCGACTGCTGAGCGGCACGGTGCCTTCTGCTGTCACGCGTTGACAGGTGTCCGAGCGTAGGGCCTACAATGCTGCCACCTCGCAAGGTGTGAGTGATCCCGGTGCCCGAAGGCAGACCGGGTGCCGCCCGGACGAGAACGAAGCCCGCCACGCAGCAATGCCGGCGGGCTTGCTGCTTTCTGGGGTCTCAATGGTCACCATGCTCAAGCCCACGGTGCGCAGCGCGCCCAGCAGGGTCAAGCCCGCAGAGCTGACCGTGAGCGAGACCAAGCGCACCCGGGGCCGGGCTTGGATGACAAAGCGGGCCCGCATCATGGGGCGCGACTGCGGGCTGTGCCAGCAGTGCAAGCGTGAAGGCAGGCTGCAGCTGGCCGAGCAGGTCGACCACAAGGTCGAGCTGGCGGACGGCGGCACCGACGACGACGACAACCTTGAGGCGCTGTGCGCCGACTGCCACAAGGCGAAGTCGGCACGCTCAGCCGCTGCGCGCGGGGGCAGGTGAGGGGGGGATAGGGGGTCGAATCTCTACCGATTCGATCGACGGAAACCGCACCCGAACCCACGCGCGGTTTTTTTTTCGGGCTGCCGAATTTCAGGAGCCCGGGTTTTCCTGTAAACGATGGCACGACCAGCTTTCAAGCCAACGCCGATGCAGCGCCGCAAGGTCGCAGCCGCGGCGGCCGGCGGCATGAGCCATGACGCGATCGCTCTGGCGCTGGGAATCACTCGCCCGACGTTGGTCAAGTACTTCGACGCCGAGCTGACCACCGGAGCGGCGCAGAAGCGGATGGAGGCGCTCGACGCGCTGTTCGCTGCGGCCAAGAAGGGCAACGTGTCGGCCATCAAGACCGTGCTGCTGGTGAGTGGCGCCGTGGAACCTCCCACTGCGCCGGGCGCTGGCGCTTCAACCGAGGGAGAAAAACCGGAAGCTACGCCGGCGCCGTCGTCCCGGCTCGGCAAGAAGGAAGCCCAGCAGATCGCCGCGCGCAGCGCCCAGGACGGCACCGAGTGGGCCGACCTGCTGCCGCCGGCCGGGCGCGTTCAGTAGTCGGCCATGGCCTGGAATCTGAGCTGCCCCGACTGGGAGCAGCGGCTGCGCACTGGCCGCTCGCTGGTGCCGGACCTGCCGCTCGACCTGGTGGCTGGCAATCGCGCCGTGGCAGTGTTCGACCGGCTGAAGCTGGCCGACGTGCCGGGCACTCCGCGCTTGGGCCCGGTGCTGGACAGCGATCCGGAGGAGCAGCAGGGCAACGCCGCCGGCGACTGGTTCCGCGACATCGTCCGGGCGCTGGCCGGCAGCTGGGATCCGGTGCAGCGTCAGCGGTTCATCCGCGAGGTGTTCTGCCTGGTGCCGAAGAAGAACTCGAAGACCAGCTACGCGGCACTGCTGATGCTGACCTTCCTGCTGCTGAACCAGCGGCCGCGCGCGCCGTTCATCCTGTTCGCGCCGGTGCAGGACACGGCCGAGCTGGCCTTCAGCCAGGCCGCCGGCGCGATCGCACTCGATCCGGTGCTGGACAAGAAGCTGCACGTCCGGGACCACCTCAAGACCATCGTGCACCGGGAAACGAAGGCCGAGCTGGAGATCATGACCTTCGACCCGGCGGTGGTCACCGGAAAAAAGCCGGTGGGCACGCTGCTGGACGAGGTGCACGTCATCGCGAAGAACGGGAAGGCGGCAAGCGCGCTGCGGCAGATTCGCGGCGGCATGCTTCCCTTCCCCGAGGCCTTCATGGTGCAGATCACCACGCAAAGCGAGGAGGCGCCAGTAGGCATCTTCGCCAGCGAGCTGGCCAAGGCGCGCGACGTGCGCGACGGCCTGCTGGACGCGCCCATCCTGCCGGTGCTCTACGAGTTCTCGCGCGAGATGCAGCAGCACCGGGACAAACCCTGGCGCGACCCGGCGAACTGGCACATGGTCACGCCGAACGCCGGCCGCTCCATCACGGTGGAGCGCCTGGTCGAAGAATGCGAGATCGCCGAGCGCACCAGCGATGCCGAGCTGCGCGCCTGGGCGTCGCAGCACCTGAACATCGAGATCGGCCTGGCGCTCAGGTCGGACGGCTGGTCTGGCGCCGAGTTCTGGGAGCAGGCGCCGAAGGCAGTGCTGACCATCGAGGAGCTGATCGCGCGCTGCGACGTCATCACGATCGGCATTGACGGCGGTGGTCTGGACGACATGCTGGGCTTCTGGGCGCTGGGCCGGGCCCGCCTCGGCGGCGACTGGCTGAGCTGGGCTCATGCCTGGATCCACCCGATCGCGCTGGAGCGGCGGAAGTCGGAGGCCAGCCGGTACCAGGACTTCGCGGCCGCCGGGGATCTGACCATCGTCGAGAAGATCGGCGACGACGTGAACCAGGTCGCCGACATCGTGGAACAGATCCACGACGCCGGCCGGCTGCCGGAGAAGGGAATTGGCGTCGACCCGGTCGGTATCGGCGCCATCGTGGATGCCCTCGAAGAACGGGGCATCGATCAGGAGACCTACATCGTCGGCGTGCCGCAGGGCTGGAAGCTCAGCGGCGCGATCAAGACCACGGAGCGGCGCCTCGCCGAGGGCACGCTCCACCACAGCCATGCGCCGCTTCTCGCCTGGTGCGTGGGCAACTGCCGCGTGGAGCCGAGGGGCAACGCCATCACCATCACCAAGCAGGCTGCGGGCTTCGCCAAGATCGATCCGGTCATGGCGCTGTTCAACGCGGTCACCTTGATGACGCTCGTGCCCGAGCCCGACGTCATCCATGCCGACTACGAGCTCATGACCGTATGAACGCCCGCATCTACGACCTCAGCATGCTGATCGGCCTGGGCCTGCTTGTGGCCGGTGTGCACCTGCTGGCCGGCCTGCCATGGGCGCTCATTGCGGCTGGTGGCGGCGTCATCGGCATCACCGCCTTCGGCGCATACCTCGGAGGCCGTCGCTGATGTTCCTCAGTGCCTTCCGCGCCAGCAGCGGCGATCGCTCCCCGTGGGGTGACTTCTGGTTCAACTCCATCGGCAGCCTCACCAGCAGTGGCGCGCGCATTGACGCGAACACCGCGCTGGCGCACTCGGCCGTGTTCGCCTGCGCTCGCGTGCTGTCGGAGAGCTTCGCGGTGCTGCCGTTCCGCCTGTACCGCCCTCGCGCATCTGGCGGCCGCGAGCGCGTCACCGACCACTGGCTGCACCGCTTGCTGTGCCGGGCGCCGAACCGCTGGCAGACGCCCTTCGAGTGGCGCGAGATGATGCAGGGCCATCTGGCGCTGCGCGGCAACGCGTTCAACCGCATCATCGAGGACGGCGCCGGCGGCATCGCCGAGCTGCTGCCGCTGCACCCGGACCGCATTACCGTGGAGCAGGTCGACGAGTACGGCTTCCGGTACCGGTACAAACGCCGCGACGGCTCGCAAGAGCTGCTGCGGCCCGATCAGGTCTGGCAGCTGCGCGGCCTGGGCGGCGATGGTTTCGTCGGCTACAACCCGATCGAGATCGCCCGCGAGAGCATCGGCGAGGCCATGCAGTACCAGACCTACGCGGCCCGGTTCTTCGCGAACAACGCGACCCCGCCCTTCTGGATCGAAGTGCCGGGCAAGTTCGCCGACAAGGCAGCACGCCAGAGCTTCAGGGAACAGATCCAGGAAGCGCACACGGGCGCGAACCGTGGCAAGGTCATGGCGCTCGACCAGGGCATGAAGCTGCACGACATCGGCATCAATCAGAAGGACATGCAGTTCCTGGAGCTGCGCGGCTTCAAGGTGCCGGAGATCGCGCGGATTTTCCGGGTGCCTCTCCACATGATCGGTGACCTGTCGAAGGCCACCTTTTCCAACATCGAGCAGCAGTCGATCGAGTTCTGGACCGGCACCATGCACCCCTGGTGCGAGCGCTGGGAAAGCAGCATCGAGAGCGCGCTGCTGGGGCCCGAGACCGATCTCGAAGTCGAGTTCGACATGCGCAGCCAGCTCCGCGGCGACAGCGCCTCGCGCGCCAAGTACATCCAGGGCCTGGTGCAGGCCTCAGTGCTGGTGCCGAATGAAGGCCGCGAGATGGAAGGCCTGGACCCCATCGAGGGCGGCGACGAGCGGCTGATCCCCGTGAACATGCGGCTGGAGAGTGATCCGGTGCCTCAAGGCGGCGCCGGCCAAATGCCCACCGCCGCCGGCGCGGACGACGACGAGGAAGAGCAGGCCGCCGACAAGGCGCAGGCTGGGCGCCTCGCCAAGGTGCTGGCCGACAACGCCGACCGCATGGCCCGCCGAATGGCGGCTGGCGACCCGCCCAGCGCCGTGGTGCTTTCCGCCGCGCTGGCCATCGAAGAAGACCACGCCCGCCAGATCCTGGGAGCCGACTGGATCAGCCAGCCGCGCCATGTCCTGGCCACTCACCTACTGGGCGAAGCCCTGAAAGGCCAACCGTGAACAGCCATTTCCTCGCCTGGGCGCTCAGCACGCCCTGGGCTCTCCAGCCTGATCGCATGGCCGCCTACGCGGCGGTGCTGGCCCGGCGCTACGCCGGCGGCGCCAAGGCGGGCGGCATGGATGAAGACGACCACGGTGCTCCGTTGAAGCCTGAGGCAGCCGTCCAGCGCGCCGGCGCCGGCCGCCGCGGCGCCATCGCGGTGGTGCCCGTCTACGGCGCCATCGTCCAGCGCGCCAGCCAGATCAACATCTGCGACGGTGGCACCAGCACCCAGGCCGTGAGCCGCGCCCTGCGCGAGGCCAACGCCGACGACACCGTCGACAGCATCCTGCTCGACATCGACAGCCCCGGCGGCAGCGTCTACGGCGTGGCCGAGCTCGCCGCGGAGATCCGCGCCAGCACCAAGCCCGTCACCGCCATCGCCAACAGCCTGGCCGCCAGCGCCGGCTACTGGCTCGGCAGCGCGGCCAGCGAGTTCTTCGTCACCCCCGGCGGCGAGGTCGGCAGCATCGGCGTCTGGATGGCCCATGAGGACTGGAGCAAGGCACTGGACGAGATGGGCATCAAGACCACCCTGATCAGCGCCGGCCAGTACAAGACCGAGGGCAACCCCTACGAGCCGCTGGGCGACGACGCGCGCGCCTTCCTGCAGTCGCGCACCGACGACTACTACAGCGCCTTCACGCGCGACGTGGCCAAGGGCCGCAAGGTCAGCGTGGAGCAGGTGCGCAACGGCATGGGCCAGGGCCGCGTGCTGGGTGCCGCCCAGGCCAAGACCGAGGGCATGGTCGACGGCGTGATGACCTTCGACGAAGTCGTGCGGCACATGAGCCGCAACGCCGCGCCGGCCGGCCGCAAGGCCGAATCGCAACGCACCGCCCAGCAGCTCGCGCTGCTGTCCCTTCAGGGCTAGCACGGCCCGTCCGCCAGCGGGTCCGTCGATCCGCCAGCGCCGGCCCCGTCGGGCCGATGTGCAACCCCACCCGGGCCGCCTTGAGCGGCCCTTTTCGCTTTCAGACAGGAGAAACACCATGTCCGCTCACGTCCGCGCTCTCAAGGCCAAGAAGGCCGAGCACATCAAGGCCGCGCAGGCCATCAACGACATCGTCGACCGCGATCTGTCCGCCGAGGAACAGGCCGCCTTGGCCGGCCACATGGCCAGCATCAAGTCGCTCAACACCCAGATCGAAACCGCCGAAGCCCTGGCCGCCGAAGCAGCCGGGATCGGCGCGGGCGGCGTCGAGATCAAGCCGGGCGCCCGCATCGAGGTGCACGAGAACCTGGCAGACGACCCCGCGCGCGGCTTCAAGTCGTTCGGCGAGTTCGCGCGCCAGGTCGCCAAGGCAGGCATCGAGGGCGGTGCCACCACGGACCGGCGCCTGACGATCGGCGCCGCTGCGCCTGGCACCACGGCGAACGAAGGCGTCGGCGCCGACGGCGGCTTTCTCATCCCGCCGCAGTTCTCCAGCGAGATCTTCAAGCTCAGCTTGGGCGAGGACAGCCTGATTCCGCTCACCCAGAACACCGAGGTCAGCTCGAACAGCATGGTCTTCCCGAAGACCGAACAGACCCCGTGGGGCACGAACGGCGTCCGAGCCTACTGGCAGGTGGAAGCCCAGGCCGCCACCGCCACCAAGCCCGCGCTCGGCACCCAGACTCTGCGGCTGCACAAGCTGATGGCTCTGGTGCCCCTGACGGACGAGCTGCTGGCCGACACCAACGCTCTGGACAGCTTCATCCCGAGCCTGGTGGGCGACAGCATCCGCTGGAAGACCAACGAAGCCATCCTGTTCGGCAACGGCAACGGCCAGCCGCTGGGTGTCTTCAACTCCGGCGCCGTCATCACCCAGGCCAAAGAAACCGGCCAGGCCACGCTCACGCTGGACCGCATGAACATCGCCAAGATGCTCGCGCGCATGCCCAACGTGTCCAGCATCGCCAATCAGGTCTGGATCATGAACAACGACGCGATGCCGTACCTGTGGACGCTGAACAGCAACAACCAACTGCTGTACCTGCCGTACGGTGCCGGCAACGGTGCGTTCCAGAAGTCGCCGAACGGCACGCTGCTGGGCCGCCAGATCATCACCAGCCAGCACGCGCCGAGCTTCACGTCGCTGAACGACATCACGCTGGTCGACCTGTCGTTCTACCGCACGATCACGAAGGCGGGCGGCGTCCAGATGGACACCAGCATGCACCTGTACTTCGACGCGGACGCCACGGCCTTCCGCGCCACGTTCCGGGTCGACGGCTCGCCCAAGATCGCGGCGCCCATCTCGCCTGCCAAGGGCGCCAACCAGCTCAGCCCGTTCGTCGGCCTGCAGGCGCGATAAGCCGGAACAGCGACAACGTCCTGTAGCGGGACGTTTCCCCTTCTCACTCATCAAAAGGATTCATCATGTACGCCAATCAGCGCGTTTCCGAGGGTCTGGCCCTCATCGGCACCATCGATCCGGTCAGCCAGGCCGCTGGCACCGTCACCACCTCCTGGCTGGACCAGAGTCAGTACCTGGTGCTGATGGCCCTCGTGGCCATCGGCGCGTTCGGTGCGTCTGCCACCGTCGACGCCAAGCTGCAGCAGGCCACCGACAGCGCCGGCACCGGCGCGAAGGACGTCACCGGCAAGGCTGTGACGCAGCTCGTCGCCGGCGGCGGCAACAACCGGCAGGTGCTGATCAACATGAAGGAGGCCGATCTCGACACCGAGGGCGGCTTCCGCTACGTGCGACTGTCCATCACGGTGGGCACCGCCGCCACGCTGGTGTTCGGGGCTGTGTTCGGCGGCATCCCGCGCTTCATGCCGGTCACGCATCAGGCGGGTGTCGCTCAGGTCGTCTGATCCTCCCCAGCGTTGCCAATCGGGGCGCTCCTGACGGGGCGCCCCTCTTTTTTGACCGCACGCCATGCCACTCGTCCAGATTGCAGCCCCAGCCGTCGAGCCCATCTCGAACGCCGAGGCCAAGAACTACTTGCGCCTGGACGCTGACCTGACCCAGGACGACGCGCTGATCGACATGCTGATCGGCGCTGCTCGTCTCTACGCCGAGGCCTACTGCGGCCGCAGCTTCATTACGCAGCAGTGGCGACTGACGCTCGACACGTTCCCCAGCCCGCAAACCCTCGGCGTGCCCTGGGGCAAGCCCTGGAGCATTCCGCCGCAAGCGATCCAGCTGGAGCGCGGGCCTGTCGTGTCCGTGGACTCCGTCAAGTACCTCGACATGAGCGGCACCTTGCAGACCGTGGCTGCCAGCCAGTACACGGCGGACCTGAGTAGCCCGCAGCCGCGCATCACACCGGTCTTCGGCTCCATCTGGCCAGTCGTGTTGCCGCAGATCGCCGCGGTGCAGGTCAACTACACGGCCGGCTACGGTGGCGCCGCTGCCAACGTGCCCGCGGGCATCCGGCAGTGGCTGCTGCTGCGCGTGTCGACGCTCTACCGCAACCGCGAAGAGGTGGCGATCCTCGGTCGCGGCAAGGTAGACCCGTTGCCCTTCGTGGACTGCCTGCTGGACCCGTATCGGGTCATCGAGGGCTGATCGTGGGCGGGAACGCAGTGCGGGCCGGCGACTTCAACCGCCGCGTCACGATCCAGCAGCGCAGCAGCACGCCGGACGGCTTCGGCCAGGCCTCGCAGACCTGGTCTGACCTGCTGTCGTGCTGGGCGCGCATCGAGCCCTTGAGCGGCCGCGAGCTAGTGCTGGCCCAGGCCCAAAACGCCGAGGTGACGCACCTCGTCGAGATCCTCTACAGGCCCACGGTGAACGCTGCCATGCGCGTGGTCTACCAGGGCCGCATCTTCAACGTCTTGTCGGTCATCGACCCCGACATGGCCCACGTCTCGCTCGAGCTGCTGTGCAGCGAGGGCCTCAACAAAGGCTGACCATCATGCCCCGTGTCTTCGCTCCCACGCCGTTCCGTTGGACCGATGGCGTCGACTATGCGTACGGCTGGCAAGACGTTCCAGACGACAGCAAGGCCCGCGCCATGAAGTCGGCGGGCAAAGTGTCCGATGGCACGCTCGATTCCGTCGAAGATCTGCAGGTCATCCCGTCGTTGGCAGCTGCTGCCGCGAATGCGGGTGCCGGCGTCTCGCTCACCGTGACCGGTTTGTCGAACTCTGCAGCAGCCGGCAGCGCCAACTACTCTGCCTTGGCTGCCGCTTTGGCGGCCGTCAGCTTGTTGTCCACCGGCGGAACGGTCAACGTGCCGCCCGGGCTGGGAGAGCTTGCATTCGATCGCACGAGCGAAATCCCCAGCTATGTGCGCCTCGTTGCTGGCCCTGGTACGCGCCTGATGAAGGCCGGCGGCGGCAAGCCTTTTCACCTGATGCGCAATCGCGCCTCTCACGGTGCGATCTACGTCAACGGGATAGTCCCTGCCGGTGGCGTCATCACGATCCAAGAGCCTGGCCACCCTTGGGCCGTGGGAGACGTGGTCTACGTCGAGAACATGCAGGGCAGCAATACCGCCCTGAATGGTCCGCAAACGGTCCTGAGTGCCGTGCCGGGCGTGAGCTGGACCTACGCTGCGACGGGTGCCGGACCGACCAACGCGGCCACCGTGCTGGCATTCACCAGCCGCTACAACCCGATGGCCGGCAGCAGGTTCACCCGAACCAGCAACGTCGTCACCGTGTCGGATCCCGGGCATCGCCGCGGTGTCGGCGATCGCCTGTGGGTCGCTGGCCTCGGCGGAGCCAATTCGTTCAACGGCGCCATCGAGATCACCGCGATCGTTCCAGGCGTCTCGTGGTCCTACGCCAACGTCGGCACAAACGAGACGGCCACAGGCACGGCGCAAGTGCTCGGCGACCGCAACATCAGCGTCGACTACGAGCTCAGCGGCAACATCGACAACTTGACCTACTCTGGGCAATGGGGCGTTCACATCACCCAGTTCGGCAACGTGTCGGGCCTGGAAGAAGTGATCCGGGATGCTCGTCTGGGCTGGGGCGGCCGAGTCGCGAACCACTACAACGTTTCCGACGTATCGGTGCCGTACGCTCGCGCAAGCTATCGATGCTCGGTGCTGCTGCAGTTCGACAGCTACTGCGACCGCGTGGTGGTTGGCAATGCATTCGGCGAGAACCTTGGCGACGACGTGGTCGCTTGGGGTGTCACGGCAGCGTCTGGAGCGTTTGCCGAGACAGCGGCGCCTTGCGGGCCAGGAAATATGGGCACGCTCACGTTCGGCGAGATTTATGGCGTCAGCCCGACCGGGGTGCTCAAGCTGTATTGCCAAACGGGCTACTCGCTTGGCAAGGTGAAGGGGCGACGCCTCTACGGCACGGGCCCACTCGCCATTGGCGATTCGAACACGGGTGTCAGCGGTGGCAACCTGACCTCGCTCATGATCGACGATGTTGACCTGACGCCGACAAGCAGCAGCACGTCGCAGGTCCAGCTTGGCGGGGGCGCTTTCAACAGCCTTGGCGAGGTGTACTTCGGCCGGCTGGTGGACAACGCGCTGACGGCCGGTGACACAGGCTACCTGATCAACTACGCCTCGCCGGCAACGACCCTGACGATCGGCAAGCTGGCCGCAGGCGCTGTCGCTCGCACCGGGATCGGGGTGCTGTTTGGCGCCAGTTTGCAGACCTTCCGAGTGCTTGCCGCCGACGTCAACGTCGGCTCTGCTGGCACGTACTTTTTGGCCGCCGGCGCGTCTGCGCAGATTCAGAACGTCCAGATGGCGAACACCGCATTCAACGGTGCCGGCGCCACGTCGGGCTGGCTGTTCTACGAGCAGTCGGGCGGCACGTTTGTCAACTTCCAGTTCATGAACGTGCAAGCGGCAAACGCACGCGCGATCACCGGCTGCAACTCAGCCGGGCTGACACACAACATCGCGGCAATGAACTGCACCTTGGCCTCCATGGGTCAGGGGTTCGGCTCTGACGTCAGCGGCACCTTCAATCTGCGCTTGACGAATCTGGTTTGCACAAGCATCAACAACAACGTGCTGCAGTACTACGTGAACGGCACGACCGTGCGGTGCGTAGGGCGAAACATCAGCGCGCCCAACGCGCAGTTCTGCCTGTTCACCGGCACCACGACGATCTCTCTCGACTGCCCTGACATTGGCATTGACCTGGGGGCCAACGCGGGCGCGCCGCCTTCTCAGCTTTCTCCTCAGACCGGGGATCAGCTGCGCAACACCAACGCGACTGGTGCCGGCCTGTATGGCCGCACCGCAGCGGGTGCGTGGGCGAAGATATTCTGACGCCGCGGAGCTTCTGTGACCCTCATCGAATCCTTGCAGGCCGTCCTGCAGCCGCTGGCCACTGGCGGCAGCTGGTACCAGGTCAACACGACCGAGCCGGCTGTGACGCCCTACATCGTTTTTGCGCGCATCCCCAGCCCGGCCAACGTGACCTTGCTGGGCCCGTCCAACCTGCAGAACACGCGGCTGCAGATCGACGCCTACTCGCGCAGCGTGCAGGAGCTGATCGCGCTGGGCGACAGCATCGAGGCCGCCATGGCCGCTGCTGGCTTCACCAACGTCCCGCTGACGCAGCGCGACATGTACGAGCCCGACACCAAGCTGCACCGCACCAGCTACGAGTACAGCGTCTGGTCAACGAACTGACCGGACCGAAGTTCCCCAACCCGGCCGCCCTCGCAGGCGGCCTTTTTCTTTTCGGAGCATCACCATGCCGACCAGCACCGCCATCAGCGCGCAGGGCAGCACCTTCAGCATTGAGGGCACGCCCGGCGGCGCACTGACCATCACTGCCATCACCAAGGCCACCAGCGCCGTCGTCACCGCGACCAACACCCTCTCCGTGGGCGACGTGGTCGAGTTCGGTACCGTCACCGGCATGCCCGAGATCTTCGGTCTCCTGGGCATCGTGACCGCGGCCACCGGCACGAACTTCACGGTCAACATCGACAGCTCGGGCTACGCCACTGCAGGCACGACTGGCGCGGCCAACCCGAAAACCTGGACGCAGGTCAACAACGTGAAGACCTACAGCGGCTTCGATGGCTCGGCCAGCGAGCTGGACAAGACCAACCTGTCGTCCGGTGCCATGGAGTACGCGGCCGGCCTGCAGGACTTCGGGCAATTCAGCATCACGGTCGACGTGGACGACACCGATGCCGGCCAGATGGCCATGCGCGCGGCCAAGACCAGCGCCGCCACCAAGGCCTTCCGCCTGCGACTGCCGAACGGCAAGCAGCGCGTGTTCAAGGGCTTCGTCAAGAAGTTCAGCGAGGAAGGCGGCGTGAACCAGATCGTCAAGGCCAGCGCCGACATCCGGATCACCGGCGTCGTCAACTTCGGCTGATCTGCATGCCCGGCATTGACGACCTCGACACGCTCTTGGAGCGGCTGGGCGGCGCGCTCTCCGGCGAACAGCTGGAAGCGCTGCTGCGCCGGGCTGTCCAGCCGACGGCAGAGCACGCGCGCACGCACGTGGCAGTCGAGACAGGCGAGGTGCGCGATGCCATCCAGGTGACCAGTCACCACACGCGCAGTCGCGCCACCGCCTCCGTTGAGGTCGCCGGCTCCACGCCGGGCGGCGTCGCACGCGAGGCCATCTTCCTGGAGTTCGGCACGTCCAAGATGGCCGCCGAGCCCTTCCTGCGGCCCGCACTGGCAGCCACCCAGGGCGAAGTCGCCAACACCATCGCCGCCGGCCTGGCCGGCATCCTCAAGCCTTTCGAGTGAACCCCATGACCATCGACAAGTCCGCCCTCCTGGCCGCGCTGGCCTGCACCTCCGTCACTGTCACCGTCGACGGCTTCGGCGACGTCACCATCCGCCAGGTCTCCGTGGCCGAGAACGACCGCATCCGCGCCGGCATCAAGGCTGACCCGGACGCAGCGCACTCCAGCTTCGGCCTGCAGCTGCTCGTCGCCAGCGTGGTCGACGAGGCCGGCGTTCCGGTGTTCACCGCCGACGACATCCCGGCGCTGCGCCAGGCCGCTGGCCGCAAGGTCGACAAGCTGGTCGAGGCCGTGCTGGACGCCAACGGCTACGCTGTGGAGAAGGCGGGAAACGCACAGGCCTCCGGGCCGACCACGAGCGCCGCTTCCGGTTCCGACTCGCCCTCGCCCTCGGCATGACAGTCGGCGAGCTCAGCGCTCGGATGAGCGCTGCTGAGCTCGCCCAGTGGGCCGAGTTCCACGACCTGGAGCCATTCGGCAGTCACTTCGACGATCTCCGCGCAGGCGCGGTGGTCAGCGCGATCTACAACGTGAACCGCGACCCGAAGCAGCGGCCCGATCCGTTCAGTCCGCTTGACTTCATGCCCTGGAACTCGCTCCAGCAGCCCGAAGACGCGCCCCCGGCGCCCGCTGATCCCGAAGCCCTGTCGGCCAAGCTGGACGCGGTGCTGTTCGGCCGCGCGCCCACCTGAGGCAACAGCATGTCCCTCGCAAATCTCTCCATCGACGTCACCGTCAACACCGGGCAGGCCCAGCGCGGCCTGCGCGAGGTGGGCAGCACGGCGCGGGAGCAATTCGACCGCTCGGGAGCCGCCATAGAAGACTTTCGAGCCGAGATCCTGGCGGCCAGCAGTGCGTTGGATCGAGCCGCGCGCAGCATGGGTGCGGGCATGGACCGGGCGGCGAGTGAGATCGAGGCGTCGTCGGCGCGCAGCGAGCAGGCGATCGCGAGCATTGGCGAGGCCGCCAACGACGTGAAGTTCGACGGCCTGACCGAGCGCGTCTCGGCGGCCTTCGGTGCCGCCTTCGGCGCCGCGTACGCCGGCACCCAGACCTACCTGCAGAAGACCGAGGACTTCGTCGTAGCCAAGGGCAAGGCCATTGCGATCGGGCTGGCCATCACCGCCGTCAGCGCGGCGGCCGGCGCGGTCTACGCCGCCTACAAGGTGGTCAGCGGCACCCTGGGCTTCATCAAGGGCCTGTTTACCGGCGAAAGCTACAAGGCGGACAGCATTGACCGCCTGATCGCTCGCAACACCGAGCTGACCGACGGCAACACCGAGGCCAAGAAGAAGGCCATGGATCTCGACGTGCTGCTCGAGAAGTCGATGCGGGAGAACGGCGAGGAGCTGGACCGCCTGGGCGTGCGCTACAAGGACGCGAACGGCAAGTTGCTCAATCACCAGCAGTTCTTGCGCAACGTTAAGGGCGCGCTGGAGGAGTACGCACAGGGCTACGACCGAGTGAAGGCCGCGGAGGCGATCGGCATCGGCAGCCTGGACGACGTGAATGCCGCGCTGGCCGACAACACTGCGGCCCTGCAGAAGGCGAAGGACCGAAACGACGAGTACCTGCTGGGCATTGGCCCCCAGGGCCAGGCCGAGATCGCCCGGTACCAGGCGGCGATCAAGGAATTCAACGAAGAGATGCAGCGGACGGCCGACGGCTTCAGCCACGCGATCGCCGACAGCATCATGCCGGCGCTGACGGACCTGGCCGAGTTCTTCAAGGACGGCTGGCCGGTGGCGGTGCGCTGGTTCCGCGGCAGCCTGGCCACGATCACCAGCCTGTTTTACGGCCTGAAGATGGCCGCCGACATCGCCATGGAAGGCGTCAAAGCCGCAGTCCAGAGCGCAGGGGAGCTGATCGCTGGCACTGCCAGCGCCGTGGTCAAGGCTTTCAAGGGCGACTTCACCGGCGCGGCCGAAGACATGAAGCGGGCCTGGCAACTGAGCGGCATCGCCGTCAGCCAGGCGCTGGACCAGGTGGCCAAGGACGCGGAGAAGAACCGCGATCGCATGGCGCTGGCCTATGGCCTAGACGGCTTCAATGCCGGGCCGGCCGCCGACAAGTCACCGAAGGGCAGCAAGACCTTCGTGCCCAAGCCGCAGCAGCAGCCGGCGGCGATCAAGAGCCCTTACCAGACCTACCTTGACGAGCTGGACCGAATGGCTACCAAGGTCGAGCAGAACGAGTACGCCAGCCTGCGCCTCAAGGCCGCGCAGCTCGCGCAGAAGGAAGGCATCACCGACCTGACCAAGGCCTACGAGGCGATCGACCGCGTGCAGCGCGGCGACAGCTTCAAGGTGACGGAGGAGCATTCGCAGGCGCTCTACGAGTCGGCCAACGCCTTCGAGTTCGAAACCAGCCTGATCGGGAAAAACGTCATCGAGCAGGACAAGCTGATTGCCGCCTACCGCGAGCGTCAGCAGGTCGACCAGCTCGTGCGCTCAGCGCAGCGCGCCGGCCGGCCGCTCGACCAGCTCGCAATCGACGATCTGAACGAGATGGCCAAGGCCTACATCAAGCAGGCCCAGGCCCAGATTGACGCCCGCGACCGCGTGCAGCGCAGCTTCGACGCCGGCGTGTCCATCACCCTCGGCAACTACGTGCGCTCCGCCACCGATGCCGCGGCCAACGTGGCCGACATCATCAGTGGCAGCTTCCAGCGCATTGAGGATGCCCTGCTGAGCTTCGTGAAGACCGGCAAGCTCAACCTCAAAGACCTGTTCACCTTCATGGCCGACGAGTACATCCGGCAGACGATCCGGATGGCGATCGCGAAGTCGATCATGGGGAGTGGCAGCGGAAGCGGCGGCGGGGTCGGCAGCTTCATCGGTGACCTGGCCTACGTGTTCGGGCAGGGCAGCTTCAGCCTGGCCAACGGCATCGACTACGTGCCGTATGACGGCTACCCGGCCACGCTGCACGAAGGCGAGAAGGTGCTCACCCGGCAGCAGGCCCGGGCCGACCGCTCGGGCCGGTCCGATGCAGGCGCCGGCGGGCCGTCCATCGTCATCAACGTGGCTTCCGGCATCACGCACGGCGAGTTCGCCGCGATGGTTCCGCAGCTGGTGCAGCAGATCAAGAACCAGGTGCAGTGGTCAAGCCGCCGCCCGGGCTACGTGGGAGTGCTCTGAGTCATGGCCACCTGGGATTTCCCCGCGGCGCTGACGCCGCAGCTCTGGACCTGGAAGTCGGTGAAGGCCGGCGTGCAGTTCCGCAGCCCGTTCAACGGTGCTGTAGAGACCGTCGGTTTCCCTGGCGCGCGCTGGGGCATCAGCATGACGCTGCCGCCGTCTACGGCCAGCACGGGCGGCCAGGCCGAGGCGTTCTTCGCCCTGCTCTCGGGCGGCGTTGAGCGCGTCCGTATGGGACACCTGCGGCGCCCAGTGCCCACCGGCACCATGCGCGGCACGCCGACGCTCAGCGCCAGCGCCGCACGAGGCGCCCAGTCCGTGGCCATCGCCACCACTGGCACGCTCAACGCGGGCGACCTGTTCAAGATCGGCGGCCAGCTGTTCATGGCTGCCGCCGACTGCACGCCGTCCGCCGGCGTGCTGACCGTGCCGCTGGTGCAGTCGGTGCGCGTGGCGCTGAGTTCAGGCGCGTCGGTCTCGTGGGACCGGCCGACGGTGGACTTTTTCATGCCGGCGATGACGAGCGCGGCCTCGTATCGACCGGGTGCAATGGACGGCATTGCCGTCGAACTCGAAGAGGCTTTCTGATGCGCACCCTGTCTTCAGGCGGCAGCGCGCTGCTGGGCGTGAAGTCCACGCTGGCCCTGCTGATCGAAATGCAGCTCACCACGCCGATCTACCTGACCACCGCCATCATCGACATCGACTACGCGGGCAACACCTACGTCGGCGGCCGAGGTGTCGACGTCGAGGTCGTGAAGGATCAGGGCGGCGAGCTGCAGCAGCTGCGGTTCAGCCTGAGCGGCGTGCCCAGCTCCTACATCGCGCTGGCGCTGTCCGAGCCGATCCAGGGCAAGGTGGTCAAGGTGTCCACCGCGCTGATGGATCCGGCCAACGACAGCATCCTGGACGTGATGCCCCTGTGGAGCGGCACTCTCGACCAGATGCCGATCAAGCACGGCGCCGAGTTCAGCGTGATCAGCGTGACGGCCGAGAGCCGCGGCGTCTCGTTCAGCCGGCCCAAAGGCGTGCGCTACACCGATTCGGAGCAGGCCCGGCTGTACAGCGGCGACCACTGCCTCGAGTTCCTCATCTCCCAGGCTGGCCACCAGGACACCTGGCCCAGCGCCTTGTTCTTCAAGCAATGACCCAGCGATACCGAGACTGGCAGAGCCGCCTGCAGGCCTGCTTGGCGGAGCGCCGCCTGCGCGCTTTCCAATGGGGCGCGCACGACTGCTGCCTGTTCGTCTGCGACGCGGTGCAGGCTATGACTGGCCACGACCCGGCCGCCGACGTCCGCGGCTACACGACCGAGCGGCAGGCGCTGCGCATCGTGCGTGAGCTCGGCGGCATGCGCGCGATCGCCAGCAGCCGGTTCGGCGCTGCCGTGCCTGTGCTGGCGGCCCAAGTGGGCGACGTGGGCCTGCTGGTGCTGGACGGCCGGGAAACCCTGGCCCTGTGCGGCGGCAGCCACTGGCTGGCACCTGGTGAGCTGCGGCTCGAAACCCTGCCGCTCGACGCGGCTGTCTCTGCCTGGAGGTGCGTCTAATGCCGCCGGTCATCATCGCCGCCGTCGCCGCCTACGCGGGCGCGATCTCGCTGACGGCGTTCGTCGTCATCACGGCCAGCTACGTCGTGGGCCAGTACCAGGCCAGCCGCGCCCGCGCGAAGGCGCGCGACGCCTACAACGCCAGCCTGAAGGACCGGCTGGTGTCCACCACCACGGTCGACGGGTTCCGCAGCCGCGTCTATGGCCGTGTGCGCAACGTCGACGGCATCCTGTTCAAGGCCACCCGCGGCGACAAGAGCCAGTACTACACGCTGGTGGTGGCGCTGGCCGGCCATGAGTGCGACGCGATCGAGACGGTCTATTTCAACGACACCCCCCTGTCGCTCGACAGCAACGGCTGGGTGCTGACGGCGCCCTGGGGCGGCACGACGGTCGCCTCGGGCGGGCGGCTGTTCTTCGGCCAGGGGACGATCACGCTGAGCGGTGGCAACGGCTCCGCCACCATGCCCGACATCCCGATCGCCGCCACCGTGAAGGTCAGCATCGACGGCAACCTCGCGTCGTCTTCCTATGTGAGCGTGTCCGGCAGCACGGTGACGGTGACGGGTTTCGACGGCTACTCGGGCACGGCCACGGTCAACTACCAGTGGAACCAGGTCGCCAGCGCCTCCAGCAGCAAGGCGCGCGTGCGCAAGTACCTGGGCACGTCCTCGCAAGACCTGAGCACCGTGCTGGCGCCGCTATTCCCGGGACTGATCAGCAGCGGCCGGCACCGCTTCGCCGGCATCTGCTGCCTGCTGGTCGACCTCGAGTACGACCAGGACGCGTTCCCCTCCGGCGTGCCGCAGATCACGGCTGTCATCCGCGGTGCCAAGGTGACCGACCGCCGCACCGGCACCACGGCCTGGTCGCAGAATCCCGCGGTCATCGCCGACGACTGGGCCCGGTACTCGCAAGGCGGCGGCGCGCTGGATTCCGAGCTGGTCGCGTCGTCGTTCATCGCGGCGGCCAACGCCTGCGACGTGTCGCACGCCTTCAGCTCGACCAATGCCGACGGCACCGTCGTCAGCACCACGCGGCCGATGTTCACCTGCAACATCGTCTGCAGGACCGACGCGAACCCCAGCGACACGCTGAGCGCCATCGTGGAGTCGATGGCGGGCGGCTGGGCCTGGACGGGCGGCCAGCTGCGCGTGCGTGCTGGCGCCTATTCCGCGCCGGTGGCCACGCTCACCGAGAGCTGGTGCGGCGGCCAGGGCGACATCGACATCATCGCCAACGCCGCCCGCAGCGAGCTGGTCAACGTGTACGTGCCGACTATCGCCAACGAGGCGCAGGCCTACGTAGCGGCGCCGGTGCCGCGCGTCGCTGCCGACGCCTACATCTCGCTGGACGGCGGGGAGCTGCCGCGCGACATCAACCTGGAAGGCGTCACGGATGCCGACCACGCGCAGCACATCTGCGGCGTGATGCTGCGCGATCAGCGCCAGGGCCTGACCGGCACCATCCCCTGCAACCTGTCCGCCTACCCGATCGAGGTGTTCGACACCATCTCCCTTGACCTGCCGCGCTTCGGCTTCAGCGGCAAGACGGTGCAGGTGACTGGCTGGCAGTTCAGCCAGACCGGCGGCGTCGTCCTGACCTGGAAGGAGACGGACGCGTCCATCTTCGACCCTGACGCCGGCTTCACGCGCACCGACGCCGCGCCGAACACGCAGCTGGCCAACCCCTTCTACGTGCCGACGCTGGTGCTGAACACGCCGCAGAGCGGCACGGCCCAGCTGCTGAAGCAGGCCGACGGCACCATCGTCAGTCGCATCCTGGTGAGCTGGTCGGCGGTGCAGGACGCGGGCGTGCTCAACGGCGGCACGATCGAGGTGCGCTACGGCTTGGCCACGCTGCCGTCCTCGCAGTGGCAGGTGGTCACCGTTCCTGGCACCGACACCCGGGTCTACCTCGACGGCGTGCAGGACGGCGCCATCTACGTGATCTCGGCGCGGTGCCGCAACAAGTTGGTGACCGGCGACTGGTCGACGCTGCTCGCGCACAAGGTGGTGGGCAAGACGGCCGCGCCGACCACGCCCTCGGGCTTTGCCTTCGCGGACGCGCCCGGCGGCTCAATGCTGACCTGGAACGCCAATACCGACACTGACTACCTGGAGAGTCGGCTGGCCTTGGGCTCGACCTACAGCAGCGCGACGGAGATCTGGCGCGGCAGCGCGAACAGCTTCTTCTGGCTGCAGGGCACCGCCGGCACCTACACGGTCTGGCTCACTCACCGGGACACGAGCGGCAACGTGTCGACGCCCGTGTCGCTGAGCGTCGTCGTGTCGACGGCATCGGCCTCTCTGGTGCAGATCGAGTACTCCGTGGACGGCTCCACAGCCTGGCACAGCACCTTCACGACCGGCGACATCTACATGCGCCAGCGGGTCGGCACAACGGGTCCGTGGCAGGGCCCGATTCGCATCGTCGGCGCCGACGGCGCCACCGGCCCGGCTGGAGCGCCTGGCGCCACTGGCGCCGCTGGCGCGAACGGCACGCGCACGGCCGACGCCAAGGTCTACAGCAATCCGGTGCTGACCACCAGCGGCGCACCTTCCATCTCCGGCAGCAGCACCTACACCTGGAGCACGGCCAGCCTTGGCTCGGCGCCTACCGGCTGGAACCTTTTGCCGCCAACGCCATCCGCTGGCTACACGGTCTACGTCGCCACGGTTCGGATCTCGAACACCAACACCACCAGCACCGACACGGTCAACTGGACGGGTGCTGCGGTCAGCGCCTACAGCTCCGCGTCATTGCAGGGCGGCTCGGCCCGAACAGCCTATGCCAAGAGCACGACCAACCCCCTCTCCGGTTCTCCTACCTCGGTGACCACCGGCGGAGCCGGTAGCTACCCGGCGGCCAACACCTGGGGCGGAAGCGAGACATGGGGCGGCTCGCCGCTGGCGCTGGCGGCCGGCGAATACCAGTTCCAGATCGATGGGGTGTATGACCCGGCCTCGGGCAACACCACGTGGCAGGGGCCGCCGTACCAATCGGCGCTGAAAGTCGGCAGCTTGAGCGCGATCAGCAGCAACTTCGGAACGATGACGGCCGGAACGATCAACGGGATCACGATCACGGGATCGCTGTTCCAGACCGCTGCAACTGGCACCCGAGTCGCCATCAACGAGAGCGGCAACAACAGCATCGCGTTCTACGACGCTGGCTCGCTGGGCGTGTACATCGGAACCGGTGGCCCGGTGAGTTGCTACGGTTTCTTCGGCCTGACCAGCTCGTCGAAGGACGGTGTGTACGGTCAGTCTGGCGCAGGCAATGCGGTGTCCGGTGTCTCCATCACAGGCTATGGCGGCAACTTCAGCGGCGGCCTTGGCGGCGTCATCGGAGCAAGCACGAATGGGCCGGGCGTGGCCGGCTCTACCAACGGCTCTGGCGCAGCTGTCTACGGCAGGTCGTTGGGTTCCGGTCCGGCGGTGTACGCCGATAACTTGTCGGGCTC
Source organism: Burkholderiales bacterium (assembly GCA_003963005.1). GTDB lineage: Bacteria > Pseudomonadota > Gammaproteobacteria > Burkholderiales > Burkholderiaceae_C > Pelomonas. Next base: position 61,588 of record RXJW01000084.1, read on the forward strand.
AGGGGCCTACGCCCTGATTGCAGCAGGCCACTCTTACTTCAACGGCGACGTGCAGGTGGTGTCGAAGTTCGGCTGCAACGGCAAGACGCCGCAAGGGCCGTATTCGATACAAGGCGCATCGGGCCCCGGCGACTACACGGCCGCCCTGAACCTGTGCAACCAAATCCGGCAGGCACTCATAAACGCTGGCATCTGCTACTGAACCTCGCCACCGCCGTCTCGGTCATTCCCACAGCCCGCCTCGAGCGGGCTTTTTTCTGCCTGAAAGGACAGCACCATGCTCCATCGATTCCTCGCGGCCGTCGCCATCAGCGTCTTGGCTTGCGCGCCGGCTCTCGCTCAAGAAGGCCCGAAACGCTGCATCGTCAACTGGCCGTGGCAGATCCCCACCAGCCAGGAACGCACGACCCAGTACACGCACAAAGCGCTGCACGCCGCTGGCTCGGCGGCAGTCACCATGGTTGTGTCCAAGGCCACCGATTCGGTCGAATGGGGCATTGCGGCTGGCATCGCCGTGGGCGCAGTGCGCGAGGTCTACAAGTACCGGCACCAGGGCATGACGTGCGAGATCTCGTCGATGGCGTTCGACGCTGCCGGCATCGCCATAGGCGCCGGAGTTGCCCAGCGCTGGCTGGTTGTGCCCCAACGCGACGGCGTGCAGGTGGCCTATGTCGCGCGGTTCTGAGGCACCGGTGGCCGATTCGATCGACCCGCGCGACTTCGGCCGCTTGGAGGCCAAAGTGGAGACGCTGGAGATGCTGGTGGCCGAGCAGACCGAAACGCTGAAACGCATGGCAGATCGGCTCGAAGCCATGAGCGAGCTGCTGAGCCAAGCGCGCGGCGGCTGGCGCACGCTGATGTGGGTGGGCGGCGCGGTGGCCACGGTGGCCAGCGCGATCACCTGGGCCATCAATCACTTGGCGCTGAAGCCATGAAGCCGCTGCGCGACATCCTGACCGGCCGCGACAACGTGACGCACGACATCGGCCGCTGGGCCGCGGTCGCGTCGATCGTGACCGGCCTGGGCTTGCAGATCTACGCCGTGGGCTGGCGCGGCCAGCCGTTCGACATGCTGGCCTTTGGTGGCGGCATCGGCGCGCTGGCCGCTGGCATCGGCGCGCTCCTCAAGCTCAAGGAAGGCACCGAGCCATGAAGACCCTGCACATCACCCGCCAGGCCTGCACCGACCAAGGCACGCCGGGCTACTTCGCGTTCGACGCGACCGTGCTGCGCTGCATCGAACTGCCGTGGCGCGACAACAAGCCGCAGGTGTCCTGCATCCCGCCCGGCACATACCAGGCCCGGATCTACCAGTCACCGAAGAACGGTCGCGTCTACATGCTGCAGGACGTGCCGGGCCGCAGTGACGTGGAGATCCACCCGGCCAACTTCGCGGGCGATGTCGCCTTCGGCTGGAAATGCGAGCTGCTGGGCTGCATCGCACCGGCCATGTCCATCGGCAAGCTGACACCGCCCGGCGGGCGCGAGCAGCTGGCCGGCTTGCAGTCCCGCGACGCGTTCGCGGAGTTCATGGCCTGGGCGGCTGGCGAGCCGCTGCAGGTCGTCATCGCATAGGAGAACCGCATGGAATCGATCCTTCCCATCCTGGCCGGCGCACTGGTGCTGCTGGCCCTGGCCGTCCTCGGCATCGGCCGCCTGCGTCACAAGGCCGAGGCCGTCACGACTGAAGCGCTGCTCGCCGCCGCGCAGACTGCGCTCGACGATGCCCAGCGGCTGGCCGACGCGCGCGCCCGGTCCATCGAGGCCGAGCAGGAAGCGCTGGCGGCCGACCTGGCGCGCATCGCCAAGGCCCGCACCCGGATGGCCGGCAATGCTGCCGCTCCCGTTCAGCCTTGAGGCCAAGGCTGCGGCCGCGCTTCTGGCGGTGGCCGGCGTGCTCGGCGCAGTGGCCTGGGCCGCGCATCACGAGCGGCAGATCGGAGCCGCTCAGTGCCGCGCCGAGGTCGCCACGGCCAGCGCTGCAGCCGCAAGCGCGGCACTCGTCGAATCACAGCGCCGCGTCACCGCGGCCCAGGAGGTAGCCCATGCAGCCGACCAAGCCGCGAGCGCTGCTCGCTCTGACGCTGACCGCGCCGCTGCTGCTGCTCGCCGGCTGCGCGACCAGCTCGCCGCCCGTGGCGGCACCGGCGCCGATGATTTCGCCGCTTCCGCAGCAGGCCCGGCAGATCCAACAGCCAACGTTCTCGGTCAGTGCGTCGAGCGATATCGAAGCGTGGCTGCAGCAGCTGACGCCGCCGTCATCGCCGGCCAAGCCTGCGAGCGCGCCTACCGGTCGCTGAGCGTGCCGTGATGCGCTCGAACTGCCTGATCTGGTCCTGGCGGCCGTACTGGCGCCGGCGGCGCAAGGGTCGCGAGGGCTACCTGTTGATCAGACGCAGCAGGTCGGGCAGCTTCCCGCACTTTCTCTACGCGGAGTTCCGCCGGGTCGGCACGCTGCGCGTGGTCAGCTACAAGCCGCTGCACCCCCGAGAGAAAAAGCTCCCGCCGCCGCTGTTCACCGGGTCAAGCCGCTGGGGCGACTTCCCCGACACAACTGTCGAGCGGTGAAGTGCCTGCTTTGCTGCGGTCCGCACCGACTCAGCCAATGCCCGCGCTGGGTGTGTCGCGTTGCACTCGGTCAGCCAGTTTCTGAATCAATGACAGTTGGGCGAGCTGTTGTTCGACTCGGGCCCGCATGGCTGCAGCCGCGGCATCGTTTCGCGCATCCTGGGAAGGATCACGGCGACGCTCAATCGCCCGCCGGCGGAAGTAGCTGCGGGCCACCGTCATGGCGCCACCGGCTGGCAGTACCAAGCCTGACGGTGTCGGACGGCTGCCGGCCCTGCGGGCGGCTTGGCCTGCAGCCCGTAGAGCAGCATCCCCTTCTCGTCCAGCCTGCGGACCTCAACGCCGGTGAGCGACTGCAGCACCGTCCTGGCGCCGCGGCTTGTGCCGGCGTACAGGCCGGCGTGCAGCGTGACCTCCCCGGCGATGTTTCCTCGATCCAGCCGCAACCAGCCGCGGTGCGGCCCGTCTAGGGCACCCTCGGGGAGTTTTGCGCCGTCGCGGCGCAGCTGCCAGACCAGCATTTCCATGGCGCCAGTGTGCGCCGCTGGTGGCTCAGGGCGTGAGCTTCACCCGCCGGTCACCGGCAACCGTGCGCCGCCGCCGGTGAAAGGCAAAGCAGGTGCACCGCCTGTGTAGGGGACGCGGGTCATACGCCGGTGACTGGTAGTTCCATGGCCGGATGGTAGCCGCGCTCAACGCGTTTACATGGCACGGCTAAGTGATTGATTCTTCAAGGGGTCAATGCACTGTCTCGGAGGCCCTTAAACTCGCCCGAAAATCGCCCCTAAGCCATTGATGCAACAAGCAAAACCCGCTGTCTTGGTGGTCTGCACCGCCAACATCTGCCGCTCGCCGATGGCGGAGGCCATCTTCAAGTCGACGCTGGGCCACGTGTTCAAGACGGTGGCCTCCGCCGGCGTGCATGCTGACCCGCGCGGCGGCCCGGTGGACGCCCGCGCCGCCGCCGCGCTGGCCCGCCACAAGTACAGCCTGGACCGCAAGTGGCGCTCGCGCCGCGTGGACCCGGATCAGCTGGGTCAATACGACCTCGTGCTGGCGATGGAAGCCGAGCATGTGGAAGCGCTGCGCAAGAAGGCCGCGCCCGAGCACCAGGCGCGCATCCTGATGCTGACCGACTTCCTGCCCGAGATGGCCGGCCAGGACATCCCGGACCCCTACTTCGGCCCGGCGGCCGGCTTCGACGCGGTCATCGGCATGATCGAGCGCGCCGCCCAGCGGCTGCTCGCCGAGAGCCGCGAGGGGCGACTGAAGTTCGCCTGATCGGCTCGCACGGCGTGCCCGCCCGAGCCCCTCAAGCGGCCTTGCTGGTGAAGTCGGCCACTTCGCGCGTGTCCGGCCCCGTGCCGCTGAAGCGGTCCAGCGCCAGGTAGATGACCGGCGTGATGTAGAGCGTCACCGCCTGCGACAGGATCAGGCCGCCCACCACCGCCAGGCCCAGCGGCTGGCGCAGCTCGGCGCCGGCACCCAGGCCCAGGGCGATCGGCAGCGCGCCCATCAGGGCCGCCAGCGTCGTCATCATGATCGGCCGGAACCGCAGGATGCAGGCCTGGCGGATGGCTTCAGCCGGCGCGAGGCCCTGGCTGCGCTGCACGTCCAGCGCAAAGTCGATCATCATGATCGCGTTCTTCTTGACGATGCCGATCAGCATGACGATGCCGATCGTCGCGATGATCGTGAGCTCCATGCCGAAGAGCTGCAGCGTGATCAGCGCGCCCACCGCAGCCGACGGCAGGCCGGCCAGGATCGTGATCGGGTGGATGTAGCTCTCGTAGAGCACGCCCAGCAGCACGTAGATGACCGCCACGGCCAGGCCGATCAGCAGCAGCTGGCCGCTCTGGGAATCCTGGAACACCGCGGCATCGCCGCCGTAGCTCGTGATGATGCTGGACGGCAGCTGGATCTGCTCGGTGAAGGCCGTGATCTGCTGGGTGGCGTCACCCAGCGGCACGCCCGGCGCGAGGTTGAAGCTGATCGTGATCGCCTGCAACTGCCCCTGGTGGTTGACGGCCGTGGGCCCAAGCGTGCGCTGGACGGTGGCGAAGGCGGTCAAGGGCACCTGCGCGCCGTTCTTGCCGCGCAGGTAGATCTTGTCGAACGCGAGTTCGCTGCTGCGGTCGCTGTCGCCCGCCTCCATGATGACCTGGTAGGTGTTGCTCTCCGCGTAGATGCTGGACACCTGTCGCTCGCCGAACGCCCCGTAGAGCGCGTTGCGCAGGTCCTGCATCTGCACGCCGAGCAGCGAAGCCCGCTCGCGGTCGATGACGAGGCTGGCCTGCAGGCCGCGCAGCTGCGAGTCGCTCGTCACGTCGCGGAATCGCTCATCGCTGCGCAGCTTCTCCTGCAGCTTCAGCGCCCAGGAGTTCAACTCACCGGCCGACACCGATTGCAGCGTGTACTGGTAGCGGCTCTTGCTCTGGCGGCCGCCGAGCTGCAGGTTCTGCACCGGGCGCAGGTAGACCTGGATGCCGGGCACCGCACGCAGCTTCTTGCGCAGGCCTTCGAGCACCTTGGCCATCGGCTCGCGGTCGCTGCGGGGCTTGAGGTTGATGAACATCCGCCCGGTGTTGGTGGCGCTGCCCGAGGGCCCGCCACCCACGGCCGAGCTCAGGGCCAGCACGTTGGGATCGTCCCGGACGATCGCGGCCACGCGGTCCTGCAGCAGCGTCATGGCCGCGAACGAGGTGTCCTCGGCCGACTCAGTGCTCGCCTGGATCTGGCCGATGTCCTCCTCGGGGAAGAAGCCCTTCGGGATGGACGAGTAGAACCACACCGTGGCCACGAAGCTCAGCACCGCCACACCCAGCACCCACACCCGGTGGCGCAGGGCGATGTCCAGCGTGCGGGTGTAGGCGTTCAGCGTGGCCGTGAAGCCGCGCTCGAACAGGCGGCCGAGCGGACCGTCCTCGTGGTGCTCGTCGGGCTTGAGCAGTCGGCTGCACAGCATGGGCACCAGCGTGAGCGACACGACGGCCGACACGAGGATGGACAGGCCCACGACGACCGCGAACTCGTGGAACAGCAGGCCGATGACGCCCGGCATGAAGAAGATCGGGATCAGCACCGCCACCAGCGAGATCGAGATGGACAGGATCGTGAACGCCATCTCGCGCGCACCCCGCACCGCGGCGTCGAAGGGCTTCATGCCGTCTTCGACGTGCCGCACGATGTTCTCCAGCATGACGATGGCATCGTCGACCACCAGGCCCACGGCCAGTGTGATGCCCAGCAGCGAGATGTTGTCCAGGCTGTAGCCGAGGGCGTAGAGCAGGGTCAGCGCGCCGATCAGCGAGATCGGCAGCGAGGCCGTGGGGATCAGCGTCGCCACCGCGCGGCGCAGGAAGATGAAGATCACCAGCACCACCAGACCGACGGTGAGCGCAAGCGTGAAATAGACGTCGTGCAGCGACTCGCGGATGGAGATGGAACGGTCGTTCAGCGTCTCCATCCTGATGGAAGCGGGCATCTGCTCGGCGTAGCGCGGCAGCAGGGCCTTGACCTTGTCCACCACCTGGACCGTGTTGGCATCGGGCTGGCGCTGGATGGCCAGCACGATGGACCGCTCACCGTTGTAGGTGGAGTAGGTCTTGCTCGTCTCGACGCTGTCCTGCACCTCGGCCACGTCGCGCAGCAGCACGGGCGCGCCGTTGCGCGAGGCCACCACGATGCGGCCGAACTCGGCAGCGTTCTTGAGCTGGCGGTTGGCCTGAATGGTGAGCGTCTGGCGCGAGCCGTCGAGCACACCGACCGGCGTGTTCGCGTTGGCCGCCTTCACCGCCGCCTGCAGTTCGTCCAGCGTGATGTTGCGCTGGTTCAGCAGGTCGGCGCGCACCTTGATGCGCACCGCGTAGCGCTTCTGCCCGTAGATCGACACCTGGGCCACGCCGTCGATCGTGGACAGGCCCGGCGACAGCAGGTTCTCCGCATAGTCGTTGAGTTCGGTCAGGTCGATGGACGGCGACGTCAGAGCCACCAGCAGCACGGGCGCATCCGCCGGGTTGACCTTGCGGTAGTTGGGCGGCGAGGTCATCTCCGCGGGCAACGCCCGCAGCGACCGGAACAGCGCCGCCTGCACATCCACCGCGGCGGCGTCGATGTTGCGGGAGGGGTCGAACTCCAGCGTGATCGACGTGTTGCCCAGCGTGTTGGTCGAGGAGATGGTCTGCAGGCCGGCGATGGTGGAGAACTGCTTCTCCAGCGGCAGGGCCACCGACGAGGCCATCGTTTCCGGCGACGCGCCCGGCAGGGAGGCCCCGACATTGATGACCGGCGTGTTGTACGACGGCAGGGCGGCCACCGGGATGCGCGTCCAGGCCGCCAGGCCTGCGATGACCAGCGACAGGTTCAGCAGCACGGTCATGACCGGCCGCCGGATGAACAGCTCGGTCAGCCTCATTTGCCAGCGCCCGAAGCTGCAGCCGATGCGGCCGATGCCGCCCCCGAGGCACCGCGCCGACCTTCACCGCCACTGCCCCCGCTGGGCTGCACGCGCAGCGTCGTGCCGGGTCGCAGGTTCTGCTTGCCTTCGATGACCACCTGCGCCGTGGCGTCCAGGCCCTCGACGACGGCCTGCTCGCCCATCGCCTGGCGCACCTGAACCGGCACGAGCTTGGCGGTGTTGTCCGGGCCCACGACGTAGACCGAGCGCTCGTTGCCGCGCATGATGATCGCGGCCTGCGGCACCACGGTCACGCCCTGGAGCGTGCGCAGCGTGACGCGCACGCGCAGGTACTGCCCGGGCCAGAGCGCCTGGGACTTGTTGTCGAACTCGGCCTTCACCTTGATCGTGCCGGTGGACGCGTCGACCAGGTTGTCCACCGCGGTGACGCGGCCCTTGATCGACGGCGCGCCCTTGGGCGAGCCGGGCGGTGGCAGGGCCTCGACGTCCAGCTCGCCCGAGCGGGTTGCCGCGAGCAGCGAGCCCAGCTGGGTCTCGGGCACCGTGAAGGCGATGCCGATAGGGTCGAGCTGGGCAATGTTCACCAGCGGGGACGCGGACGCATTCGCCTGCACCAGGCTGCCGGGGTAGACGCCGACGATGCCGGCCCGACCACTGATCGGTGCGCGCAGCTCGTTGTAGCTGGCGCTCACCTGGGCGGCCTGCACCGCCGCCTCGTCGCTGCGCACCAGCGCCTGGCCGGCCTCGAAGTTGGCCTGCGCCGTGTCCACCGCGTTCTGCGCGATGAAGTTCTGCGCCTTCAATTCCTTGGCGCGCGCGAGTTGACGCTCCAGGTCGGTCAGGCTCGCGCGGTCACGGGCCAGCTGGGCGCGCGCTTTGTCCAGCGCCGCACGATCGGCACGGTCATCGAAGCGGAAGAGCAGGTCGCCCTTCTTCACGTTCTGGCCGTCCTTCACGAGGACCTGGGCGACCGTGCTGGTCGTCTGGGCGCGCAGGTCGACGCTTTGCAGGGCAGTGACCGTGCCGCTGGCCTCCACGGTGATGGGCACATCCGCCTGCCGGACCTGGACCACACCGACGTTCTGCGGCGGCGCACTGGCCGCTCCGGCCGGGCCCGCGGGCGCCGAGGCCGGCTTGTCCTTGCCGCCGCAGCCGGCCAGCAAGGCCAGCAGGAGGCCGCCAAGAATCCAAGGAGAGGTCGCGCGCATGCAAGCCTGCCGAAAGTAATAGGGGTTGACTAAAGAAACACGCCAGCTTACCGCTGGCGCTTTTCTCGCAGGTTGCTGGGGGCTACCGTCTTGTGCGTTTGTTGGGGCGTTAATGCTGAAGCGCCCGCGCCAGCCGGGCACCCACGACCGCGTTGTGCTTGACCAGCGCGATGTTCGTCGCGAGGCTGCGACCGCCGGTCAGCGCCTTGATGCGGCCCAGCAGGAAAGGTGTGATCGCCTTGCCCGTGATGCCCTGGCTCTCGGCCTCGACGAGCGCCTGCGCGGTGATCGCATCGATCTCTTCGCGCGGCATCGCCTGCGCGGCGGGCACGGGGTTGCTCACGACCACGCCGCCGCCGAGTCCCAGCGCCCACTTCGCGCGGATGAAGCGCGCCTGCGCGTCGGCATCGTCCATGCGGAAGTCGGCCTTCAGGCCGCTGTCCGGCGTGAAGAAGGCGGCGAAGTTGTCCTGCCCCACCGACAGCACCGGCACGCCGTGCGTCTCCAGGTATTCCAGCGTCAGGCCGAGGTCGAGGATGGACTTGGCGCCGGCGCAGACCACGGCCACCGGCGTACGGGAGAGTTCCTGGAGGTCCGCCGAGATGTCGAAGCTTTCGTGGCCGCCGCGGTGCACGCCGCCGATGCCCCCGGTGACGAACACCTCGATGCCGGCGAGGTGCGCGCAGATCATCGTGGCGGCGACGGTGGTCGCCCCCAGCCGCCCGGTGGCGATCGCGTAGGGCAGGTCACGGCGGCTGAGCTTCATCGCGTCCGGCGCCTGGGCGAGTTGCTGGAGCTCCGCGCTGCTCAGGCCGATCCGGATGCGGCCGCCAATGACGGCAATGGTGGCCGGCACGGCACCTTCAGCACGGATCACGTCTTCCACTTCCCGCGCCGTCTCCAGGTTCTGGGGCCAGGGCATGCCGTGGGCAATGATGGTGGATTCGAGCGCCACGACGGGCCGGCCCTGCTCACGGGCCGCGGCAATCTCAGGCGAGAGTTGGATGAATTCGTTCATGGGTTCAGCAGGAAATCGGGCGTGAGCTCGGGGTGGACGCTGTCAGGGGTCTGCAGTGTCAGGGCTGCAAGTGCGAGGCCCAGCCGGGCGGCGGCATCGAAGTCGCCAGGCGCACGCAGCAGCGAGGCGCAGACCCCGGCGGACAGCGCATCACCCGCACCGGTCACGTCGACCACGTTCACCTGCGGCGCGGGCCAGTGCCGCGGCGCGCGGTCGGGCGTGCTCAGCAGCAGGCCGTCCGGGCCTTTGGACACGAGCACGCCGCCCACGCCCCGGGCATGCAGCCGGTCGAAGGCTTCGGCGGGGTCGGCTGCCACGGTGGCGAGCTCGCCGACGTTCATGACCAGCAGGTGCAGGCCGTCCAGTCGCTCCGGCAGGCGCTCCATCTTGGCTTCGGACACGGCGACACCGACCAGCGGAATGCCGCTGGCCCGGGCTTCGGCCAGCAGCAGGGGCCAGGCGTCGGTGGGCAGGTTGCCGTCGGCCACGACAAGAGCAGCCCCGGCGCGCAGGGCCTTGCTGGCTTCCAGCGCCCAGGGGTTGAGGCTCTCCACCAGGGGCATCGCGGCCAGGCCGAGGCTGAGGTTGCCGTCAGGCGCCAGCACGGCCGTGTAGCTGTCGCTCGCATGCCGGCGCAGGCGGATGACGGCTCGCGTGTCGATGCCGACGGCGGCAGCCTGCTCCAGCAGCATGCGCCCACCGGCGTCGTCGCCGACCGCGGCCACGAGCGCCACCGGCAAGCCCAGGCGCGCCAGGTTCTCGGCCACGTTGCGCACGACGCCACCCGGTGTCTCGTGAGACTCGCAGGGGTTGGACGAGCCCGACAGCGCATGTGACAGCAGCTTGAGCTTGCGATCGATGTTGAGGCCGCCGATACAGACGATGGGCGCGGCGGAAGCAGTCATCGCCCCATTGTAGGAAGCCCGTCTATAGTCGGCCGCGGTGCGGCGCCATGCCGCCCACGTCGCTCGGACGGTTCCGGGCGCTCACGTGACACTGCCAATGACCTCTGCCTCTTCCGCGACCGGCGGCAAGCGCCGCTTCGCGCGCATCGACCGCCTCCCGCCCTACGTCTTCAACATCACCGCCGATCTCAAGCTCGCCGCCCGCCGCCGCGGGGAAGACATCATCGACATGAGCATGGGCAACCCCGACGGGGCCACGCCACCGCACATCGTCGCCAAGCTCGCCGAGGTCGCCCAGCGGCCCGACACCCACGGCTACTCGGCCAGCAAGGGCATCCCGCGCCTGCGCCGGGCGATCTCGCACTGGTACCAGCGCCGCTACGGGGTCGACATCCATCCCGACACCGAAGCCATCGTCACGATCGGCTCCAAGGAGGGACTGGCCCACCTGATGCTGGCCACGCTGGACCGCGGCGACACCGTGCTCGTGCCGGACCCGAGCTACCCGATCCACATCTACGGCGCCGTGATTGCCGGCGCCGACATCCGCGCAATCCCGGTCAGCAGCGAGGTGGACTTCTTCGCCGAGCTGGAGAAGACCATCCGCGGCAGCTACCCCAAGCCCAAGATGATGGTGTTCGGCTTCCCGTCCAACCCG
>RXJW01000090.1 GCA_003963005.1 Burkholderiales bacterium
CAGCCCCAGGCAGTATGAAGAGCGCTGGGTCGCGGCACAGCTCAACAAGGCCGCGTAACAAGGATGCTAAGAGCTACGGGATTCAGGGGCAAGGTCAAATCTCTGTCCTGAACTCCGCTGCTACCCGCGCTTGAAGCGCGGCTGTCGTTCGCTTTGGCGGTGACTGCGTTCGCCCGTCGGCCACATGCCGATGTTTCGCGCGTCGCTTTCCTCTTGCATCAGGACTCTCGTGAAAACTCACCCATGGCTCGTCCCATGGCTCGTTGGCGGCACCCTTGCCGCCAGCGCGCTCGCCTGTGCCGCACAGGCCCAGCCCCAGCCCCTTCCACCCGCGGGCCCTCTCGCTGCAACACGGCCTAGCTTCGCTCAGGCCATTGCTGCCGCTTGGCAACGCTCCATCGAGGCGACCCAGTCGCAAGGTCAGCAGCGCCAGGCGCAGGCTGACCAAGCCGTCGCCGGCAGCTGGCTAGCAGCGTCCCCCGCTCTTCAAGCCTCCCAGCGCCAAGGTCGGGGCAGCGCCGCCGCAGGGCAGCGAGAAACTGAACTGGGTGTCGCCCTTCCCATGTGGCACATCGGCGCTCGGGCAGCGGCTGGTCAGGCGGCGCAGGCCGAACTCGAATGGGCGCAGGCAGCCGAATCAGCTGCCCGTTTGCGCATTGCTGCCCAAGTTCGCGAAACCCTGGGCCAGCTGACCGGACTCGAATCAGAGCACCGTCTGGCCGTACTTCAGAGCCAGCTCCTCAAGCGGCTCGCCGAGGACGTCGACCGCCGAGTCCGTGCCGGCGATCTGGCGCCAGCAGACGCGATGGCTACACGTGCCGAGTGGCTCGCCAGCCAGGCGCAGGAAGCGGAAGTCCAGCAACGAATGCGTGGTCAGCAGGCGCAATGGCAACTGCTGACCGGGATGGCGATCTCCGCTGAGCCCGAGCAGCCCCAAACGGCGTCCAGAGTGGATCTCGATGAAAACCATCCTGAGCTTCAACTGGCAGCACGCGCCGTCGAACGCGCCCAACGCAAGCTCTCGCTTGCACAGGCTCAGCGAGGGGACAACCCCGAGCTGGGCTTGCACCTGCGCCAGGAGCGCTCTGGCCAAGGTATGCCCACCCAGAGCAGCGTCGGTGTCTCGCTGCGCTTGCCTTTCGGCACGGACACCCACGCACAGCCGCGTATCGCTGCAGCACGCACCGAGGTGGATCTCGCGCTGACCCAGCAGCAGCGCATCCGGGATCGGCTGGCCGCTGAATTGGAGCTGGCACGCGCCCAGCTCCATGCGGCTGAAACCCAAGCGCAACTTGAAACCCAGCGCGCAACGCTGCTGCGCGAGCGAGCCGGGCACATCGACAAAGCCTTCAAGGCCGGCGAATCCCCGCTGCCCGAGTTGCTCCGGGCACTGGCCGCTGCTGCCCAGGCCGAAGCCTCCAGCGAACGCCAACAAGCCCATCTGCGCCTCGCTCAGGCGCGACTCCAACAAGCTCAAGGATTGCTCCCATGACCCGCACACTTCTGCTACGCACGCTGGCCTCCGCCGTGATTGCGGCCAGTTCCTGCATGAACGCCGTCGCCGGCCCGGGTGCTCACGGCCCCAACGGCGAACACCTCGACGCCCCCACCACCGCCGCGGTGTCTGGCAATAGCCGGCCGCGCCTTGAAGCCAAGACCGAGCAGTTCGAGCTGGTCGCCACCCTGGGTGGCGGCGAGTTCTCAATTCTGATCGACCGCTTTGCCACCAATGAGCCGGTGCTGAACGCACAAGTCGAAGTTGAGAGCGGCGGCCTCAAGGCCAAGGCACCTTTCCATGACGACATTGGTGACTATGCCGTGGCTGACCAGGCCATGCTGAAGCTGCTGGCTACGCCCAGTGAGCACGCGATCGTCATCACGGTCATCCACGGGAACGAGTCGGACCTGCTCGACGCCACGCTCAAGGTCAGCGCAGCACAAGCCCAGGAAGCTGCCGAGGCCCCGCACGGCCACGACCCTGCTGGCGCCGACGACCACGGCCACGAGCACATCAGCGGCTCGCGCAAACTGTGGACCGGGGTGGGCCTCATCGCCGCTGCGTTGATCGCTATTGCCGTATGGCGCCGCCGCGCTGGCAGCAAGACTTGGAACGGAGGCCAGGCATGAAGCGCCCACTGCTCACCCTCGGCCTGCTGATGGCCGCCATCACCGCCTTCGCTGGGCCCGGTGCCCATGGTCCGAACGGTGAACACATCGACCAGACGGGACCCACCAATGCGTCCGGCCTGGCGCGTCTTCCGGACGGCAGCGTCAACGTGCCCAAGGTCGCTCAGCGCCGGATGGGTTTGCGCACACTGATTGCGCCAGAGACCGAAGCCGCTGCCACGCTGGAGTTGCCTGGCCGCGTCGTGCAGGACCCCAACGCCAGCGGCCGCGTGCAGGCAAGTCACGGCGGCCGCATCGAGCCTGGCCCCAAGGGCCTGCCGGTCCCTGGCCAGGCTGTTCAGAAGGGCGAGATCCTCGCTTGGCTGCATCACCACGCTGATCCCTTCTCTCAAGCCAACCAGGAGGCGCAGCGCGCGGAGTTGCGCGCTGCCCGCCAACTCGCGGAGCAGAGGCTGAAGCGGCTGGAAGGCCTGGAGGGCACGGTACCTCGCAAGGAGATTGATGCTGCCCGTTTGGAAGCCGAATCCCTGGCAGTCCGCGAGCGCAGCATCGCCGCAAGCCTGGATGCCCGTGAGCCGTTGCGGGCGCCGGTGTCCGGCGTCATCGCCCGCTCTGATCTGGCGGCAGGCCAGGTCATCGACGCTCGGGATGTCCTGGTGGAGATCGTCGACCCAGCGCGCCTGATGGTCGAGGCGCAGACGCCGGACGTCACACTGGGAGTGCGCATCGCGGGCGCTCAGTTGGCGGGCGTGAGCGGTGTCAAGTTGGCGCTGGCCGGTGTGCCCCGGGCGCTGCGCGACGGCACGCTGCCTTTGAGCTTCCGTGCGCAGGGCGACAAGTCGGTGCCGCTGGCGGTCGGCCAGACGGTGGGCGTCATCGTGGCGCTGAAGGACAGCGCCAAGGGTGTCGTGCTGCCTGCTGAGGCTGTCGTCCGCAGCCCGGTCAACGAGCCCATCGTCTGGATCAAGACCGGCGCGGAGCGGTACACGCCCCAGCCTGTGCAGGTGAAGCCGCTGGACGCCAAGACCGTGCTTGTCACCCGCGGCCTCGCGGCGGACAACCGCGTCGTGGTGCAAGGCGCACCGCTGATCGCGCAGATCCGCTGAGGAGACGGCCATGTTCAATTGGATCGTCCTCACCAGCCTGCGCAACCGGCTTTTCGTGCTGGCCATCGCAGCGCTGCTGATGGCCTATGGCGGCTACACGGCCTGGCGCACGCCCGTCGATGTCTTCCCCGACCTGAACAAGCCGCTGGTCACCGTGCTGACCGAAGCGGGCGGCATGGCGCCCGAGGAGGTGGAGCAACTCGTTACCTTCCCCATCGAGACGGCACTGAACGGGATGCCCGGCATCACGCGAGTGCGCTCGACCTCGGGCATCGGCCTGTCCATCGTCTACGCCGAGTTCGACTGGGGCACCGACGTCTACCGCAACCGCCAGCAGGTGTCCGAACGACTGGCGCAGCTGCGCGGCCAGTTGCCCGCCGAGGTGACGCCCGTCATGGGGCCGGTCTCGTCCATCATGGGCGAGGTCATGCTGATCGCGCTGCCGCTCAGCGCGGGGCGAGCGACGCCGATGCAAGCCCGCGAGTACGCCGACTTCGTGCTGAGGCCCCGCCTGCTGGCCATCCACGGCGTGGCGCAGGTCATCCCGATCGGCGGCGAGGTGCGCACACTTCGCGTGGAGCCCGACACGGCCCGCATGGCGCAGCTCGGTGTCTCGCTGACGCAGGTGGAGCAGGCGCTGCGCGGCTTTGCCGGCAACGCAGGCGGCGGCTTCATCGACCTGAACAGTCGCGAGTACCTGATCCGGCACCTCGGCCGCACCAACCGCATCGAGGACCTGCAAGGCATCGCGGTCGCCTGGAGGGACGGCCGCGCGATCCTGCTGGAGCAGGTCGCCAGCGTGCGCTTCGCGGCAGGCCTCAAGCGCGGTGATGCGGGCTACAAGGGAGCGCCGGCCGTCATCGTCAGCGTGCAGAAGCAGCCAGGTGCCGACACCGTGAAGCTGACCCACCAGATCGAGACGGCGCTGGAAGAACTCAAGCCCGGCCTGCCCAAGGGTCTGAGCGCGCCCAAGGTGCTGTTTCGGCAGGCGGACTTCATCGAAGCCTCCATCTCCAACGTGACGGGTGCGCTGCGCGACGGCGCCATCATGGTGGCCATCGTGCTTTTCGCCTTCCTGCTGTCGGCGCGCACCACGCTGATCTCGCTGGTCGCCATTCCGCTATCGCTGGCGGTCACAGCGCTGGTGTTCCGGCTGCTGGATCAGTCGATCAACGTGATGACGCTGGGCGGCCTGGCGATTGCCATCGGCGAACTGGTGGACGACGCGGTGGTGGACGTCGAGAACATCCAGCGCCGCCTGCGCGAGAACCGGGCGCTGCCGGTACCACGTCCGGTTCTGGAGGTCGTGAGAGCCGCCAGCGTGGAGGTGCGCACCGGCATCGTTTACGCGACGCTCATCGTCGTCCTTGTCTTCGTGCCGCTGTTCGCGCTGCCGGGCATCGAGGGCCGACTATTCACGCCGCTGGGCATCGCCTACATCGTGTCCATCCTGGCTTCCATGATCGTGTCCATGACGGTCACGCCGGTGCTGAGCGCGTTCCTGCTGCCGCGCATGAAGCGGCTGGCGCATGGCGACAGCCCGCTGGTGGCACGGCTCAAGCACTGGGACGGGCGACTGCTGGCCTGGTCGTTCCCGCGCGCCCGCCTTCTGATCGCAGCGGCAGCGCTTGCCGTGGCGGCCGCTGCTGCCAGCGTGCCGTTCTTCCCTCGCGCCTTCTTGCCAGCCTTCAACGAGGGATCGCTGGTGCTGTCGCTGATGTTCAACCCGGGTACCTCGCTGGCCGAGGCCAACCGCATGGGCGCGCTCGCGGAGACGCTGATCGCCCAGGTGCCGGAGGTCACGCAGGTGGGGCGCCGCACCGGTCGAGCCGAGTTGGACGAGCATGCCGAGGGCGTGCACTCGGCCGAGATCGATGTGGACCTGCGCCGAGATGGCAAGCCCGTTGACCGCGAGGCGGTGATGGCCAGCATCCGTGCGCAGCTGGCCTCTGTGCCGGCGCAGGTGGCGATCGGTCAGCCGATCTCGCATCGGCTGGACCACCTGCTCTCAGGTGTGCGCGCACAGATCGCCGTGAAGATCTACGGCGACGACACCGACACGCTGCGCGGCCTCGCCGAGCAGATGCGGGCCGGACTCACCAGCGTGCCGGGCCTGGTGGACCTGACCGTCGAGAAGCAGGTGCTCATCCCGCAGATCGCCGTGCGGCTGGACCAGCGAAAGGTGGCCCAGGCCGGGCTGTCACCTGGCGAGGCGGTGCGCGTCCTGCAAGCCCTGACCGACGGGGCCCACGGCGCGCAGATCGTGGACGGCCAGCGCCGCTACGACCTGGTGCTGCGCCTGCCAGACGATCAGCGCAGCCCTCAGGATCTGGCCCGTACCTTGATCGACACGCCCGCAGGGCGGCTGCCGCTGTCCAGCATCGCCACGGTCGAGGAGTCCGACGGCCCCAACCAGATCGGCCGAGAGAACGGTCGGCGGCGCATCGTTGTCTACGCCAACACGGACGGCCGCGACATGGGCCGTGTCATCGGCGACATCCGTCAGGTCATCGCCAAGACGACGCTGCCCACAGGCGCCTTCATCAGCCTGGAGGGCCAGTTCCAGGCGCAGGAACAGGCCACGCAGCTCATCGTGGTCTTGTCGGGCGTGTCGCTGGCGATGATGTTCCTGGTGCTGTACACGCGCTATCGCTCGGCAGTGCTAGCAGGGGTCATCATGGCCAACATCCCGCTGGCGTTGATCGGCGCCGTCGTGGCGATGTGGCTGACCGGTGTGACGCTGTCGGTGGCCACCATGGTCGGCTTCATCACGCTGGCTGGCATCGCCACCCGCAACGGCATTCTGAAGGTCAGCCACTACATCAACCTGTGCCGCTTCGAGGGCGAGCGCTTTGGCCAGCCCATGATCGTGCGTGGCTCACTGGAGCGGCTCACGCCGGTGCTCATGACGGCGCTGGTGGCAGCGTTTGCGTTGACGCCCTTGCTGCTGGCCGGTGACGAGCCGGGCAAGGAAATCCTGCACCCGGTCGCCGTGGTCATCTTCGGCGGCCTCGTCAGCTCCACGCTGCTCGACACGATCCTCACGCCTGTCATCTTCTGGCTGGTGGGCGAAAAGCCGCTAGAGCGACTGCTGGCGCCTGAAGAGCACGCCCCAGCCGGGCAAGTACAGGAAGCGTTTTGACCCTCATGGCCCTGCGGCGCCGCCTGCGCAAGAGCGCCGCGCAAAGATTGGAGATGAACATGATGAAGACCAAGCAACTGCTGATCGCTGCCCTGTTGGGGTCTAGCGCCCTGGCGATGAACCCTGCGATGGCTCATGGCTCGGCAGCCCCCCGTCACGGGGGCATCGTTCAGGTCGCCAACGATGTGAATTTCGAGTTGGTGGTGGAGGCTGACGGCGCCACCATCTACTTGGTGGACCACGACGAAGACATGCCCTCCAAAGGCATCTCGGGCAAGTTGACCGTGCTGAATGGCGCGCAGAAGACCGAGGTCGACGTGAAGGCCACCGAAGGCAACAAGCTGCGCGCCACCGGCGTGAAGATCGCCCCCGGCGCCAAAGTTGTCGCCGTGCTCAACAACGTCGAAGGCGAAACCGCCACCGTGCGGTTCAACGTCAAGTGAAGGCCCCCATGAGCATGATCGACCGCTGGCAATGTGCGGCCTTCTTGCTGGCAGCCAGCGGCACGGCCTGGGCAGCCGAGGCGCCGCGAGATAACGCGACCCTGGCCGCCAAGGCCGAGGTCGCTTTTGGCAAGCAGCAGGGCCAGAGCTTCGACGCCCAGGCTGTCAAACCGGCTGCTGCCGCGCCGCGCACAGAGACCGTGACCGTGACGCTCAAACCGGGCAAGGGTGCCGAAGTGCAGGCCGAGCTCGACGCGGGCCAGGGCATGGTGTTCCATTGGACGGCTAGCGCTGATGTGGCTGTGGACCTCCACGGTGAGCGAACCGGCTCTCAGTCGGAATACACCAGCTACGACATCGAAGGCGCTCAGCGCGAAGGGGCCGGCACCTTTGTCGCGCCCTTCGCGGGCACCCATGGCTGGTTCTGGAAAAACAAGAGCCAACAACCAGTCACCGTCACGGTCACCATCACCGGCTTCCACAAGCGCCTGGTGCGGCACGGAGGGCAGCCCTGAGGGCTGCACCCAGCATGTCTGTGCATCTGACCCTTCCTGCACTTCGAGGCAGCCTGCTTGCGCTCCTCGCGGCGGCACTGTTCGGAGTGGGCACCCCGCTGGTGCAGAAGCTCGGGCTCGGCCTCGGGCCCTTCACCACGGCTGCGTTGCTGTACTTGGGAGCTGCCGTCATCGGAGCCTTGCTTCGCCAGCACGTCAGCAAGGAAGCTCGGGTTCTGCGTAGCGACGTGCCGCGTCTGCTGCTGGTTGCCCTGTTCGGCGCCGTGTTGGGGCCTGTGGCTCTGGCCTGGGGCCTGCAGCGGACCAGCGGAACCGGTGCGTCGCTCATGCTGACACTGGAAGCCCTGTTCACGGCCGTCCTGGCGTGGCGCCTGTATGGGGAAACGATGGACAGGCGTGTCTGGGCCGCCATGCTGTTGCTGCTTGCGGGCGGGGTGCTGCTAATCCTGGACCAGGGCTTGGCGTCGGGCGGACAGTGGCTGGGTTTGCTGGCCGTGCTGGCAGCCACTGCATCCTGGGGCATGGACAACACCCTGTCGCGGGCGCTCGCCGAGCGCGACCCCGCGCAGGTGGTCATGGCCAAGGCTGCCCTGGGTGCAACGGCTACGGTGGCACTGGCGCTCCTCATGGGAGAGCCGATGCCAACC
The DNA here is from genome assembly GCA_003963005.1 of Burkholderiales bacterium. Taxonomy (GTDB): domain Bacteria; phylum Pseudomonadota; class Gammaproteobacteria; order Burkholderiales; family Burkholderiaceae_C; genus Pelomonas. Next base: position 7,981 of record RXJW01000090.1, read on the forward strand.
TGGGGCGCTGCGGCGGGACTTATGGCCGTGGGCGCCACAGGTTACGGCCTGAGCCTTCGCTTCTACCTTTTGGCTCAACGTGAGTTCGGCGCTGCACGCACCGGTTCAGTCTTCGCCTTTGCGCCGTTCATTGGCGCTGCGCTGGCCTTCGCGCTCGGTGACCGTTCAGCGGGCTGGGGCATGGCGCTGGGCGGCCTGCTGATGCTGGCGGGCGTGGCCCTGCACCTAGCCGAGTCGCACGACCACGAACACGAACATGAGGCATTGGAGCACGAGCATGCCCACCGCCACGATGACGGCCACCACGATCATCACCATGACGTGATGCCCGTTGGTGCACACAGCCATGCCCACAGACACGCCCCGATGCGGCACAGCCATGCACATTTGCCGGATGTGCATCACGGGCACGACCACTGAGGACGCGGACGGGCGACAACCGCAGCGATCCAGTTTGATGCTCATCTCCGTCGTTGTCGCCTTGGGTGGCTACGCAAGCTGGCGGAGCGAACCTTAACCACGGAGTCTGCGTTCGGACACCGGACAAGAAAAGAGGCAGCAATTCGCCTCGAAGGACGCGGATCAGGGCCAACGCACATCGCCGTCAGCCCGGATAATCAGGGCTCGCACTCGATCCGGTGGCAGGCCATGTGCGCGACGAAATCCATCTTGCCTAGGGTCACCCCTTCGCGGCGCAGCAGGGCATAGGCCATCGTTACGTGGAAGTAGAAGTTGGGCAGGATCCAGTCGCGGATGTCCTCAGCCGCTGACATGACAAAGCGCACCCCGTTGGGCAGGGTGAGGTCGACAGTGTCCTCGGGGGACGCCCAAGTGGCGGGGTCAGCCGCGGCGAGCGTCGCTGCAATCGCCGCGATTCGCTCTCGGATCTGGGCGAACGAGGTGTAGCTGTCCGCATCCAGCGGCGGCGCCATGTTGCCGACCTGCCCCAGCGCGAGCAGCACCTGGTTCATTGCCACCCGGAACTGCAGCTCGAGTGGGAACATGTCGTCGGCGAGCCGGAGCGAGAGCGCCTCTTCGCCGATCCCCGCCTCCTCGGCCGCCGCGGCGAGCCGGTCAAGCGTGCCGAGCATGTTGACGAAGGTGCCTTGTGCGAACGTGGCGTAATCCATGTGTGTTTCACTTTCGGAACGTAGCTCTGCGTCGCGAGGGGCCCTTGGCGACGCGGCACTCCCTGAGCCCATGGTACCCGTTCGCAATGACGAAAGATAACTCGCCTCTTGATGAGTGCCCGAAGGCGTTGTATCCGATTCGCCTCGAAGTTGCAGGCGCTGGCCTGCACTGACCGTCGGTGCTGCTTTCTTGAACCAGGGCGCTGGTGTTGCTCTCTAGCGAACGGCAGTTCTGCAGCGGGTGCCGACATTCCCTGTAAGCCGTCGAAATGCCGCATCCGGCAACAAAGCCGTCATCCGTTCCTCGGACCTTCTCGGACCTCGAATCTCTCTGAGCTGGCCAACGCTGGCATCCATGCGTCAGGCCCTGTCGTGGTCTCTATCAGGTCGGCGCCAAGGGTCGACGTGAGTCATCAAATTCAGCACTCGATGTCGCTGCATGACGCGTCGCCGCGCTTCAACGGCGATCTCATGTCCCGCCTCCACGCTCAGCGAGGCGTCGACCTCGATGTGCGCGTCCGCCACGACCATGTCCCCCATCTTGCGCGTGCGGATGTCATGCACGCCCTGGATGCCGGGCGTGTCCGCCAGAGTCCGACGGATGGCTTCGACTTCCTCTTCGTCCACCGCCCGGTCCATCAGGTCGTGAAGCGCATCCCAACCGAACTCCCAGCCCATTTTGGACACCATGAATCCGACGATGGCCGCGGCGATGGGATCCAGGATCGGGTAACCCGCCAGGTTGCCGATGATGCCGATGCCGACCACCAGCGATGACGCCGCATCCGACCTGGCGTGCCAGGCGTTGGCCACCAGCATGCTGGACTTGACCCGCTTCGCGACGGCCAGCATGTAGCGGAACAGCAGCTCCTTGGCGGTCAGCGCACCGAGGGCCACCCACAGCGCCGCCATATGAACCTGCGCGATGGTCTCGGGCTGCTCCAGCTTCGTGATCGAAGACCACAACATGCCCGCGCCGACACCGAGCAGCAGCAGGCCCAGCACCAGGGACGCCGCCGTCTCGTAGCGGTGGTGGCCATAGGGATGGTCCTCGTCCGCGTCCTTCTGGCTGTGGTGGTTGGCCAGCAGCACGACAAAGTCGGCGATAAGGTCTGAAAGGGAATGCACGCCATCGGCCACCAAGCCTTGGGACTTGGTCAGCAGGCCCGCTGTGATCTGCACGGAGGTCAACACCAGGTTGACCGCCACGCTGACCCAGGTGCTGCGAGACGCAGCAGCCGCGCGCTCGGCAGGGCTGTGCTCAGTGTCTTCGGTGTCGTCGGGGGTTGGGGGCATCAGGCTCATGTCAATGTTCTTCCATCAGGTTCGAGTGCGCTCACTCGTCGGCGCTCGCGTTCCTGAACGCCTGCACGACACCGGGCACCGCTTCGAGCCGCGTCATGACCTCGTCGAGCTGTTCCGGCACGACCGCCGTGGCGTAGAGCATCGCCTCGATCTCGGCATCGTTTTGTCCGAAGGGGTGCTGATCCACCGACCGGACCGGATAGCTCGCTTCATCCAGCAACTCGATCAGGCGCTCGTGCACCTCGGCCTGGTGGCTGCGCTCGCAAACCACGTAGACCGCGTAGGTCGCTTCGCTCGTCTCCTCCTGCACAGGGCGGCGATTGATGCGGTTCACCACGGGGCGTAGCAGGGTGTTGCTGGCGAGCACGAAGAGCGCAGCCACGATCGCTTCGCCGAGCAGGTCCGCCCCGGCACAGGCGCCGACGGCTGCCGAGCCCCATAGCGTAGCCGCCGTGTTCAGGCCGATGACATTGGCACCTTCCTTCATGATCGCGCCGGCGCCGAGGAAGCCGACCCCCGAGACGACATAGGCCACCACATGCACGGCAGCGTCGTTGCCGCCGAGCCGTTGGGCCATGTCCACGAAGATCGCTGCGGCGACCGCCACGAGGGCGTTGGTCCGCAGGCCCGCAGTGCGCTGCCGCCACTGCCGCTCCAGGCCGATCAGGCCCCCGAGGGCAAAGGCCGCGCTCACGCTGAACAGGGTGTCCAGCAACGACTCGAGGTTCAGGTTGTGCAGGGCTTGCATCGATCAGTACTCCGCATGCAGACGCAATGCAAAGACCGAGACCGGTCCACGGTCCGTGTTGTAGGCCGGGTTGCGCACATGTTGGTAGTCGCCGGTCACGGACACGAAGCGCCCGAGCGGAACCCTGTAGTAGGCCTCCAGGATCTGTTCGTTTGCATAGTGCGGCAGCCTGCCGTCCCCGACCAGGAGGCCCACCCCGCCGGCCGCAAAGAACTGCCGTGCCGGGCTCGACAAGCTGTTCGACGCCAAGGCCACGCCCAGCGTGTGCTCCGGCTGTTGCCAAAGGCCGCCTTGGACCTGCAGGCCTGCCGCGATCGAGCGGTTGATGTCGGTGAAGTCAAAGGCCTCGGTGCGGCCGTCGTTCCAGCTGTAGCGAACGAAGGCGCCGATGCCCTCGGCCACTTCCTGCTCGGCGTTGAAGGCCAGGCCATGCTTGCGGCGGAAGCTACGCAGCGGCGCCAGGTCCGTCGGCATCTGGCCGGTGGCTTGTGCCTGGCTTAGCGCGTCGGCATAGCTCGCCATGCGCGCCTCGGTGGCGAAGCCCAGCAGGCGCACCGCGCCCGAGCGGCCCATCCAGCTGTAACGGCGCTCGGCCTCGATCAGCCATTGGCGTTGACCGAACTTGCCATCCAAGGTTTCGCCGTTCGGCATCTTGGACATCGCATAGATGCCGCCTCGCAGCGACCAATCGCCCCTCACCCACTCGACGGTTGCGCCCGAGCTGAAGCCCCAGGAGTCGGCGGCGTAGTCGAATGCGCCCCCGTCGATGATGGACCAGCTCAGGAAGTCCGCCCGCGGATCATGGGCGTAGCGGTTGCTGTCGAACAGATCGACGACCGAAATCTTGCCCAGCGTCAGCGTGAGCCGATCATCAGGACGCGTGCCCGCCAGCTGGTTGGCACCGGACTCGACTTCGCTGGCGCCATCGCCCAGCGCGATGGTCTGGCGCAGGAAGGCACGGGGCAGGCGGCCGTAGACGCTGTCGTGGCCGACCTTGTAAGCATCGCCGCTGGTGAAGCCGGCGACGCCCAGGGTGCCGGCCAGACCGTAGCCTTGGTCGAACTCAGGGTTGACATAGAACTCGCCGCCCTTCCAGAGCCGCAGGCCGAGGAAGAGCGTGACGTCTACGGTCTCCTTGGCACTTTCGTGCGGCGGCAGGCTGTTCGGACCTACGTAGGGCGAGTTGAAGCCGCCATGCCGCTGGGTCGTGTTGGTCGCCTGCACATGCCAGTTCCAGTCCTCCCGGTTCGCACCCTCCGTGGCCAGTGCAGCGGGGGCAAGGTTTGCATCCTGCCTCTGCGCCCGCACCGGCATCGTCAGACCAATCCCGAGAAGTGCAGAGGCCAGCCAGGCCAGCACGCCGACCCGGCGCGGCGTCGTGTTGGACAGATGTTTGATCATCATTTCTTCAATTCAAAATTTTTTTGTGGCAAATCTCTGCGGACTGCGAGAGTCCGCATCGGGCGTGAATCACCGCTGAGTGCGTGAGTCAGGCCGGGGCAAAGGCCAGTTGCAGGACGCGCACGGCAACCATCGCGACTGCCAGCACCAGATAAAAGCGCAGCACCCCCATCCAGAGCCGCGTTGATGGAGTGAGCCGGGCCGGCTTCAGCAGATGCAGAGGCGGCATACGCCACTGCTCCATCTGCCGCGTGCTGAAGTCCCGCCCATGGTGCTGCGGCCGGGGCCTGACGGCCGCGCGATAGGCCCGCGTGGCCAAGGTCGCCAGGCCGATCAGCGTGGCCAGCAGGCCGCCGCCGACCAGGATCGTGACGATCTGGTCCTCGCCGATGTCGGGGAAGATGACTGCGGCCGTCAGCACGGTCGACAGAATCACCAGCACCGCCACCACGGCGGACGTGAAGGCGTTGGTCCAGCGGCCATTGACCCACGGGCCCAGCACCTGGCGGTCGTTGCACAGCAGCAGCAGGAAGACCGAGGCGCTGGGCAGCAGCACGCCGGCCAGGGTCTGCACCGCGTTGGTCAGCAGCCCGAGCGGGACGCCGGGCAGCAGTACCAGGGCTGCGGCCAGCACGATCAGCCCGCAGTAGACGAGATAAAAGCCCTTGGCCTCGCTAGGCTTGCGATGCAGGGAATGATTCACCGACAGCACGTCACCCACTGCGTAGGCAGTGGACAGCGACACCGCCGCTGCGCCGATCACGCTGGCATCGATCAACGCAAGAGCAAACAGCGTTCCGGCTCCATGGCCGTGGTACTGACCCAGGCCCCTGGCGACGCCCAGAGCGTCGGTGTATTGGCTGAATTCTGGCTTGCCAGCAAAGCAATGGGCCACGAGACTGATCAAGGCGACCGCCCCCAGCACCACCAGCACGATGCCCAGCCAAAGGTCGAGACGCTCGTAGCGGATGAAGCGAGGCGTGATGCGCTTGTCGATCACATAGCTCTGCTGGAAAAACAGCTGCCACGGCGCGATCGTCGTGCCCACGATGCCGATGATGAGCAACATCACGTCGCTGAGCTTGCCCTCCTTGGGCATCCGCACCGTACTGAAGTCGTGCACCAACTGTCCCATCGGGGGATGCACCATGACGAACAGTGGCAACAACAAGAGGCTGCCCAGCACCAGGATCAGCGCAAAGCGCTCGAATCGACGGAAGTCTCCGGTGCTCGCCGCCATCATGACCAACACCGCGGCGATGCCGACGCCCGGGATCCGCGGAATGCCCAGATAGTCCAGGCCGAGCGCGATGCCGATGAACTCGGTGACGATGGTCAACGCATTCAGCAGGAACAGATCGACGACGCTGAAGGCGCCCCAGAACTTGCCGAAGCGCTCGAGGATCAGGCGCGCGTGGCCCACCCCCGTCACCGCGCCCAGGCGCAGCACCATTTCCTGGTTCACATAGAGCACCGGGATCAGCAGCGCGAGCGTCCAGAGCAAGGTGGTGCCGTAGTTCTGCCCCACCTGTGCATAGGTTGAGAACGCTCCCGCGTCGTTGTCCCCGACCATCACGATGAGGCCCGGCCCCAGGATGGCCAGCAGCGTCTTGAGGCGTCGCAACAGGCCGCGCTCGTGGCTGGCTTCACCGAGCTTGATGGTTCCGAGCGCGCCTCGGATGTTGCCGACATGCGCCGTATCCAGTGCTGCGCCGGCGTGCGGCGGCACAGGCGCCGCGTTGAGCAGGTTTGTGGAATTCATGGGAATCCTCCTCGCGGCGCGTTCAGCGCTCTGCACCGGGGCCGGCGACGAGCAAGCCGAAGGCCTGATGCTGCGGGTGCTGGACTGCCGGGCGAAGAGCACGCCGGAGCAGGCGGCCCATGAAGCTGGCTGCTGCCAGCGAGCGGAACTTGAGGGTCATCGGTATCTCCTGCGGCAGGCGCGGAGACACCGTCGTCGCGCTCAGGCGAGAGCAGTCCTCCACGGCTTTGCCGGGTTGTGAAAACAAGTGGAAAGTGCAAGACGAGGTGGCGCGCAGCGGCGCCAACTAGGGTCGGGGTCCATGGCAGCTCCTGGGTTAGAGGGGTTGGAGTTCAGCCGGGCCTGCGCAGGGCGCAGCGCAGCCGCAGAGTGGGCCAGGCGGTTAGCCGGTCCAGCGCCGCCACGCGCTCGGCAAGGCCGAGATGGCGGGCCTGGGGGCGGCGCAGCGTCGTGACCGGGCACGACGGCATATACACGGGATCGGCAGGAATAGGTTTGCGCATCACGGCTCTCCTGGACGTTGGAGGCGTGCTGCGGACGGTGAGCGACCATGGGACGCCCTGGCCAATAGGCCACTGCCTCGCCATGAGGCGATTCGCGAACTGGAGGGATAGCGAGGGCTACGGCCTGCGAGGCCAGCAGCCCGGAGCGGGCGTCAGAAGGCCTGGCAGGCGGCGGCCATCACGGCACGCACGGAATCGCTGCAACAACTGGCACTGTCCACGCA
>RXJW01000046.1 GCA_003963005.1 Burkholderiales bacterium
CGCGTCATCAACGCCGACGCCAAGCTGAAGGAAATCTTCGGCAAGGCCAAGGCCGACATGTTCGAGATGACCAAGCTGATCAACAGCCACCTGAAGTGATGCAGCGCCGCGCGAGCGGCCTGTCTCCAACGAAGCCCGGCTCGGCCGGGCTTTTTTATGGCCGCAGCCGTCCGTGCCTCAGGCCAACAGCTGCTGCAGCGCTGCCTGCAGCCTGGGCACGTCGATCGGCTTGAGCCAGTAGTCGTCGAACCCTGCATCACGCGCTGCGCGCACGACGCTGCCGGGGTCGTCCGCCGACAGGGCGACCCAGCGCATGCCCGCCGCCGCAGCAGCCGTGCCTGCCTGCGCGCGTGCCTGGGCGATCAGTTCAAGCCCCGTCATGTCCGGCAGGTGCATGTCCACCAGCGCGAGCGTCGGGTGGCATTCGGCCAGCGCGGCCAGCGCCTCCTGCCCGCTCTCAGCGCAGCGCAACTCCCACCCCGGCAGCAGCCGGAACACCTCCTCCATCAGGATCAGGTGGATCCGGTCGTCTTCGACGTAGAGCACCAGCGGGGTGGCACGGTCAGGCATGTCAGGGGGCGCAGAGCCATCGGGTTCGCCGTCACGATAGCAGCAGAGTCCTGCGCCGCCGCGAGCCCGCGGGCTGCCGTTTTTCTCGCTTTTGCGTGATTTATCTCACCCGCGCCTCCCCCCTTCTTCAAGGGAGGGTCCTCAAGGAAAAACCCTGAATATCCCTAGTATTAGGGCCACGGCAACCACCCCGGGCGCCTAGCTTTGTTTCAACCGTTTCATGTCTGTTCTTGTCACGTTCGCGCTCGCCGTTTCTGCCGGAGCCACGCTGCCGCAATGCAGCTGGGATCGCCCCGGTGTGAACCCGTTCATGGGTGATGTCGTCGCGGCCGTGGATCGCTACACGGACATGCCGGCCGCCACCCGGGCCAAGCTCAAGGCGCGCATGAAGGCGCGCAGCTACGACGACATCGCCCTGATCGAGCGCGACAGCATCACCGGCCGGGCAGCCTATGCGCCCGAGATCCGCGACATGCATTTCGGCCCGGGCGCGGTCTGCCGCACCGTCACGCGCACGAAATGGACGGCCAGTACCCAGGAGCGCGGTCTCGTCTATTGCGAAGATGGTCAGTGCATCCTCGTGCCGACGGTCTGCCGCAACGTGAGCCGCATCCGTCGCCTGGACAAGCCCAACGCCGTCGCGCCGGCGCAGGCGGTGAACCTGGCCTCGTCGACCCGTGAAGGCGAGGAGGTCGCGCCGCTGATGTTCGAACCCCCGGCCGCGGGTCCGATGGTGGAGCCGCCCAGCTTTGCCTCGACATCGGGCGTGCCGTCGCTCGCGCCCACCGTGCCGAGCGACGGGGGCTTGCGCCTGGCCGCCGGACCGGGACCGTCGCCACTCGCCACGCCGGGCGCCAGCCCTGCCCCTGTGACCGGCGGCATTCCGTCGCTGCCACCGGGCCGCCCGACGACGACGGATGCTGCGCCGCCGCCCGAGACCGTCCCCAGCGTGCCCGAGCCGGGCACGTGGGCGCTGATCCTCGTGGGCGTCGGCGTCGTGGCCCTGCGTACCCGCCAGCGCCGTTGATCAGCGCGTGATCACCGTTTGAGCAGCGGTGCGAGGTAGCGCCCGGTGTGGCTGGCCTCGCAGGCCGCCACGTCTTCCGGCGTGCCCGCCACCAGCAGCGTGCCGCCGCCCGCACCGCCCTCGGGCCCCATGTCGACGAGCCAGTCGGCCGTCTTGATGACGTCCAGGTTGTGCTCGATGACGACGATGGTGTTGCCCGCGTCGCGCAGTTGGTGCAGCACCTTCAGCAGCAGCGCGATGTCGGCGAAGTGCAGGCCCGTGGTCGGCTCGTCCAGGATGTAGAGCGTGCGGCCGGTGTCGCGTTTGGAGAGTTCCAGCGCCAGCTTCACGCGCTGGGCTTCGCCGCCGGAGAGCGTCGTCGCGCTCTGGCCGAGCTTCACGTAGCCCAGGCCCACGTCCAGCAGCGTCTGCAGCTTGCGCGCGAGCGTGGGCACCGCGTTGAACAGCGTGTGGGCGTCTTCCACCGTCATGTTCAGCACGTCGGTGATGTTCTTGCCCTTGTAGAGCACCTCCAGCGTCTCGCGGTTGTAGCGCCGGCCCTGGCAGACGTCACACGGCACGTAGACGTCGGGCAGGAAGTGCATCTCCACCTTCAGCACGCCGTCGCCCTGGCAGGCCTCGCAGCGGCCGCCCGCCACGTTGAAGCTGAAGCGGCCCGCGCCATAGCCGCGCTCGCGCGCCGTGGGCATCTCGGCGAACAGCTCGCGGATGGGCGTGAACAGGCCCGTGTAGGTGGCCGGGTTGGAGCGCGGCGTGCGGCCGATGGGGCTCTGGTCGACGTTGATGACCTTGTCGAACGCGTCCAGCCCCTCGATCTCGTCGTGCGTGGCCGGGTCGGCATGGCTCTGGTAGAGCTTCTTGGCGACGGCGGCGTAGAGCGTGTCGTTGACCAGCGTGCTCTTGCCCGAGCCGCTCACGCCGGTCACGCAGGTCAGCAGCCCGACGGGGATCTCGACGGTCACGCCCTTCAGGTTGTTGCCGCGCGCATTGACGATGCGCAGTTGCTGCCCCGGCGCCGGCGGGTGTCGCCGCGCCGGCACCTCGATGCGCGCGGCGCCGCTCAGGTACCGGCCGGTCAGCGAGTTCGGGTCGGCCGCCACCTGCTCGGGCGTGCCCTGCGACATGACCTGGCCGCCGTGCACACCGGCGCCGGGGCCCAGGTCCAGGACCCAGTCCGCGGCGCGGATGGCGTCCTCGTCGTGCTCGACCACCAGCACCGAGTTGCCCAGGTCGCGCAGCCGGCGCAGCGTGGCGATCAGCCGGTCGTTGTCGCGCTGGTGCAGGCCGATGCTGGGCTCGTCCAGCACGTACATCACGCCGGTGAGGCCCGAGCCGATCTGGCTGGCCAGCCGGATGCGCTGAGCTTCGCCGCCGGAGAGCGTGTCGGCGCTGCGGTCCAGGCTCAGGTAGTTCAGGCCGACGTCGTTCAGGAAGCGCAGCCGTGATGCGATCTCGCGGATGACCTTGTCGCCGATCTCGGCCTTGTTGCCCTTGAGCTTCAGGCCCTCGAAGTAGTCCAGGCATTCGCGCAGCGTCGAGTGCTCGACCTGGTAGATCGGCCGGCCGCGCGTGCCCGCGGGCGCATCGGCCGGCTGCAGTACCACGTGGCGGGCCTCGCGGCGCAGCCGCGAGCCCTCGCAGGCCGGGCAGGGCTTGGCAGCCATGTAGCGGGCGAGGTCCTCGCGCACGGCCGCCGAGTCGGTTTCCTTGTAGCGGCGTTGCAGGTTGGGCAGGATGCCCTCGAAGGGGTGGCTGCGCTTCACCGAACGCTTCTTGCCCCCCGCCGACTCGGCCTGGTAGACGAAGGCGATCTCGGTCGTGCCCGAGCCGTGCAGCAGCACCTGCTGCACCTCGGCCGGCAGGCTCTCCCACGGCGCTTCCACGTCGAACGCGTAGTGCGCCGCCACCGACTCCAGCATCGAGAAGGTGTAGGGGTTGCGGCGGTCCCAGCCCTTCACGGCGCCGCTGGCGAGGCTCAGTGTCGGGAAGGCCACCACGCGGTCTTCGTCGAACACCGTCACCTGACCCAGGCCCTCGCAGCTCGGGCAGGCGCCCACCGGCGAGTTGAACGAGAACAGGCGCGGCTCCAGCTCGGGCAGCGAGTAGGAGCAGATCGGGCAGGCGAACTTGCTCGAGAACAGGGTGGTCTCGTTGGAGTCCATGTTCATCACCAACGCCCGGCCGTCCGCCAGGCGCAGCGCGGCCTCGAAGCTTTCGGCGAGGCGCTGGCGCAGCGAGTCCGCCGCGTCATGGCGCAGCTTGATGCGGTCGATGACGACGTCGATGTCGTGCTTCTCGGCCTTCTTGAGCGCCGGCAGGTCGGGCACCTCCACGGTCACGCCGTCGACGCGGAAGCGCACATAGCCCTGGGCCTGGAGGTCGGCGAAGAGGTCAGCGAACTCGCCCTTGCGGTCACGCACCACGGGCGCGAGCAGCAGCAGCCGGCTCTCGTCGGGCATGGCCAGCACCGCGTCCACCATCTGGCTGACCGATTGCGCCTCCAGCGGCAGGTCGTGGTCAGGGCAGAAGGGCGTGCCGGCGCGGGCGTAGAGCAGGCGCAGGTAGTCGTGGATCTCGGTGACCGTGCCCACGGTCGAGCGCGGGTTGTGGGAGGTGGCCTTCTGCTCGATGGAGATCGCGGGGGACAGGCCCTCGATGATGTCCACATCCGGTTTGTCCATCAACTGCAGGAACTGCCGGGCGTAGCTGGACAGGCTCTCCACGTAGCGGCGCTGGCCCTCGGCGTAGAGCGTGTCGAAGGCCAGGGACGACTTGCCCGAACCCGACAAGCCCGTGATAACCACCAGCGCATGACGCGGGAGGTCGACATCGATGTTTTTCAGGTTGTGGGTGCGCGCGCCGCGCACGCGGATGAATTTCGACTCGGGCAGGTCCGGAAGCGCCATGGCAGTTTTCACAAGCGAACCGGACATGATAGGCCGCCACAATGTTTCAGTCCCATCGACCGACATTGCGCGCATGAAGAACTGCCTGGCCGCTGCGGCCTTGATCCTCGCCAGCCTCACGGCTGCCGCCCAACCGGCGGCAGCTCCGCCCCCACCCGCAGTGGCCCCGCCAACGGCGACAGCGTTCTTCAAGCGGGCCGCCATCCGGGCACCCAAGCTCAGCCCGAGCGGCCGCTATCTCGCCATCCAGGCTGCGGGCAAGGGTGACCGCATGTGGCTCGCCATGCTCGACCTGCAGACGATGCAGCCGCCCAAGTTCATCGCCGGCTTCAACGATGCCGACATCGCCAGCCATGACTGGATCAACGAAGACCGCCTCGTCTTCACGATCTCGGATTCCCCCGACGGCAGCACGCGCGTCAACGGGCAGGGCCTGTGGGCTGTCAACCGTGACGGCACGCAGCAGCGCCAGCTGATCAAGACCGACTGGCTCTTCGTGACCGAAGGCAGCCAGATCGTGGACCGCCGTCTGGAGGTCAACTGGACGCTGCTCAGCGTGCCGCCCGATCTGCAGGGCAACGAGGTGTTCGTCGTGCGCTGGCCCTGGTCCAACGAGCGTGACACCGGCGTTCAGTTGGCCCGTCTGGACACCCGCAGCGGCCAATTGCGCAACCTGAGCGCGGGCGTTCCCGACCACAGTGTCCAGTGGCTGCTCGACTGGCAGGGCGAGCCGCGCGTCATCGACACCCAGTGGGAGGGCCGTAGCCGCGTCTACCGTCGCGACGAGGCCGGGCGCTGGCAGCCCTGGTTCGAGGACGACCCGCAGGCCCGCCGGCAGCCGATGCCGATCTGGCTCGGACCGGATCAGCAATGGCTGGGTGAGCAGAGCTACCGCGGCTACAGCGCCATCTATCGCCTCGACGCCAGCACTGGCCGGGCCGACGGTGAACCCCTGGTCGCCACGCCGGGCTACGACTTCACGGGCCGGCTCATCACCGAGCCCGGCACCGGGCGGCTGCTGGGCGTGCGCTACGAAACCGACGCCCCGGGCACCGTCTGGTTCGACAAGGCGATGAAGGCCCACCAGGCCGAGATCGATGCCCGGCTGCCGGGCACCGTCAACCTCATCGAATGCCTGCGCTGCGTCTCGGCCTCGCATCTGGTCGTCACGTCGCTGTCCGACGTCCGCCCGGCCACCTATTCGCTCTACAGCACGGCCGACAAGACCCTGCAGCCGCTCGTCGGCCCCCGGGTGGACCTGCCGGTGGCGGCCATGGGGCAGCGGGACTACCACCGCATCAAGGCCCGTGATGGGCTGACCTTGCCGGTGCTGGTCACCCAACCGGCGGGCGGCCTCAAGGGAGCTGCGCCGACCGTCGTGCTCGTGCATGGCGGCCCCTGGGTGCGTGGTACGGCCTGGCGGTGGGAGCCCAGCGCCCAGTTCCTGGCCAGCCGCGGTTACCTTGTGCTGGAGCCGGAGTTCCGCGGCAGCGCCGGCTTCGGTTTCAAGCATTTCCGCGCGGGCTGGAAGCAATGGGGCCTGTCGATGCAGGACGACCTCGCCGACGCCCTCGCCTGGGCCGTCAAGCAGGGCTGGGCCGACCCCCAGCGGGCCTGCATCATGGGCGCCAGCTACGGCGGCTACGCCGCCATGATGGCCGCCGTCTCGCAAGGTGACCTCTTCAAGTGCGCCGTCAACTGGGTCGGCGTGACCGACATCGGTCTGATGTCCAGCATCAGCTGGAGCGATGCCTCGGACCAGTGGAAAAAATATGGCATGAAGCGCCTCGTGGCCGATCCGGAGGTCGACGCCGAGCAGATGAAGAAGACCTCCCCGCTCGCGCGTGCCAAGGAAATCCGCATGCCGCTGCTGATGGCCTACGGTGGCGAGGACCGCCGCGTGCCGCTGAAGCACGGCACCGACATGAAAGCCGCCCTGCGGCCGGACCAGCCGCTCGAATGGGTGGTCTACCCGGAGGAGGGCCACGGCTGGTTCAACCTCAAGACGAACGAAGACTTCTGGGGCCGGGTCGAGCGCTTCCTGGCGCGGCACATCGGCCCCGACACCGCGGCGAAGACATCCCCGTGAAACCCTGTTCACTTCTGACGCTGGCCCTCGCCCTGGCCGGCCCGCTGGCTCACGCCGAGCCGCCCTCGATTGCCGACTTCCAGCGTCCGCCCGCGTTCTCGGGGCCGGTGCTGTCACCGGACGGCAAGCATGTCGCGGCCATCATCAACCCGGACGGCAAGACCACGGCGCTGGCCGTCGTCGACACGGACAAGCCGAGCGAGGCCACACCGCTCAAGGCCTTCGGTCAAGCCGACATCCGCGACATCTACTGGCTCGACAACGATCGGCTGGCGTTCACCGTGCGTTCGCGTGTCGACGGCGAGGGCTGGCGCGTGCCACCGGGCCTGTGGACGGTCCACCGCGACGGCAGCGGCTTCAAGCAGTGGGTCGACGCCGGGCCCCAGAGCCTGCTGTGGCGTTTCGTCGAGACGCCGCAGGGCGGCCGTGCCTTGCAGCGCAGCCGAGAGGGCTTCGGCAGCACTGACAGCACGCCGCAGAACAAGCGCCTGCTAGATGCCGGCTGGAGCCTCTTCCAGCCGCCTTCGCCGGCTCGTCCGGGCGAGCTCATCTTGCGCCGCTACGTGGCGGACGGGCAGGGGCTGGCCAGCCATGCCGATCTGCTGCGCCTGGACGCTGCCACGGGTGAACGCAAGCCGCTGACCGAGGGCGCACCCGCGAAGGTGTTGGACTGGGTGCTCGACGCCGCCGGACAGCCCGCCTTCGCGATGGGCACGGACGGCCGTGGCGGCAGCCGGGTGATGGCCCGTGCCGCCGATGGCAGCTGGTCGACCTGGAGCGAGACCGCTGACGGCGAGCCGCTGCGCCAGCCCCTGGCGATCGACCGTGCCGGACGCCTGTATCTGCTGGTGAGCGAGAACGGCCGCAAGGCGCTGCACCGGGCGGACAGCCTCGCGCCCGATGCCCCGACCACACGGCTGGTCGGCTCGAGCGTCTACCGCGTGTCGCCGCGTCTGTTGCGCGACCTGGACACTGACGAGCTCATGGGCGTGCATTTCGAGGCCGACGTGCCCCAGACGGCCTGGTTCTCGCCCGTGCTGGCGGCGGCACAGGCCGAGATCGATCGCCGGTTGCCCGGGGCCGCCAACATCGTCAGCTGCCAGCGCTGCCTGGCCCTGCCCACGCTGCTGGTCACGTCCTTCAGCGACCGACGCCCGCCGCGCTATTTCCTGTTCAACCGCGAGTCCGGCACGCTCACGAGCCTGGCCTCGTCCATGCCGTGGTTGCCGGAAGGACGGCCGCGCCAAGTCGCCGCCACCTCGGCACGTGACGGTCTGCGCCTCCCCATCGTCGTCACCCATCCCGTGCAGGCGGCCCCGGGCCCGGCGCCGACCGTGCTGCTGGTCCACGGCGGTCCCTGGGTCCGCGGCAACCACTGGGCGTGGCAGGCCGAGCCCCAGTTCTATGCCTCGCGCGGCTATTTGGTGCTGGAGGCTGACTTCCGTGGCAGCGCGGGCTACGGCGGTCGCCATGAGCGCGCGGGCGACAAGCAGTGGGGCCTCAAGATGCAGGATGACCTGGACGATGTCGTCGCCTGGGCCGTCAAGCAGGGGCTGACCGACCCGCAACGGGTCTGCATCGTCGGGGCCAGCTACGGCGGATATGCCGCGCTGATGGGCCTGTCGCGCGGCCAGGTCGCTTGCGCCGTGGCGCAACTCGCACCGACCCACCTCAGCCTGCTCACCTCGCGCCATTGGGCCGACTTCGGCGAGGAAGCGCTCTACTACACCCTGCCCCGCCGCCTGGGCGACCCGGTGGCGGATGCCGCCCTGCTGCGCGCCAATTCACCGGTCAACCTGATCGACAAGCTCCAGGGGCCCCTGCTGTTGATGTACGGAGCGCTGGACACCCGTGTGCCGCTGGCCCATGGCACGGCGCTGCGCGATGCCCTCACCGCTGCCGGCCGGCCGCCGGAGTGGGTGGTCTACCCCGACGAAGGCCACGGCTTCTACAAGTGGGAGCACCAGCAGGACGCCTGGCGCCGCATCGAGGCCTTCCTGGCCACGCATCTCGGCCCGAAGAACTAGGAGTCTGCGCGGCAGAGCGTGGCGCTTCATCCGCGCCGCCTGCAGTTCGCCGCCCCAGTCTGACGGTTCATCGCAGACCCGTGGCGGCGCGGGCTCCGGTTGCCGAAACTGCTTCCATCGACACAGCAATTCCGCTGAGCGAACCCCGAAAGGAAGCCTCATGAAAGCCACCGTCCTGATCCAAGCCGCTGCCGTTGCCGCCTTCGCCTTCACCGCCTTCGCGGCCAGCGCTGCCCCGCAGGAAATCCAGAAGCTGCCGCGCGTCGTCATCACCGGCAAGGCCAAGCTGCAGGCGGTCGAAGTGGCCCAACTGCCGCGTGTCGTCGTGACCGGTTACGCCGTGCGTGACGTCGCCCTGGTGGAGCAGCTGCCCCGCGTGACCATCACCGCCCGCCGCGCCTGAGCCCTGCCGATGACGATGCAGACCTCCGCAAAAACCCGAGCCGACTCGCCGGCGCAGCAGGCCGGGCGGCCTTTCTGCGCCGACGAGTCGGCTTGGCGTGCAAATTTCACACAACTCTGAAAGACAATCCGGGCTTCTGACGGGAGCCCGCTTGTGAAAGAAGAGCTGCGCAAACGCCGGTCCTGGCTGGATGGCTTCATGGCCTATCCCGCTCCCGCCGGCCTGAGTGAAACCACGCTGCGCGACAACATCATCCTGCTGGACCAGGCGCTCTACGCCCTCTGGAACCTGGGTGACAACCTCATCTACGCCTGGACGCCGGAGGCGCGCGGCCTGCGCGTGCTGGTGGCGCCGCATCAGATGCTGACCGAGTACGCGCTCGGCGACGGCACGCTGCCGATGAACGAGGTGCAGCGCCGCACCAAGCTGCTGGACAAGCTGCTGTCCAACCAGGAGCACCTGGACGCCCAGGCCTTCGACGCCGTCGCGATGGCGCTGGACATCACGCCCCGCCTGATCTCCCTGCCCTTCTCGCCCGAGCGCGGCCTCGGTCTGCCGCTGATCGCCGCGATCGCCGCGCGCTACGGCATCCGCCTCGTCGAAGACCGTGCCGTCATCCTGTTCGACGCCGTCGGCTTCTCACTGCTGACGCCGCTGCAGCAGGTGGTGCAGCTCAACAGCCTGTCCTGCTCGGTGAACGCGGCCTACGCCAAGCTGCTGGACCGCGAGATCAACATCAACTTCGCGCGCACCACCACGGGCGACGGCTTCTACATCTGGAACCGCATGCGCGGCGTGGAGGCCAACGTCGAGCTGTACCAGCTCATGCAGTTCATCCTCGCCGACAACGCCATCGCCCGCGAGCGTGCGACGCGACCCGAGTCGGTGCCCAAGCTGCGCGCCTGCTTCCACGTCGGCTCGCACTACGAGTTCTACCAATCCGAGGGCCTGAACCCCACCTCGTTCAGCTACTTGGTCGGGCAGGTCACGATCGAGCTGGCCCGCATGATCGAGCGCGCCCAGCCGGGGCAGATCCTGGTGGGCAAGTTCAACACGATGATGCACGACGCCACCACCGGCGAAGACGTGCGCATCGACAGCCTGGACTTCGTCGAGCGCACGCGCGCGCCGCTGCGCAGCCTCAACGGCTTGAAGCTCGCCGGCTCCGAGGTCGACGAGATCGCCTGCTACCTCACCGGCCGGCGCGACTCCACCGGCCTGTGGGGCATCAGCGAATACCACATGGCCGACAAGCATGGCCTGATCCACCGCGTCTACAACGCCAAGATCAACATCCACCGGCGCAACGGCGAGCCGATCTACCTCGGCCTGCGGGAAGAGGACCTGCCCGCCGACGCCCCGCGCACCACGGCGGACACCGATTTCAGCCCGCTGCAGGTCTGAGGCCCCACGCGTGGCGCCCGGCGTGCTGGAGTTGTCGCTCCAAACGCATGCTTTTCGTCGCGGTGCGGGGTCACAGCAGCTAGCATCCTCCGCGCTGTGACCGCGTCCTCCGCCTCCTACGCTGCCCCGCTCACCGCCGCCGGCCATCGCCGGCTGCTGACCTTGCTCTTCGTCGACCTGAGCGGGTCGACGGCCATGGCCGAGTGGATGGAGGCCGAGCACTACGCCGCCATGCTGGCCGGCCTGCGCGAACTCTATGAACGCATCGTGCCGCACCACGGCGGCGTCATCGCCCGCATCCAGGGCGACGGCATGCTGGCCGTGTTCGGTCACCCCGAGGTGCGCGAGGACGACGGCCGCCGCGCCACCGAGGCGGCGCTGGAGCTGCACGCCGCCGTGCGCGGCCTGCTGCCGCCTGGTCCGCGGCCGGCGGGCTTTGCCGGCCTGACGCTGCACAGCGGCATCCATGCCGGCATCGTGCTCGTCAACGAGGGCGACCAGATGCGTGGCCGCTTCGAGCTCCTCGGCAACGCCCCCAACATCGCCGCCCGTCTGTCCGAGGCGGCCAAGGCCGACGAGATCATCGCCAGCGAGGAAAGCCTCGGTCTGCAGAGCCAGTTCTTCGAGACCGGCCCGCGCTTCTCCCTGCAGCTGCGCGGGCGTGCCACGCCGCTGGCCGTCTACCGCGTGCACGGCCGTGCGGCCGTGGGGCGGCGCTTCGAGGCCAGTGTGCGGCGGGGCCTGGCGCCCTTCGTCGGGCGCTTTGGCGAGCTGGCGGCGCTGGATGCCGCGCTCGCCCGCGTGCTCTCGGGCCGCACCGTGTGGCTCGGTCTGCGCGCCGGTGCCGGTGTGGGCAAGACCCGGCTCACCGAGGAGTTCCTGCGCCGCGCGGCCGACCAGCACTGCCAGATCCACCGCGGCTACTGTGAGAGCTACCTCAGTGCCGAGCCGCTGCAGCCCTTCCTGCAGATGCTGCGCGCGCTGGACGGCCTGCACGAGGCCCCGCCCGAGCTCTTCGCCGCCCAGCAAAGCGCCCCCGCCCAGCGGGCCGATGCCCTGCTGGCCCTGCTGCTCGCGCTCGCGCGGCGCACGCCCCAGGTGGTCTGCATCGACGACCTGCAGTGGGCCGACGACGCCTCGCTGCGCCTGCTGCACCGGCTGCGCGGCGCCGCCCAGGCCCAGGGTCTGCCGCTGCTGCTGCTCAGCGCCAGCCGGCCCCAGCCCAGCCTGCCCGGCAGCAACGACGGCGACGCCGAGATCATCGAGCTGCCCCCGCTCACCGAGACCGAAGCCGCCCGCGCCGTGCAGCAGCTGCTGCCGCAGACCGACCCCTTCATCGCCTCCGAGGTGCAGCGCCACGCCGGCGGCAACCCGCTCTTCATCGAGGAGCTCTGTCACGCCGCTGCGGATGCCGGCGGGCATCTCGTCGAGGGCCAGACCAGCTCGGCCTGGCTCGCGGCGCTGGTGGAGTCCCGCGTGGGCCGCCTGCCGGCGGAGCAGGCCCAGCTCGTGCGCGTGGCGGCCGTCATCGGCAACGTCATCCCCGTGTGGCTGCTGGAGGCCCTGACCGGCTGCGGCGAGCGCCACCCCGATGTGCTGGCGCTGGCGGCGCAGGACTTCATCTTCCCCGACCAGCGCCCTGGCCACCTGCGCTTCAAGCACGGCATCACGCGTGACGTCGTCTACGAGGCCACCGGCCTGCACGACCGCCAGGCCCTGCACCGGCGCATCAGCTTCGAGCTGGCCAGCCACGGCGGAGCCGAGGGGCAACTGCATGAGCAGCTGGCCTATCACGACGCGGCCGCCAACGACTGGCCCGCGGCCGCCCACCATGCCGAATCGGCCGGCGACCAGGCGCTCGCCGCCTCCGCGCTGGACCGCGCCAAGAAGCAGTACCGTGCTGCACTCGCCGCGCTGGAGTTCCTGCCCGACGACGACGCCCGCCGCCGCCGCTGGATCAGCATCGCCCAACGCCTGGGCATGGCCTGCGTGTTCGACGCCTCGCAGGACGACCTGCGCGTGCTGCGCCATGCCGCCAGCCTCGCCCAGGCCGACCGCGACCCGAGCCTGGTGGCCCGCACCGAGTACTGGCTGGCCTACGTGGGCTTCGCGCTGGGCGAGACCCGCGACAGCCTCGGCCACGCCCAGGCTGCCGTGCAGACGGCCCAGCTCTGCGGCGACCGCGCCCTGCTCGCGCAGCTGCCCGGCACCGTCGGCCAGCTCAAGGCGGCCGCCGCCAATTACGCCGAGGCCCTGCCGCTGCTGGACCTGGCCATCCACCTGCAGCGCGAGCGTGCCAGCAAGAGCTCGGCCAACCGCATCGGCCTGGCTTACTCGCTCTGCTGCCGCGCCTACGTGCTGGCCGACCAGGGCCACTTCGCCGACGCGCACGAGATCTTTGCCGAAGCGCTGACGCCGTTCGATGGCAGCGGCCACGCGGTCGAGGCCAGCATCCAGGGCTGGCGCGCGGCCGTGCTGCTGTGGCAGGGCCGCTGGGCCGAGGCGCGCGAGGCCGCAGCCGTGGCCCACCGCGTCGGCGCCCAGGTGCGCAGCATGTTCACCTGCGCGATGGGCCATGCCGCGGGCGCCTACGGGGCCTGGATGCAGGAGGCCGACCCCGCCGCCCGCCAGCACATCCTGGATGCCGTCGCCTGGCTCGCGCCGCGGGGCGGCGGCCTGTACAGCAGCTTCAACCACGGCTGGCTGGCCGACATCCTCGCCACGCAGGGTGACGCCGGCGCTGCGCGCCAGCAGGTGGCCCTGGCGCTCAAGCGAGGCCGCCAGCACGATTGGATCGGCGGCGCGATGGCCTACCGTGCCGCGGCGCGCCTGGCTGCCCGCGTCGGCGACGGTGACCGCGCCAAGCGCTACCTGAGCCTGGCTCGCGGCGCCGGCGAGCAGCGCAACTCGGCCCACGAGGCCGCCGTCACCGCGCTGCTGGAGGCCGAGCTGCGCCTGGACGACCGCTGGCAGGCGTCGCTGGACGTCGCCCGCGCCGAATTCGCCCGGCTGGGCATGACCGGCTTCCTCGAGCGCGCCCGCTCGCTCTGACACCGGCGCCTTCCTCAATCCAGACCCCGAATCCGTGGCTCCGGCGCAAGACCGGGGCGCGCGACGCTGGGCGCCGCCCACAATCGGCGCCATGACCTCCCTCCCGCCTGTTGCCCCGGCAACGACCGCCCCCTTGCGCTGGCTGCCCCCGCGCGAGGTGCTGCGCATCTACGCGCTGGCCTGGCTGCCGGTGCTGCTCATCTACCTGGTGGCCGTGGAGACCGATGGCGTCTGGTCGCGCGGTTTCAACCTGTGGAGCGCCCTGCACGGCACGCTGCGCAACATGGGGCCGCAGTTCGCGCTGCTGCTGCTGCTGTGGCCGGCCACCGGCTGGATGGAGGCTCGCCGCCTGAGTGCCGCGCGCCAGGTGGCCGCGCATGCGGTGCTGGCGGTGGGCTTCGTGTTCGTCTGGTACGGCCTGCTGTGGCTGTGGATTGCGCTGGAGAACAGCGTGGCGGCCGCCGAGCAGGCACGCAGCTACTGGTTCATCTGGCAGCTGGAGTTCGGCATGCTGGCCTACGCGGCGGCGGCCGGCGGCTTCAGTGCCTACCGCGCCGTGCAGCGGGCGCGTGCCGAGGCTGCCGTCGCCGCGCAGGCACAGACCCTGCTGGCGCGCAGCGAGCTGGCGGCGCTGCGCAACAAGCTCAACCCGCACTTCCTGTTCAACACGCTGCACAGCATCCTGGCCCTGGTGCGCAAGGATGCCGCCCGCGCCGAGGAGGCGCTGTTCACCTTCAGCGAGATGCTGCGCTACCTGCTCGACACCGAGCGCAGCGGCGACGACCAGGTGCTGCTGCGCGATGAGCTCACCTTCACCGAGCAGTACCTGGCACTGGAAGCCCTCCGCCTGGGCGACCGGCTGCGCGTGGACTGGCAGGTCGACGACGAGCTGCTGTGCCGCTGCGTGCCGGCCCTGAGCCTGCAGCCGCTGGTCGAGAACAGCATCAAGCACGCCTTCAACCCGCGCAGCGAGCCGGGCCTGCTGCGCATCTGCGTCGACAGCCCGGACGGCCAGCTGCGCCTGCGCGTGGCCGACGATGGCCCCGGCGTGCAACTGCCGCCCGACGGCGCACTGCCGCCCGGCACGGGCCTCGGCCTGCGCACCGTCGCGCGGCGGCTGGCGCTGCGCTGGGGCGACGCAGCCCGCTTCGACGTGCAGTCCGCGCCGGGCCAGGGATTCACCGTGGAAATGAGGTTGCCGGCATGAGCATTCGCGTGGTCATTTGCGAGGACGAGCCCCTGGCGCGCGAGACTCTGCGCGACTTCATCGCCGCTACGCCGGAGCTGCTGCTGGTGGGCGAGGCGGCCAACGGGCGCGAGGCGCTGCGGCTGATCCAGGCGCTACAGCCCGATCTCGTGTTCATGGACATCCAGATGCCCGAACTCACCGGCCTGGAGGTGGTGCGCCAGCTCACCGCGGTGCCGCCGTTGATCTTCACGACGGCCTACGACCAGCACGCCGTGACGGCCTTCGAGCTGCATGCGCTGGACTACCTGCTCAAGCCCTTCACGCAGGCCCGCTTCCAGGCCGCCGTGCAGCGTGCGCTGCAGGCCCCCGCCCCCGCGGCCGAGCGCGGTGCCGCGGCCGTGAGCGCGCTGCAGAGCCAGCCAGGCGAGGCCCTGGCCCGCATCCTCGTGCGCGACCGCGGCCGCATCTTCCCGCTGGCGCTGGACGAGATCGAACACCTGCGCGCCGACCTGAAGTACACCCAGATCACCGCCCGCGGCGCCAACTTCCTGGTGCGCATGCCGCTCGGCGAGCTGGAGGCGCGGCTGGACCCGACCCGCTTCCTGCGGGTTCACCGCAATGCCATCGTCAACCTGGACTTCGTCGATTCCATGAAGGCCGACGAACAGAGCCAGTTGCAGATCCTGATGCGCGACGGCACCGAGCTGCTGGCCAACCGCGAGGCGAGCAAGCGCCTGCGCGATCTGTCGATCTGACCTGTCGAGGCAGGCGCCGGCGGGTCAGCACTGCCAGAGCAGTGCGGCCGAGCGGCTGTCTTCGGACAGGAAGACGTAGCCCACCCCGGTGCCCAGGTTCAGGTTGAATGGGAAGGTGCCGTCCTCCAGCTGGAGCAGCAGCCGGGCGCCGGGGAACGGGAACTCCTCGTCCTGGATCCAGTAGGGCGAGCCGCCGATCTTGTTGCCTCGCCAGCTTTCGATGATCCGGGCACGGTCCGCGTCGGGGAGGTCGTCCAGTGACTCGGCCGTGCGGTAGGGGTGCTCATTGGCTTCCGAGGCCACCACGAGGTACTCGCAGGCGACTTCCCGCCTGGGCCCGTCGGTGTCCACCCAGTGGGTGAGCAGGGACGGGTAGGTCGCGGGCCTGGCATCGGTCGCGGCACCGCTCTGCAGGACGACGGCCGTTTCGCCGTCGCTCGGGCTCCAGGTCTCCATCGCCCGCTCGTCGAAGCCCGCGCCGGTCATGAAGAGGTAGGCGATGCAGAGTCGCTCGTCCGGCGCGAGCTCGGGCGGCACGACCACCTGGCCGATGAAGGTCATCGGCTCGCCGGTGCGGCGGCTGGTGGGCACACAGGCTGCCTGCAACCACACGGGATGACCGCCGAACTTCGTAACGGGGGTCGTGACCGGGGAGCGGGCGGCCACGAAATCAAGGGTCGTGGAGGAGGCCATGGCCGAGCAGTGAAGAGACGACGGGGCGGCGCCGTCTGGACGACGACACCGCGTGTGGGCGTTCGATCATGCCAGCAACCCCGCCTTCGATGCCGGTGAAAACTGCCCGCAGGGGCGACTTCGCTTCGGCCGCACCAGCAAGCGTTCAGGCGGTCGCGTCAGCCGCGCCCGGTGGGCCCCGATCGGCGGCGGTCGATACCGCTGCCGCCGCGTCCGCCACGCTCCAGAACAGGCGGGCTTCTCGGCCCAGGCCGTCCGGTTGGCTCTGACGCAGCAAGGCCCGCACGGGTTCCTTGACGCGCGCGAGCAGCAGCAGCTGTCCGCGGCCGGTCAGCCGGCGGTCGAGCTCCAGCAGGCATTCGAGGGCCGTGCTGTCGAGGTCGCTGCTTTCCTCGAGGCTGAGCACGAGGATGCCCGCGGTACTCGATGCGAGGCGGGCGTCGGCCTCGGCGAGCACACGCTCCGCGCTGGCGAAGAACAGCGGCTCCTGCGGCCGCAGGATCAGCGCACCGGGCACGGCCTCGGCATCCGGGTGCTCCAGGCGGCTGACGAAGTTCCGCGTGCCGGGCAGCACGGCCAACTCGTGCACCACGGGTTGGCTGAATCGGCGCAGGGCCTCCACGATGGACAGGGCCACCGCGGCCAGCATGCCGTGCAGCACACCCAGCGTCAGCACGGCCAGCACCGCGCCGATGATCAGCAGCCGATCCCGGCCCAGCTGCCAGGTGGCCAGCAGCGGGCGGGGCGACAGGGCGTGCCACAAGGCCGAGACGACCGCGACCGCGAGCACCGCCCTCGGCAGCCACTGCAGGCCGTCCAGGGCCAGCGCGATGGCCAGCGCCATCACGACGCAGGCCAGTGCGCCCGCCCAGCGGCTGCGGGAGCCGGCGCTGTGATTGGCCGAACTGGCCGAGAAGCCCGCCCCCACCGGCATGCCCTGCAGCAGCGCGGCCATCACGTTGGCGGCACCCAGGGCCATCAGTTCGCGGTTGGGGTTGAGCGTGTCACCGCGGGCCAGGGCCAGCGCGCGCATGCTGCCCCAGGATTCCGCAAACAGCAGCACGACCAGGCCCACCGACAGCTCCGCCACCCGCAGCCAGGCCTGATCGTCGAGCTGCGGCCAGTGCAGGGCCAGGCTCGGCATCGGCACCGGGCCGACCACTTCGAGGCCCCGGGCTGGCAGGTCCAGCGCCCCACTGACCCCGGTGGCAGCGACGAGCACGATCAGCGAGGCCGGCAGGCTGGGCCAGCGCCGCAGCGCCGCCACCAGGGCCCCGGCTGCGCCGGCAACGAGCAGGTTCAGGCCCTGCGCCTGCGCCGCGTGGGTGACGACCCAGGCCAGCAGCTGCAGGGGGTCCAGGCCGGCTGGCGCATGCAGGCCCAGGACATCGGGCAGCTGCCGGATGACGATGGTGATGGCCAGCGCGAAGGCGAATCCACGCAGCACGGGCCGCGACACGAAGGCCGACAACTGCCCCTGCCGCGCGGCCGCCAGCACCAGCAGCACGGCGCCGGCAGCGAGGGTCAAGGCCAGCAGCGCCGGTCCGGCCGGGATGCCAGGCGACCCGGCGACCGCAGCGGCCACGAGGCTTGCGCTGGACGAGGTCGGGGCGACGATGGCGTCGCGGCTTCGGCCCAGTACCGCATAGACCGCCAGGCCCACGAGCGCCGCCGTCAGCGCGTGCGAGACCGGGACCCGGGCCAGGCCGGCGTAGGCCACCGCTTCCGGCAGCAGCAGCCCGGCCACACACAGGCCGGCTGCCAGGTCGGCGCGCCAGAGCGCCCAGCGCGATGCCGTCATGCGCCCACCTCCAGCGCCCCCTCGTCGAAGGCCTGGCTGTAGTCGCGCCAGTCGGCGCGCACCTGATCGGCCGTGATCCTGGCGGTCTCGACGAGCCGGTCACGCCATTTGCCGGGCGCCGCGCCACGCCGGCCGAAATCCATCAGTTCGTCCGCCGTGGCCGAGCCCTGGCGGCCCGAGGCGCGCAATTGCGCCCACGCGGTGAGGCGCGCCATGGTCTGAAGCGCGTCGGCCAGGTCACGCGGACGCGCGGCGAGTTGGGCCAGGTCCAGCCGATCTTCGCTCGGCTGCAGGCCTCTGAGCACGAAGGGGCGACCGTCCAGCCTGACGGGTTGGAGGAAGGCCATCGGGACGGCCTGCATGCGCGTCTGGGCGGCCACGACCCGCACGGCCTCGTCGGCGAACCTGGGCTGCGGGCAAGGGCTCACCGGGGCCAGCACGGAGGGGCGGATCTCCTTCAGATCGAGCAGGTAATGCCCATGCGGGCCCCCCTTGCCCCGGACGAGGATGATGAAGCGCCGCAAGCCCAGGCTGCCCGTCCCCGCGATCCGGCGCGCGACGTCCAGCACCTTGTAGAAGCCCGGGTGGGCTTGTGTCGAGGCGAAGTGCTGCATGAACGCCCGCACCTGCTGCTGGTCCGTGCGCGAAGCGGCCAGCGCCTTCTTGCCGTCGACCCGCAGGCGCAAGAAGCCTCGGCCGGTCGGGGGCGGCTCGCAGCGCCGGGCCAGGAAATCGGCCCGCTGGCGGTCACCGAGCGCGGTCAACAGGTCACGCACGGGCCCGCTGGCCGTGTCCCGTTCCACCCAGTACGCCTTGCCGGTGGCCAGCGCATCGGCGTAGGCATCGATCATCTGCCGCGCCAGCGGCGCGACCGCGGCCGGTGGCAGCTTCAGTTCGTCGGCGGCCACCCACAGGCTGGTCAAGAGACGCAGCGGGTCCCAGGCCGCGGGCGCCAGCGCCGCCTCGTCGAAGTCATTGAGGTCGAAGTAGGCCAGCCGGTTGTCGCCCTTGTAGCTGCCGAAGTTCTCGAGGTGCAGATCGCCGCAGCACCACGCTGGCGGTGCCGTCTTGAGCGCGCCGCGCGGCCTGACCCGGGCGTGGAACAGATGCGCCGTGCCGCGCAGGAAGCTGAACGGGCTGGCGCGCATCTTGGCCAGCTTGATGCGCAGGCGCTCGGGGTCTCGCCCGGCGTTGTCGTCGAGGATGGATTTGACGATGTCCATGGGTTCTGGCGCTGTGGCGCCCGCAGACGGGCCGGCACATCTTCCCAGCACCGCCGGCATCGGCAGGCCCCGAAGCTTGCACGGACTTGATCGCCCTCGGGTCTCAGCCCCGCGGGTCTTCGAGCATCAGGCTCTTCACCTTGGTCGTGATGATGTCCACGGCCGGCCCGTTGGCGCCGTGCGGCAGGATCACGTCGGCATTGCGCTTGGTGGGTTCGATGAACTGCTTGTGCATCGGGCGCACGGTGTCCAGGTACTGCTGCACCACCGACTCGGTGCTGCGGCCGCGCTCGGTGATGTCGCGCTGCAGCCGGCGGATGAAGCGCACGTCCGACGCCGTGTCGACGTAGATCTTCAGCGACATCATGTTGCGCAGCTTGCTGTCGTACAGCGCGAACAGCCCCTCGACGACGATCACCGGGGCGGGCTTGACGGTGATGGTCCGCGTGGAGCGGTTGTCAGCCGCAAAGTCGTAGACCGGCATCTCGATCGCCTCGCCCTTGCGCAGGGCCGCCAGATGCTGCGCCATCAGCGGCCAGTCGAAGGCATCCGGGTGGTCATAGTTCTGCTTGCGCCGGTCCTCCGGGGGCATGTGGGACTGGTCGCGGTAATAGTCGTCCTGCATCACGACCGCCACCTTGTCCGGCCCGATCGCCGCCAGCACCTGGCGCGTGACGGTCGACTTGCCGCTGCCGCTGCCGCCTGCAACACCGATGACGAAAGGTTTGTGGGAGGTCTTGGGCATGGGATCGGCGCGCAGGCGGAAACGAAACCCGGGAATTTACAAGGTCGCGGGGAGGGCTTGGCCCCGGTGAAGCGCCTCGACGCTCGTGGGCCGCTTGAACGACCGCCGCGGAGGCTTGTGACGGTCTCGGACCGACCCGGAGCGGTCGGTCAACCATCACCAGTTGCTTGCCTCAGAGCAGTCGCTCAACGCTGGACCTGCGCCGACGACAAACAGCGTAGCCATTGGGTGATCGTCTCGATGGACGGGCTAGGCCTCATGCTTCCCAAGGCAACGGGTAGTTTGTGACCGGCTGGGGTCAACAGCAGCTTTAGGCGGGTACATCGCGCGCGTCGCTACTTCTGCTACGGGTCGATGGACGCCGCTCGCCGTACCCACCCTCGGTCGCTTGGACCCTCTTCCGCCGAGCGCCCAGGGCCCGGACGCGCAGGTGACGGGTCGCACCCTGCCCGCGCCCGCGGCCGATTGACCCAGGGCGCGGCCAACCCGCGCTACACCCCCAGTGCCACCACCGTCGGCGACCCGGTGAACCGCATCACCCCGGCATCCAGCACCGCCGCGGCCACACCCAGCATCACGCCCATGCCCATGCCGTAGCCTGGACAGGCATGCGGCGGTGCGCCTTGCGGGTCGGCGCGGTCGCCGCCGAAGGCGACGTGGTGGCGCAGCGGGTCCTGTTGCGTGGCGGAGCCGAGGGCCACGATGAGCGTGTCGCCGGCCTTCACGTCGACCTCGCCCAGGCGGTGGTCGGCGCGTGCGCGGCGCCAGATCTGGTAGGGCGTGGGCTTGTAGTTGAGCGTGGCCACGAGCGTCGGGCGCAGCTTGGCGACGGCCGCCGTGTAGCGCTCCGCGAGGCTTGCGCCAGTGGGCACCTCGTGCCAGAGGGGCTGCAGTTCCCACAGCTTGCGTGTCTGCACCCAGATGGCGAGCGTGGCCAGCAGGTTGGCATGCGTCGTCGGCGGGAAGCCGAGCATCACACCGGCCAGCATGCGCACCGGCAGTTCGGCGGGGGCGTTCTCCACAGCGCGGGCCGCGGTCAGGATGTCCCGCGTCAGCGGCGGCACCTGTTCGAGGGGCGTGGTGGCCAGCCAGCGGGCGACCGCGGCGGTGAAGGCCTGGCCCGCGTCCCGGCCGGCCTGGCAGACGTCCGGTGTCGGATGCGGGCCGAACACGTAGCGCGACACGCGGAACAGCGCTGCCGGGCAGCGTGGCGCCTCGGCGACCGGCGACGGTCCAGTGCTACCGGGGCCCGGCGGGTGGAACTCGGGCCCCCAGACCTGCCGGCCATCGGGCACGCCGAACCAGTCGTGGCAGAGCTTGGCCAGCACGCCTTCGCTGAGCCGTTCCAGGTCCAGCGGCGTGTCGGCGGGCAGGTCGGCAGGCTTCTGGCTGGGCGGGAAGGCGGCCAGCAGCGTGCGCGCTTCCTGCTTGAGCAGCGCGATGCCGCCGGAAGCCGCCTGGTAGGCGTCGCTGAAGGCCTGCGCTTCCGTGAAGCCCTCCAGGATTTTGTTGACCACCGGCGCCTGCTCGCGGTGGCCGCTGTCGTCGTCCAGACCCAGAAAGCCCACGCCGACCGAGTCGGCCATGCGTTCGCCGTAGCCGCTCACGGAGTAGCGGTCGGGGCTGTTGCGCAGCACTTGTTGCACGCGGTCCGCCGCGCCCACGAGCACACCGTAGCGCGTGGCCACCACACCACCGGGCTGGGCGCGCACCCAGGCCCAGGTGGCGTCGCGCTGGTTGGGGTCCTCCAGCGCCTCGCGCCAGCCTTCCAGGTCCTCCGGCGCGGGGAGTGCCGCGGGGAGTGCCGGCAACGGCAGCTGGGGCAGCGGCAGCTCGACGAGACTCGGCAGCGCCTTCAGCGCACGGATCGACGGCACGAAGAAGTAGGCGCCCCACTGCAGCGTCACGAAAGGCTGCGGGCCCAGGTCCACCTCGTAGGCGCGCTTGTTGTGCTCGAACGGGTACAGGCGTGGGCTGCCGCCGTCCACCACCCCGAGCAGCGGGTCGCTCTGGCCCGAGTAGCCGCCGCTGGCGTTGCCGCCGGCCACCCAGCGCTGCACCACCTCGAACTGCTCGGCGAGATGGGCGTTGTAGGCCATGAAGACGAGGCCGCGGTCGGCGTCATCCGCCGGTTGCTCGCGGTTGGGCGGCGGGCCGTAGCTCATGCCGCGGCGCAGCAGGCGCGGCATGCGCCGGCGGGCGAAGGCCATGTCCGGCCCGGTGTCGCGCGGGTTGGCGCGGCGGATGTGGGCGTGGAAGGGGCAGAGCGCGCCTTTCGGGTCGGCGTCGTAGTTGAAATCATTGACGGCCTGGTCGTCCGCCAGCGGCTCGCCGCTGCGCCAGCGGCCCATCAGCTTGGCCAGCAGCACCTCCTTGGGCAGGCCGGTGCGGGCGGCTTCCGCGGTCATGCGCGCGTCGAGCCGGCCCACGTACTGGCGCAGCTTGCGCACGACGAGAAAGCTGCCACGGTCCAGCAGCGCGTCGGGCTGCTCGGGCACGGCATAGCCCTTGTCGCGGGCGGTCGGGAAGCCCTGCAGGATTTCGCCATCGTGAACGCGGTCGTCCCAGCGCTGGCCGGTGGCCTGGGGCGTCTTCCAGTCGGGCGTGGGCTGGCTGATGCCGTCCTTGAAGCCGAAGTTCTCGCTGTCCACCGCATTGCTGCGCAGCGGCTCCACGGCCATCAGCGACAGGCCCGTGGCTTGCGTGAGGGCTTGCGCGGCAGCGTCGATGCGGGCCTGGTCGGCGGCCGTCACGGCCTCGCCCGGCTCGGTGCTGGCGAAGCGCACCTGCACGAGCAGGTGCGCGCCGGCCGGGTCGAAGCGATCGCGGCCGTTGACGTGCGGCGCCAGGGCCCAGTGGGCCGGGTGGTTGTGGCGCACATCGCCCAGCAGGCCGGCACGGGCGGCCATGCCCTCCCGGAAGGCCTGCGGGAATCGCGCCAGCCGCGCCGCCGGCACGCCCAGGGCCGACAGCCCCGTCAGCGTCAGCGCGATCTGCGTCCACACGCCCTGCAGTGGCCCGCTGGCGGGCGGCACGGCGCCCTCGGCGGTGACGGGTGCGGTCGCCAGCCAGGCCAGCGCCTGCGACGGCTGGGTGATGCGCAGCAGCAGCAGCGCGCCGCGGTTGGCCGGCAGCTTGGTGACCATGCCGGCCTGCAGATCCGCGTCGGTGAGCGTCAGCGTACGGGCGGTGACGGGCTGGGGGCTGAGCACCGTCTCGAACCAGGCCAGCATCAGATGGTGGCGGCGGCGCAGCAGCTCGCCCGGCGTGTTGCCGGCGCCGATCGGGAACTGGGCCTTCGTGTCCAGCCGCGTCAGCTCGAAGAGCACGTCCTGCGCCGCGCGCAACAGCACGCGGCCGTCCCAGGCGGTGGCGTTGAAGTAGCGCTGCAGCGTGAACAGGCCGGCCAGCGGCACGAGGCCACGTGCCGCCATCGCGAAGCGCTCGGTCGGGTCGGTCGGCAGGGCGGGGACCTCGCCCGAGGCCGGCGCCCGCAGCCGGTCGGCGGCCAGCTCGCTCGCCCGGCCGCGCTGGCTCGCTTCGAGCTTGGCCAGGTACTCGGCGTCGCTCACCGTGCGGCCGGATTCGATGAACAGGAAGTCCGCCGAGATCTCGTGCTCGCGCACCCAGCGGGCATAGGTCTCGAAGCTGCAGTTGCAGGACAGCTCGTAGCCTTCGACATGGCACAGGATCAGGTCCAGCGTGGAGCCGAGCTGATCCCAGATGACCCGCATGTAGGGCTCCCAGCCGCCGTCGAAATTGACGTTGAGCAGCAGCCGGTCGGGCGCGCCGTCCTTGCCCTCGACGACCGCCCAGCGGAAGGAGTGCACGATGCGCCAGCGCGCCACGATGTCGGTGTAGGGCGAGGCCGGTGCGCTGCTCTCGCGCGAGCCCAGCCGCAGGCCATTGAGCGTGCGCAGCACCTTGCGCAGCCGGTCGACGTAGGTCGCCACTTCCAGGGCGTCGACGAAGCCCCGCTTGATGTCGGCGAGCAGCACCAGGTCGGTGATGCCGCCGAGTTGAACGTCATTGCCACGTGCCATGAGGCCTCCCCTTTTTGTGGGGAGGAGTATCCCGGCACCGCGTGACGGCGGCGTCAGGGCTGCCCCTCAAGGTTGACGACGGAGCCTGCCGATCGGCATCAGCCGCAATTCATCCCCCAAAACCGGCAACCTATCGCAAACCCTTAGATCCGGAGGCCCGGCTTTCAGACACTGGCGGCACAGACAGAGAGGAACACACCATGAACCGCGTCAGCACCACCACCACCCGCACCGCCCGCCTGCAAGCCGCCAGCGCCGCGGTCCTCGTCGCGATGATCGCCCTCACCGGCGCCGCCTGGATGACGATCACCGTGCCGGCCGAGGCCCCCGAGGTCGTGAAGCTGGAGCGGGTCGTGGTCAGCGGCGTGCGCACACCCGACCCGGCCGTGGCGCAACTGCCCCGCGTCGTCGTCGAAGGCCGCCGCAACCAGGCCGGCGACGGCACGCAGGTCGCCAGCGCCTGTGTCGCGCCGCAGGTCTGCTAACGACCGAGCACGCGAAGAATCTCGCGGCCGTAGGCTTCGAGCTTCTTCGCACCCACCCCACTGATCTCGCCGAGTTCGGCGAGGTCCCCCGGCACGGCCCGGGCCATCTCGGCCAGCGTCGTGTTCTGGAAGATCACATAGGCCGGCAGGCCGTGCTCCTTGGCCACCTCGGAGCGCCAGGCCTTCAGCGCTTCGAAGCGCTCCTGCCCCTCGGCATCCAGGCCCAGCGCCGGGTCCGACTTCGGGCGCGCGCCGCCCCGGGCTGACTTGCCCCGCGGCTTCTTCTCCTCGGCCTCGCGCAGCCGCACCTCCACCTCGCCCTTGAGCACGGCCCGGGCGCTGTCCTGCAGCGCCAGCGTGTTGAACTCGCCTTCGGCTGCGACATGCCCCAGCGCGATGAGCTGGCGCAGCACCGCGCGCCACTGCTGCTCGGACAGGTCCGCCCCCACGCCCCAGGTCGACAGGCTCTGGTGGCCGTACTGGGTCGTCTTGTCGGTCACCTTGCCGCGCAGTACGTCGATCAGGTGGCCGGCACCGAAGCGCTCGCCGCGCTGGTGGAAGCGGTAGATGCAACTCAGCAGCTTGCGGGCCGCTTCGGTCGCGTCCCAGGTCGCCGGCGGGTTCAGGCAGTTGTCGCAGTTGCCGCAGGGTTGGCTCTCCTCGCCGAAGTAGCCCAGCAACCGCACCCGCCGGCAGTCGGTGGCCTCGGCCAGGGCCAGCAGCGCGTCGAGCTTGCCGCGCTGGCCCTGCTTGAAGGTCTCGTCCGCCGGGCTCTCGTCGATCATGCGGCGCTGGTTCACCACATCGGCCAGGCCGTAGGTCATCCAGGCCTCGGCCGGTGCGCCGTCGCGGCCGGCGCGGCCGGTCTCCTGGTAGTAGGCCTCGATGTTCTTGGGCAGGTCCAGGTGGGCGACGAAGCGCACGTCGGGCTTGTCGATGCCCATGCCGAAGGCGATGGTGGCCACCATGATGAGGCCGTCCTCTCGCAGGAAGCGGTCCTGGTGGCGGCGGCGCACGTCGGCGTCCAGCCCGGCGTGATACGGCAGCGCGTTCAGGCCCTCGGCCTGCAGGAACTCCGCCGTCTCTTCCACCTTCTTGCGGCTCTGGCAGTAGACGACACCGGCCTCGCCCTCGTGCTCGTCGCGGATGAAGCGCAGCAGCTGCTCGCGCGGCGAGCCGTTCTTCTCGACGATCAGGTAGCGGATGTTGGGCCGGTCGAAGCTGCTGATGAAGACGCGGGCGTCCTGCAGCTGCAGCCGCTCGATGATGTCGGCCCGTGTGAGCTCGTCGGCCGTGGCCGTGAGCGCGATGCGCGGTACGTCGGGGAAGCGCTCGTGCAGCAGGCTCAGCTGCAGGTACTCCGAGCGGAAGTCGTGCCCCCACTGGCTGACGCAGTGCGCCTCGTCGATGGCGAACATGCTCAGCAGCCCGCGCTCATGCAGGCTCGTGAGCTGCGCCAGGAAGCGCGGCGTGGTCAGGCGCTCGGGCGCGGCGTACAGCAGCGTGAGCCGCCCGCTCATCATCTCGCGCTCGATGCGGGTGGACTCCTCGCCCGTCTGGCTGGAGTTGAGGAAGGCCGCGTGCACGCCGGCCTCCTCCAGCGCGCCGACCTGGTCGTGCATCAGCGCGATCAGCGGGCTCACCACCACCGCCACGCCCTGGCCGCGCCTGTGGCGCAGGATGGCGGGCACCTGGTAGCACAGGCTCTTGCCGCCGCCCGTGGGCATCAGCACGAGGGCGTCGCCGCCGGCGGTGACCTGTTGGACGATGTCGGCCTGCTGGCCGCGGAAGGCGGTGTAACCGAAGACTGCTGACAGGACCTGGCGGGCAGCGGATGACAGGTCGTCGGTGGGGCTGGGAAGATGCACGGGCGGATTCATTCAGCCGCGATTGTCCCAGCACCCTCCCGACTGCCCATGCCGACCCCTGACGAACTCCGCCAGCAACTGATCCGCAACTTCCACGACGCCCCGCGGGAGCGCTTCGTGCGCGCGCCGCGTTACGACACCGAGGGCGCGTCGCTCACCCAGGGCACGGTGGCCCAGCAGCTCGGCGCGCGCATCGACGTCGTGGCCCCGGGCCAGCAGAGTTGCCCCTACCACTACCACTTCGCCGAGGAAGAGATGTTCATCGTGCTGGAGGGTGAAGGCACCCTGCGTGTGGCCGGCGAGCACCTGCCCGTCCGCGCGGGTGACGTCATCACCATCCCCGCCGGGCCCGACTACCCGCACCACCTCCTGAACACCTCGGCCGCGCCGCTGCGCTACCTCAGCGTCAGCACGCAGAAGGAGCCAGAGATCTGCGTCTATCCGGATTCAGGCAAGGTGGGCTGTTATGGCCCCGGCCTGCGGATGCTCGTGCCGCAGGACGCCAGTGTGGACTACTGGGTCGGCGAGCCCTGAGGTCGACGACTCAGTAGTGCGGCGGGAGCTCGTCCCGAAGGCTCCTGAAGCCACCGGGCTCTGCCGCGGCGGCCGCCTGGGTGCGAAGGGCCACCAGCTCCTTCACGAGCCGGTCGATCTGCGCCTGCTGGCGCACGACGACCTGGTTGAGCTGTTCAACGGTGTCCTCGGCGAAGCTGGCCTTGATTTCGAGGTCGATGATGCGTTGTTCGAGGGCTTGCAGCTTGTCCATGCCCCAATGTTCGCGCATTCAGCCCGGGGCACGGTCGACAGCTTGGGCAGGTCCTCGCCGCGACAGCAGCCAGCCGATGGCCCAGAGGGCGCTCGACAGGGCGGTGGCAGCGCCCAGGTTGGCCAGCAGGCCGGCATCGTCGGCGGCCGAGAGCCAGAGGCCGCCAGCGGCGCCAGTCAAGGCCAGCAGCGTCACGGCAGCGGCGCGGGCCCAGCGCGGTGCTGGCGGGTCGAAGCGCCGCTGGCCGAGCCGCTCGGCGCTGGGCAGGGCCTGGAAGTCGGCACCCGGCGGCACCCAGCCGGGTGACTTCCAGAGCACGCGCAGCTTGTCGGCCAGGCGCGGTGTGGCGCGCATGCGCGTCCACAGCTCGGCATAGACCTGCCCCACGGCGGTCAGCGGGTTCCAACTGTGCAGGGGCTTGACCGTGCCGTAGACGCACGGCTCGCGCTCCTCGGCGAAGCTGCCGAACAGTCGATCCCACAGCACCAGGATGGCGCCGTAGTTGCGGTCCAGGTACGGCGGGTTCACGGCATGGTGAACGCGGTGGTTGGACGGCGTGGAGAACACGCGGTCCAGCCACCCCAGGCGACCGATGTGCTCGGTGTGGATCCAGTACTGGTAGAACAACACGACGATGCCGGCCAGCGCGTATTGCTCGGTCGGCACGCCCAGGAGCGCCATGGGCAGGAAGAAGGGCGCGCCAACCACCGTGTACAGGCTTTCCTGACGCAATGCCGTGCTCAGGTTGAAGTGCTCGCTCTGGTGGTGCACCGCATGGGCCGCCCAGAAAAAGGCGCATTCGTGGCTCGCCCGGTGCAGCCAGTAGTCGCAGAAGTCGTACATGACCACACAGGCCAGCAGGCCGGCCGCGCCATGCCAGAGCGTGCCCGGCAGCATCGCCAAGCGGCCGTGCACGCTGGCATACAGGCCCGTCTGGAACAGCGGCGTGATGGCAGCCACCGCCTGGCTCATCAGGCCTTGGCTGAGGCTGCTGACCGTGTCGGCCAACGCATAGGTCTGGCGCCGGCGCCACCAGCCCCAGGCCCATTCGGCCAGCAGGCCGAGGCCGAACACCGGCAGGGCGTAAAGCAGAACGTCGTGCATGGCTGCGGTGTCAGAACTTGTGCCAGACGCTCGCGATGAAGCTCGGCTGATCGCGGCTGTGCGTCAGGGGCGAGCGGGCGGGCTGGCCGATCAGGCGGGCGTGCAGCCACTGACCGTTGACGGACCAGTCTTCCGAGAACTTGTGCTCGGCGCTCAGCCCGATGCTCCAGTCCTGCCAGCCGCTGTGGGGCTTGAAGACCGGCAATCCACTGGCCAGGGATTCCTTGGGGCCGATCCCGAAACTCCCGCGCTGGTGGGCGGCGTTCGCATAGGTCGCGGCCAGGCTGATGCCCAGCAGGTCCTTGCCGATCGGGATGCCGCTGGTGGCGCCGAGCTCGAGTTGGTCGCCGTTGTGATGGCGACCGCTGCCCCAGGACAGGCCCGACTGCAGGAGCAGTTCCGGCAGGACCTGCGCATTGGCGAAGAGCTGCGTGATGACGCGGGAGCCCAGGTGCTCCACGCCCGGTGGAGATTCATGACGCGAACGCCCCGACTGGGGCCACAGGCGCGCGCCGAGCTGCCAGGTCTTGGCGTCGTCTGCATCCAGCAGGCGCGGCGCGAGGTTCCAACCCAGGCCGCTGTCCGTGGCCGCGAACAGGCCGCTCGGGGATTCGTAGTCCAGCGCCGGCAACAAGGCCTCGCGCTGGCGGGCACTGCCTGGCGCGCGCGGCCAGCCTCGGATGGACAGGCCACCGGACCAGCTCGGCTCGGCGGGCGGTGCCTCCAGCAGCAGCAGGCTGCCAGCCGCCTGCGCTGGCGCCGAGAGCGCAGCCAGCGCCAGAGTCAGCACAGGTAGACCCAGCGATCGGGGGCAGGAGCGGTGGAGAAGGCGAACGACAGACATGACCCGACGGCCCCTCGCCGCCGTCAGGCGGGCGCTGGGAACCGCGGCGCACTGTAGGGCCGGGCTCGCAGCGCAGCGGGTGCTCCGGGGTGCAGCTCAGCGAACTGTCAGCCGCAGGCAAGACTTGCGCAAGCCAGCAGCTTGCATGCGCACGCCGGGTCCGGAGCTGCATGGGCCGCAGCGCCCCGTCGCGCGATGACGAAGCCTCAGGCGATGACCTTGAAGGCATGAACCCAGTCGTTGCGCAAGAAGCCCGGCAGGCACCAGAGCTGGCACAGCGGCTCGGTCGTGCGCGCGCCCTCGATGCGGCCGACGTCGTACGGTTCCCAGCCCCACGCCTCGATGAGGCGGGCCACGGCGGCCTTGGCCTCGGTGTCGTTGCCGGCGATGAACATCGAGCCGGGGCCGCCGGCGAAGCTCGGGCGCACGAAGTGGGCCGAGCCCACGGTGTTGAAGGCCTTGACGATCTTGACGGCCGGGAAGGCCGCCTGCAGGCGCTCGCCCAGGCTGTCGTTGCGGTCGGTGAAGAAGCGCAGCACACCGTGGTCGGGGGCTTCGTCGGCGATCGGGTTGGTCGCGTCGATGACGAGCTTGCCGGCGAGCGCCGGGCCGGCGGCGTGCAGCACGGCCTCGGCGGCGGTGCCTTTCACCGCGAGGAACACGGCGGCGCCGAAGGCCGCGGCCTCGGCATAGCTTCCGGTGCGGGCGCCAGTTTCGGCGCTGAAGGCGGCCAGGCGCTGCGCAGCGTCGGCGGCATCGCGGCCGGCCAGCATGACGGTGTGACCCAGGCCGATCAGACCGCGGGCCAAGTCCTGCGCGACGCCGCCGGTGCCGAGGATGGCGATGGGCGAGGGGGTGTGGAAGTTCAGCATGTTCAGCTCCAGGAGGGGTGTTGATGACGGCCAGTGTCCGGGCCGCAGTCGATTCGCGGAAGACACAATACCGAGTCGCACCGTCACCAGGAATTGACAATGCATGAGCAAGACCTGCGCACGCTCTGGGTCCTGAACCGGGTGGAAGCCCTGGGCAGCTTTGCGGCGGCGGGCCGCGAGCTGGGGCTCACCCGCGCGGCCGTGAGCCGCCTGATTGCCCAGAGCGAGCGGCGCCTGGGCGTGCGGTTGGCCCACCGCAGCACGCGGCAGGTGCAGCTCACCGAGCGAGCGCGGGCGCTGGTGGCAGCGTCGCAGTCGGCGCTCGCCACGCTCGGCGCTGCGGTGGCGGCGCTTGGCGAGGACGAAGGGGCGCTGCGCGGCCCCTTGCGCATCGGCTGCAGCCATGCGCTGGGCCGGCATGTGCTGATGCCGGCCCTCTGGCCCTTCCTGCGCGAGCACCCGGGCGTGCGGCTCGACCTGCAGCTGTCCGACGGCCTGGAGGACCTGCTCGCCCAGCGCCTGGACTTCACCGTGCGCCTGGGCCCGCTGCCGGATTCGAGCCTGGTGGCCCGGCCGGTGGGCCACGTGGCGCTGCTGCTGGTGGCCAGCCCGGAGGTCGTCGCGCGTTTTCCGCCGCCGCAGACCCCGGCTGACCTGCGCCCCTGGCCCGCCATCGCGTTGAAACCGCCCAGCGCGCCGGTGCGGCGACCCTGGCGCTTCGCGATGGCCGGGGGTGAGATCGTCATGCCGCTGGACGAGCCCGCCGCCGAGGTCAACTCGCCCGACGCGGGCCTGGACATGGCGCGGGCCGGCCTGGGTCTGGCCATGCTGCCGCGCTACCTCGTTCGGGATGATGTCGCTGCTGGCCGTCTGCAGGCCGTGCTGCCGCAGCACATGGTGCAGGGCCCGGCCGTGCATGTCTGCACGACGCAGCGCGACTTGCTGCCCGAGCGCGTGAGCCGGTTGCTGCAGGCGCTGGTGCCGGCCTTGCGGGCCGCGTTGGCCGATGCCTGAGCGACGCGCTCAAACGGCAGGGGCAGCCGGGGCGGCCGTGAAGACCATCAGCAGCGCTTCGTGCAGGGCGTCCGCGTCCAGCGGCTTGGTGATGAAGTCCACCATGCCGGCGCTCAGGCATTGCGATCGCTCCAGGGGCAGCGCGCTGGCCGTCACGGCCAGCACCGGTGCGGTCACGCCTGCCTCGCGGAGCCGGCGGGTGATCTCGAAGCCGTCCATGTCGGGCAGGTGCAGGTCCATCAGGATCACGTCGAACGCGGCGGCCTGCGCGAGCTGCAGCGCGCTCGCCCCGTTGTCGGCCACGCTCACCGCCAGCGCGCCCTGGGCCAGCACGGCCAGCGCGATCTCCTGGTTGACGGGGTTGTCCTCCACGAGCAGCACGCGCCGGCCGGCGTAGAGCCTTCGCACCCGATCGGCAGCCGTCGGGCAGGGGGGCGCCGGCGCCGGATCGTGGGCCGCGGGCTGCAGGTCGCGCGCCAACCGTGCCGTGAACCAGAAGGTCGAGCCGCAGCCGGGCTCGCTCGACAGCCCGACCTCGCCGCCCATCATCTCGGCCAGGCGCCGTGTGATGGCCAGGCCCAGGCCGGTGCCGCCGTGGCGCCGGGCCGTCGAGGCGTCGCCTTGCTCGAAGGCACCGAACAGACGCTGCGCCACGTCGGCACTCACCCCCGGCCCGGTGTCGGTCACCTCGAAGCGCAGCCGCACCGCGTCGGCTGCATCGTCGAGCACGCGCACGTCGAGCACCACCGCGCCGCGGTCGGTGAACTTGACCGCGTTGCCCACCAGGTTGAGCACCGCCTGACGCAGCCGTGTCGGGTCGCCCAGCAGGCCCTCGGGCACGCCCGCCGCGTGCAGGCGCAGCGCGATGCCCTTGGCCTGGGCCGGCAGCGCGAACAGGCCGAGCGCGTCCTCCAGCAGCGCCGGCAGGTCCAGCGGCAGCTGTTCCAGCGACATGCGGCCGGCTTCGATCTTGGAGAGGTCCAGCACGTCGCCGATCAGCGTCATCAGGTGCTCGGCGGCCACCTCGATGCGGGCGATGCGGCCTGCCTCCTCGCTGTCGTGCGCCGAGCGCGCCAGCAGCCGGGTCAGCCCGACGATCGCATTCATCGGCGTGCGGATCTCGTGGCTGATGTTGGCCAGGAAGGCCGACTTGGCCTCGCTGGCCGCATGCGCCTCGGCCGTGGCGCGGGCCAGTGCCTGGGTGCGCTCCTGCACGCGGGCTTCCAGTTCACGGCGCGAGGCCTCCAGGGCTTCCAGAGCCTGGCGGCGGTCGCTGATGTCCAGGTGGATGCCCAGCGCCCGCACCGCGCGGCCCTGCGCATCGCGCTCCACCACCTGGCCTGCGTCCAGCACCCAGACCCAATGCCCGTCGCGGTGCCGCAGCCGGTGTTCGCAGCGGTAGCTGTCGGTCTTGCCGAGCAGGTGCGGCAGCAGCGAGGCGTCGATGGCCGGCCAGTCGTCGGGATGGACGAGCGCGCGCCAGCTGTCCACGTGCGGGTCGATCTCCTCCACGCGGTAGCCCAGCATCTCGGCCCAGCGCTCGTTCACCTGCACGGCGCCCGTCATGACCTGCCAGTCCCACAGGCCGAGCGCGGCGCCGCGCATGGCCAGCGAGAGCTGTTGCTCGTTGCGCGCCAGGCGCGCCGCGTCCTGGCGCTGCTCGGTGATGTCGCGCGCCACCACGTAGCGCGGTTCGCTCTCACCCTGGCGCTGGGCCGGCAGGCGGCCGCGGTGCACGCGGAACACACGCGGGCCGGCGGGGGTCTGCCAGGTCTCGGTGTCGGCGGGCTGGGTGGGGCCGTTGAGCATCAGGTCGGGCACGCGGCCGACCAGGGAGGTACCCGGCGCCGGCGTGACCGCCAGCCCGGCCACGCGCGCCGCCTCGTCGTTGCACAGCAGGCAGGTATCTCGGCCGTCGCGCACGATGACCGTGACCCCGGCATCGGCGAGCACGGCATCCAGCATCTGCAGCGCCTGGCCGCCGAGCGGGCGCTGGCCCGGTAGGCCACGCCGGCGCCCCGCATCGAGCAGGCGGTGCCACCAGCGTGGAGGGCGCGTCGCGTCCAGCGCCCCCACCCTCAAGGCAGCACCCCGCTCAGGCCTGCCAGGGACGCCAGCCGGAGCTGCGCCTGCACCCGCGCCAGCAACACCAGCGGGCGCAGCGGCCAGGTGAGGCAGTCGGCGGCGCCGAGGGCCAGCGCCAGCTCCTCGTCGCTCTCCTGGGCGACGTACAGCACGGGAATGGACCGGGTCAGGGCGTCATCCTGCATGCGCGCCAGCAGGCTCAGGCCGGGTTGGTCGCCCACGGTCTCGCCCAGCAGGATCAGGCGCGGCCGGGGGGCGTCGCCGGCCAGCCGCAGCAGCATGGCGGGCGAGCTTGCGCTCAGCACCTGGCAGCCCGCCTCGCGCAGCAGCGATGCCGCGGTCAGCGGTGCCGGGCCCGCCAGCACGACGCGGGCGCCATCGGATGCAGAAGTGATCGACATGCCCCGATCTTGGCGTGACAAATTGCGCTGCGCGAGAGGCGGCGAGGCCCTGTCCGGCTTCCCCGACAGGGCCGAACAAGAATCCCCTACAAGCGCCGCATGGCGCGGTGACAGGCCTTCTTACAAAGTCCGCCCCGTGGCCCAACAACCAGGAGCGACGCCATGCGCAACAACGGACCGGTGACCCAGCAAGAACTCGAAATCAGCGCCGACACGCCGCTGGTGTCCACCACCGACCTGCAAAGCCGCATCACCTACTGCAACCCGGCCTTCATCGCCGCGAGCGGCTTCGAGCGCGACGAGCTGATCGGCGAGCCGCACAACATGATCCGCCACCCGGACATGCCCGCCGAGGCCTTCCGCGACATGTGGGACACGCTCAAGGCCGGCGAGCCCTGGACGGCGCTCGTGAAGAACCGGCGCAAGAACGGCGACTTCTACTGGGTGCGCGCCAACGTCACGCCGGTGCGCGATGCGACCGGCATCTGCGGCTTCATGTCGGTGCGCACCAAGCCGAGCCGCGAGGAGATCCGCAGCGCCGAGACCCTGTACGCCCAGATGCGCGAGGAGTACCGAGCGGCGGGGGGTGGCAAGAACCCCAAGCTGGCCACGCGCCTGCACCGCGGCAGCGTGCAGCGCGCCGGGCTGGCCGGCCTGAGCGCCCGGCTGGCGTGCCACACGTCGCTGTTCGTGGAAGGCGGTGCGCTGCTCGCTGCCGGCGTGGCGGCCAGCGCCCTGGGCGCGGCCGGTGCGGCGCTGCTCGGGCCGGTGGCGGCGGTCGCCCTTGGCGCCGCGGTCGCCATGCTGCCGACACTGGCCTGGCTGCGCTCCCGCAGCCACCGCGCGCTCATCGAAGCAGCGCTTGCCGCCGAGCGCCTGGCCTCGGGCGACCTGACGCAGAACCTGCAGACCCGCCGCAGCGATGCCCAGGGCCGCCTGATGCGCGCCCTCGGCCAGCTCAACGTGAACCTGCAGGCGGTGGTGGGCGACGTACGCCGCGAGGTGGACGGGGTTCACCTCGCCTGCTCCGAGATCGCCGCCGGCGGCCGCGACCTGGGCGAGCGCACCGAACAGCAGGCCGGCAACCTGCAGCAGGCCGCCGCGGCGCTGGAGGAAGTGGCCGCCACCGTGCGCCACACGGCCGACGGCGCCTTTCAGGCCCGCGACCTCGCGCAGGGGACGGCGGAGGCCGCGCGCAACACCGGCAGCACCAGCCAGCAGGCCAGCCAGCGCATGGACGCGGTGCGCGACGCGACGATGCGCATCAACGAGATCGTCACCGTCATCGACAGCATCTCGTTCCAGACCAACATCCTCGCGCTGAACGCTGCGGTCGAAGCTGCCCGGGCGGGCGATGCCGGCCGGGGCTTTGCCGTCGTGGCTTCCGAGGTGCGCACGCTGGCTGGCCGCACTCGCGAGGCGGCGCAGGAGATCAAGAAGCTCGCCGAGGACTCGCGCAGCCGCGTGGAAGAAGGCGTGCGCATCGTGGCCGACACCGGGCGCTCCGCGAAGGAGGCCGAGACGGCCGTGGACCGGATGAACGAACTGATCGGCCGCATCAGCGTGGCCGTGCAGCAGCAAAGCGGCGGCATCAGTGAGGTCAACGGCAGCGTGGCCAGCATCGACGGCATCACGCAGCAGAACTCGGCGCTCGTGGAGCAGCTGTCCGCCTCGGCCATGTCGCTGAGCCACCAGGCCGAACTGGTGACGCAGGCCGTGCGCGTGTTCCGCCTGAACGGAGCCACTACAGTCGCCGCATGAACCAAGCTCGCCGGCTGACCTGGCGGTTCGCCCTGCTGCCCGCCCTGGCGATGGCGGTGCTGACCTCCGTCATGCT
Organism: Burkholderiales bacterium; assembly: GCA_003963005.1. Lineage (GTDB taxonomy): Bacteria > Pseudomonadota > Gammaproteobacteria > Burkholderiales > Burkholderiaceae_C > Pelomonas. The sequence continues at coordinate 35,203 of RXJW01000046.1, forward strand.
GGCCGTCGAGCACCAGCTGCTGGATGCCGATCTCAGCCAGCGCAGCCTGGTACGCATGCAGCAGCGGGCCGACGTGCTCGGCCTGCAGCTGCAGGCTGCGCTGCGCGACGCCGTCAACCAGGTGCGGCTGCAGGCCCGCTCACCCCTGGTGCAGCCCAACGTGCCGCCGGCCCGTGTGCGGGCCGAGCTGGACAAGCTCATCGCGGAGTCGCCCAAGTTCGTGTGGATCGGCCTGATCGCGCCGGACGGCCGTGTGCTGGCCGGCAGCAAGGGATGGCTGGAAGGTCAGTCCATCGCCGCGCGGCCCGTGTTCAGGCAGGGCCTGCGCGGCATGGTGGGCGACATCCACGAGGCCGTGGCGCTGGCGCCGCTGCTGGGCCATCCGGCGGAGCTGATCGACATCGGCGAACCGGTGCTCGACGACGACGGCAAGGTCGTCGCCGTCATCACCGCCCATCTGGGCTTGCACTGGGTCGGCAATGTGCTCACCGCGTCGCTGGGCGAACCCCAGGTGGCGCGCGAGGCGGGGCTGACCGGCCTGGTCATCACCTCGCCCAGCCAGCGCAGCGTGTTGAAGGGCGTGCCCGTGCCGGACGATCTCCCGGCCAGCATCCCGAGCGCTCGCGCCTGGCAGGCGGCGGACGGCACCACGCATTTCATCGCGCAGTCGCCGCTGCGGGGAGAGGCCGGCGAAGCGGCGCTGCTCGATTGGCGCGTGGTGGTGATGCAGCGTCAGGATGCGGCACTGGCGATCGTCGATCGCCTCTCCAACTCGATGATCCGCGTCGGCGTCCTGGCCGCCTTGCTGCTGGCAGCGGCGGGCGTGTGGATGTCCCGCCGCATGCTCAAGCCCTGGGGCCCGGTCTTCGAGGCGGTGCTCGCGCATGAGCGTCTGGGCGACCATGCCGGTGTGGCCAACCGCGTGCAGACCCTGGTGGCGCAGCGGGCCGACCCCAGCCCGGTCGCCCGGCTGATGGGCTGGCTGGCCCGCGATGCCGGCAACCTGCGCCGTGCCATCGACCACCTGCCGCTGGGCATCGCGCTGGTCGACCGCGACTACCGCGTCGAGTACCTCAACCCGGCCTTCACCCGCCTGCTCGGCTGGACGACCGAAGGCATCCGCGGCAACGTGGCCGGCGAATGCCTGTTCGGTGCCGCCGAGCGGGACGCGCTGCTGCGCCTGTACCAGCAGCTCGACGACCCGCCGGGCGAGTTCGCGGCGCGCCTGGATGCGCTCACCGCCAGCGGCGAGCGCGTGGCCGTCCAGTGGCACCTCGTGCCCATGCTCAATGCCCAGGGCGAGCGGGTGGGCGCGCTGTCCATCGTGCACGACATCCGTGCCGAGCGCAGCGCGCGCGTTCGGGCCGATGCGCTGGCCGACCGGCTGCGTGCCCTCGCAGAAGCCGCGGTCGATACCCTGCTGGCCACGCTCGACATCGACGGCCGCGTGCTGGAGTGGAACCGCGGCGCCGCGCAGCTCAGCGGCACGCCGGCGGCGGCCGCACTCGGGCGCCGCCTCGACGAGGTGCTGCCCTGTGGCCACTGCGCCGCCGACAGCCTGCGCGAGGCGCAGATCCACGGCATCGCCGACGTCAGCGTCGAGATGGACCTGCCCGAGCGCGGCCGGCGCCGCTTCGCCGGCACGATCTACGCGCTGGGCCTCGCACCGGGCTCGGCCCGTTTCGGCGTCATCCTGCGGGACGTGACCGAGGAATACGCCGCCCGCCAGGCCCTGGCCGACGGTGCCGCTCGGCTGTCGGCCGTCATCGGCAACGCGAGCGACGCCATCGTCAGCGTCAATGCGCAAGGCCGCATCACGCTGTTCAACCCGTCGGCCGAGCGCATCTTCGGCTACCCGGCCGCGCAGATGCTCGGCGCTCCGCTCGACGTGCTGCTGCCGCCCGTCGCCCAGCCCAGCCACGGCCCGGCGCTGGACGCCTTCGCCCATTCCGGCGTCAGCCAGCGGGCGATGGGCGCCGGCCGCGTCAACGGCGTGCACGCGGACGGTCGCCTGCTGACGCTGGAGGCCTCCATCTCCCAGGCGGTCACGAACGGCCAGACCGTGCTGACCGCCATCCTGCGCGACGTGACGGACCGCGTGAACCAGCAGGCCCTGCTGGAGCGCACGCGCGACGAACTCGCGCAGCTCAACCGCCGCCTGCTCGAGCAGGAGAAGCAGACCAGCCGCAAGCTCGCCCAGTCCCTGCACGACGAACTCGGCCAGACGCTGGCCGCGCTGCGCCTGCACTGGGAGGCCTATGGCAATGCCGCCGAGGCGCAGAAGACGCGCATGAACGAGCGCATCGCCCACCTTGTGGTGCTGGCCAACCGGCAGGTGCGCAGCGTGCTGTCGGAGCTGCGGCCGCCGCTGCTCGATGAACTCGGCCTGGCTGCCGCACTCGACAACGAGATCCGCCAGCATGCGCCGGCCGAAGGGGATGCCCGCGTGAGGCTGGAGGCCAGCAGTGCCGCCCAGCTGCAGCGCTGGCTGCCCGACGTCGAGTACGCCGTGTTCATGGTCGCGCGCGAGGCCCTGCTGAACGCGCTGCGCCACGCCTCGGCCCGCGAGATCACGCTGTACCTGGAGGGCGACGAGCACCGCCTGACGCTGGCGGTGTGCGACGACGGCATCGGCATCGCGCCCGATGCCCGCATCAGCCGCCCGGGGCACCTCGGGCTGGTGGGCATGCGCGAACGGGCGCATGCCATCGGTGCAGAACTGCACATCGGCGACGCCACCGGGCGTGGCACGATGGTCACCCTCACTTGGGAGGCTGCCGATGAGCCGCATCTACCTGGTTGATGACCACGCCATCATGCGCGACGGCCTGCGCGTCGTGCTGGAGACGGCGGGTCACGAGGTCATCGGCGAGGCGGCCGGCCCGACGCCGGCCCTGGCCGATCTTGGCCGGCTCATGCCCGATGTCGTGCTGCTGGACCTGCGCCTGGGCCAGCGCTCGGGCTTCGAGCTGCTGGCCGAGCTGCAGCGGCGTGCGCTGAACCTGCGCGTCATCGTGCTGACCATGTCCGACCAGCCCCGCCACGTGGCCGAGGCCTTGCGCCTGGGCGCCTGGGGCTACCTGCTCAAGGGTTCAGCCAGCTCCGAGGTGCTGCAGGCCGTGGAGACGGTGGCCGCCGGCCGGCGCTTCCTGAGCCCGCAGGCGGCCGAGTTCGCCGCTTCGGTGCTGACCGAACGCGACAAGCCCGCCGAAGACGCACTCTCGCCGCGTGAGCGGCAGATCCTGCTGATGGTGGCCCAGGGTGCCACGAGCAATGCCATTGGCGAGGCGCTGCACCTGAGCCCGAAATCGGTCGACACCTACCGCAGCCGGCTCATGAAGAAGCTCGGTCTGCACGACATCGCCGGCGTCGTGAAATGGGCGCTGCGCGAGGGCCTCATCAGCCTCGACGAACGCTGAGACGCGCCCGCGGACGGGGTTCAGCCCGTCAGGCGTCGCATCAGGTCGGGTGACGTCGTGGCCCGGGGCAGCGCGCGGTCGTCCTGCTCGTCCTTCAGGTTCACGCCGGTGAGCTGGCGTCGGCGCGCCTCGGTCAACAGACTGTGCAGTTTGGCCGCGGCCGCGTCGTGCGGCATGCCCTCGGGGCGCACGTTCGACAGGCAGTTGCGTTCGGCATCCACCCGGCCCACGCGCGGCGCCCAGGTGAAGTACACGCCCAGGCTGTCCGGTGCCGACAGGCCCGGCCGCTCGCCGATCAGCACCAGCACGCAGCGGGCCTGCAGCAGCGCGCCGACCTCGTCGCCCAGTGCCACCCGCGCCTGTGTCGCCAGCACCGGCGGTGCCCAGGTCCAGCCGCCCTGCGCCACCAGGCGCTCACGCAGCGCCTGGAACAGCGGCAAGGCCTGGCGTTGCAGCGCCAGGGCGGAGAGCCCGTCCGCCAGCACGAAGGCCAGGTCCACCGGCGCCGCAGCCAGTGCGGCCAGGGCCTGCACGCTGGCCTCGCTCAGGCGGCGCCCGAGGTCGGGCCGCTGCAGGTAGGTGCTGCGGTCCAGTGCGCGGCTGGCCACGGCCACGGGGGCCTCGCCCAGGGCGCGCAAGCCTGCGAGCAGCGGCGCAGCATCCAGGGGCAGGTGGACGGCGTCCCGTGCATCCGCATGTGCCTGCTGGAAGGCCAGGTGCGCCGCCGTGGGCAGGCTCGCACCTGCGCGGCCCAGGCCGATGCGTGCCGCGGTGTGCGCGCGCAGGCCAGCCCAGGGTTGGGCGGTGACGGGCGGCTTCATGCCGAACCCGCCAGCAGTGCGGCAAACCGCGCGGGCAGGCCGTCGGCCAGCGCGAGGCTGCCGTCGAACACGCCGCTGCGCTGCAGCCAGGCCTCGAACTCCGGCGCCGGGCGCAGGCCCAGCAAGCGGCGCATCGCCAGCGCGTCATGAAAGCTCGTGCTCTGGTAGCCCAGCATGATGTCGTCCGAGCCCGGCACGCCCATGATGTAGTTGCAGCCCGCGGTGCACAGCAGCGTGAGCAGGCTGTCCAGGTCGTCCACGTCGGCTTCGGCATGGTTGGTGAAGCACACGTCCACGCCCATCGGCAGGCCGAGCAGCTTGGCCGCGCAGTGGTCCTCCAGCCCGGCGCGCAGGATCTGCTTGCCGTCGAACAAGTACTCCGGCCCGATGAAGCCCACCACGCTGTTCACCAGCAACGGCTCGAAGCGCCGCGCCACCGCGTAGGCGCGGCATTCCAGCGTCTGCTGGTCGCAGCCGTGGTGGCTGTCGCTGGACAGCGCGCTGCCCTGCCCCGTCTCGAAATACATCACCTGCCGCCCGCCGCGCCGCAGCGACAGCGCCGCCTCGCGCGCCTCCTGCAGCATCGCCAGCGTGATGCCGAAGCCGCGGTTGGCGCCCTCGGTGCCGGCGATGGACTGGAACACCAGGTCCACCGGCGCGCCGCGCTCGATGGCGGCGATCGTCGTCGTGACATGCGTCAGCACGCAGCTCTGCGTCGGGATCTCGTGCCGCGCGATCACCGCATCCAGCATCTGCACCAGGCGCATCACCTGCGGCAGGTTGTCGGTCGCGGGGTTGATGCCGATGACCGCGTCGCCCGCGCCCATCAGGAGCCCGTCCAGCAGGCTGGCGGCGATGCCGGTCTCGTCGTCCGTCGGGTGGTTGGGCTGCAGCCGCGTGGCCAGCCGGCCGCGCAGGCCCAGCGTGCTGCGGAACTGCGTCACCACCTCGCAGCGCTGCGCGATCAGCAGCAGGTCCTGCACACGGCAGAGCTTGGTGACCGCGGCGGCCATCTCGGGCGTGAGGCCGGGCGCCAGGGCGGCCGGGTCCACGCTGCCGGCGAGCAGCGCGTCGCGCAGGCCACCCACGGTCAGCTGGGCCACGGGCGCGAAGGCGGCGGTGTCGTGTGTGTCCTGGATCAGCCGCGTGACCTCGTCGGCCTCGTAGGGCACCACGGCTTCGTTCAGGAAGGCCGTGAGCGGCAGGTCGGCCAGCGCCAGTTGCGCCGCCACGCGCTCGCGCGCCGAGGCGGCGGCCACGCCGGCCAGTTCGTCGCCCGAGCGCCGGGGGCTGGCGCGGGCCATCAGGGTGCGCAGGTCGGCGAACCGGAAGCGCTCGCCGCCCAGGGTGTGCGTGTAGGCCATGGGCCGGAGTGTGCGCCGCGCCTGCGGCGGCTGCATGACGAATCGATGACCCTCACGCCGCTGTCACAGCTGCCACCTAGTCTGCGGGGCTCGTCCACGCCTGCCTCGCATGCCGTCGTCACCCCTCCCGCCCTGGGCCTGGGCTGTGCTCGCCTGGGCCCTGCTGCTGGCTGCCGTCGCCGCGGCCCAGGGCAAGCTGCTGTTCGGCCGCACCTGGCGCATCCGCCGCACCGACCCCGGCCCGGCCGCGAGCCGGCGCACCGTGCAGGCCGTGTGGTTGTCGCGCCCGGGCGGCGTGAGGCTGCAGGGCTGGCTGACGCTGCCGGCTGGTGCGGCGCCGCGTCGCCTGGTGCTGTGGTTCGGCGGGCGCAACGAACACGTGGCCTGGACGCCCGACCTGGCCGGCTGGCTGCCCGACGACTGTGCGCTGCTCGCCTTCAACTACCGCAGCCTCGGCGGCAGCACCGGCTGGCCCTCCGAAGCGGCCTGCGTGGGCGACGCCGAAGCTGCCGCCGCCTGGGGCCTGGGCCGGCTCCAGCTGCCCCCCAGCGCCCTGCTGCTGGCCGGCCGCAGCCTGGGCAGCGGCATCGCCCTGCAACTCGCCGCGCGCCGCGGCGCGGCCGGCGAGCCACCCGCCGGCCTCGTGCTGATCACACCCTTCCGCAGCCTGCGCGCGCTGCTCCGGCGCAGCCCCCTGCTGCTGCCGCTGGCGCCGCTGCTGCGTTCCACGCTCGACTCCGAGGCGGCCGCCCGCGGCTTGTGTTGCCCGGTGCTCGTGCTGCTGGCCGAACGCGACCGCCAGGTGCCGCGGCGACATTCGCTGCGGCTGGTGCGCGTGCTGCGTGAGGCGGGCTGTGCGGTCACCTTGAGCGAGGTGGTGGGGACGACGCACCGGAGCCTGGCGCGGACGGTGGAGGCGATGGCGCGAGTGGGGCAGTGGGCGACGGGGCCGGGCGATGGACGCGCCGGCGTGGCCCGGCTCGGGCAGGCTCTTTCCAGGCCCGAGTTCGGCGAAGGGCCGGCAGATGTCGTGCGCTGAGCACGGGGTGAATACCCACCCTTGCGGCACCGATCGCCGCGCTGGCAGAGTGGCTGGTCAGCCTGCCGTGACAACGCAGGCGCTGCCGCGGCCGTGCCAGGGGGCATGGCCGCTGACGCAGCCGGGGAGAGTGTCGATGGCGTGTCCCGCCTGCGGGTTTGATCAATGGAAGAGTGCCAGCCTGGTTCACAAGGAGGGCCTGTCGACGGCGGCCTACTCGGCACTGGGTGTGGGCATGGCGCCCAATGGACCGGCTGGCGGGGTTGGCAGCACGATGGGCGTCCAGCAGTCCGAGCTGTCGAGGGAGGCAGCGCCGCCGGCCTCGTTTTCGGTCACGGGCGGCTTGATCGCGCTGGCGTTCGTGACCTTCCTGCTGGGCTTTCTCTGGTGGGGGGCATGGCTGGCCATGGGCGTCTGCGTGCTGGCGGTGGTCCCGACGTATCGCCGGGAGTCCCGGGAGGATGACGTCGCTTCTGATCGCTACGCGCGCACGCGGATGTGCACGCGCTGCGGGACCTTCTACGTCACGCCCCGGTCGTCGTAGGAGCGTGGCGCCATCCACGGTTGCGGCCCGCCATCGTCGTGACGGGCGTTCACGTCTCCGTCCGGCGTTGCCGCCGTCGCGTTCGGGCCTTCCATGCCGTGGGCGTGCTGAACCGGACGCATGCCGAACCATGTCCGGTATCGGGAAATGAAAAAGCCCCGCCCGCCGTGAAGGGGGCAGGGCCGGCTCAACGCAGCTTCACCAGCCCGTTGAGCACCTGGTCCAGACCTCCGAACACGGAGATCTTGTCGATGCGCTCGGCCACGCGTTCCAGCGTTTCCAGCTCCTTCAGGCGCAGGGCGACGGGGTTGTCCTCCATCACCTTGGCGGTGTTGAGCAGCGAGCGCGTGGCGGCGGTTTCCTCGCGGCGGCGGATCACGTTGGCCTCGGCCGACTTGCCCGCCTCCACCACCTGGGCCAGGATGGTCTTCATCTCGCCCGGCAGCACGATGTCCTTCACGCCGACGCTGGTCAGCTCGATGCCGAGGGCCGCGAGCTTGACCTTCACCTGCGCGGTGACGACCTCGTCGATGACGTTCTTGTTCTCGAGCAGTTCATCGAGCGAACGCGTGCCCACGGCCGCGCGCAGACCGAACTGCAGCTCGCGATACAGGTGCTCGGCCGGCTTGGCCAGTGCCTTGTACGCGGTCAGCACATCGGTGTAGCGCCAGGTGGCGGAGAGGTTCAGCCGCAGGGCGACCTTGTCGCGGGTCAGGATTTCCTGGCCCGTCACCTCGACGGCCTGCAGCCGCAGGTCCACCAGCTCCACGCTCACGTGGCGGTTGAACTTCCAGAACGCGAACGAGCCGGGGCCGAGCAGGCGCTCCACCTTGCCGTCCACCCACAGCAGGCCGGCGCCGTGCTCGGGCACGACGACCTGCAGCACACCAGCCAGGCCGGCGACGCTGCGGGGGCGCAGTTGGGTCTGCAGCAGCCGCGCGGTCAGCTCGGCCGGCAGTTCGATGCTGTCATCGAGGTCGACCACCTGCACCTGCACGTCCACGAGCCCCTTCCAGTACAGGCGCCGGGTCTCGGGCGGCATCAGCTCGACCAGCACACCGTTCTCGGTGCGCAGGCCGGCCTGGTGCTCGCTGAGCGCCACGCGCACGAACTCGGCCTCGACCACCTCGGGCTCCTTGGCCATCAGGTAGTCGGTGAGCCGGTGCACGAAGGCCGGCAGCTCCAGCGGGAACAGCTGCACGTCGAGCCGGCCGAGCCCGCCCCACAGCAGGTGGCGGCCGGGCTGCAGCACGCGCTCGAAATCGCCGTTGCGCAGCAGCAGGCCGCGCTCGTTCTTCTTCACAGTGACACGCTTCATCATGACGTTCTCCTTGTGGTCAGCGTGTGGTTGATGGGGGTGCCGTTACAGCGCGGCCACGGGCGGCGGATGCCTGGGCCGGGGTGCCACGGGGCGTCGCGGGCCTGCCCTCCCTGAGCAGGCCCTGGACTGGCCGTGGACGCCGGCCCCGCGTGCCCGACGCACGGGTGGCCGTGCTGATGCCCGTCTGCCCGAAGGCAGGCCGGCACGTTCGGCGGGGTGGTCTTGCGACCGGTTTCACTGGCGTGAAAGGCCAGGGGTGGAGTGGGACTCGAACCCACGACAGACGACTTATCAGGTCGTTGCTCTACCGACTGAGCTATTCCATGGTGGTGAACCCGGGAGTCGAACCCGGACCCTGGCGGGCCAACCCTGTTTCACCGCATCTCCCTCGTCCAGCCAGACGGCATGCGCCGTGGCGACGGGACGAACCCGGCCAGAGCGCACCGGTGGGGTGGGAACCCCGGGCCTGTGAGCCTGTGCCTTCCGAGGCAGACCTCGTGGCGCCTGCGCTGAACCGTGCGGTCAGCTCAGGCGCGATTCCTTGGGCAGCCGTGCGGCCAGCCATTCATGCACGTCCGCCCGGATGCGCCTGCCCTTGAGCAGGAAGTCCTCGAAGCGGCTGGGCACGTAGGGTGCGAACAGCAGCGGCATGCGCGCCTGCTCCGGCGTGCGGTCGGCCTTGAGCGCGTTGCAGGCGCGGCAGGCCGCGACCGTGTTCATCCAGCTCAGCGGTCCACCGCGGGACGCGGGCTGGATGTGGTCGATGGTCAGGTCGCGCAGCTCCTGCCAGGTGCCGCAATAGGCACAGGTCTGGCGGTCGCGACGCAGGACCTTGCCCTTGCTGTAGCAGGGCGTGATGTCGAACAGGTTCAGCCGCGAGCTGCCGCGCAGCGCCAGGATCGCCGGCACTTCGAGCACGGACTGGCGCCCGGTGTCGGAATTCATGCCGCCACGCAGCACGGCCAGCGGCTCGTCGCCGAGCGACCAGGCCACCGAGCGTGTGGCAACGTGCACCGCCGCCTGCTCGACCGAGATCCAGGCCTGCGGGAGGCCGGTGATGTCCAACTGCAATACGTCGTGCATGGCGTCCTCCTTTCTGCAAACGGGCACAGGGTTGGTGCGCCGCGCGAAGCCGGCGCGTTCTCATGGGATGAAGAGAAGGGTTGTCGGTGACGGGTTCCGACGCCGCCCAATCGTTGCGGCCGGTTTGCGCCCGTCGAAGCGTGAGCTCGACGACAGGCTTCAGTGCGGCAATGTCATCTCGGCTGTGTCCGCACGCGATCCAGGGGAGGCAAGCTCGACTGAACCGCTGCATGCCGGCTCCGTCTGCAGAACGTGCTGGGGCACACATGCACACCAGGCTGGCCAGTGCTTGTGCACGGGCACACCCGAGATGGCATCTGGTGCGACTCGCCTTGACCGGCGCCCGTCGGCGCCGGTCAGGATGAATCGACCTGAACAGCAGGAGCCAAACAAAAAGCCCGGTTCCTGCGGGAGACCGGGCTTCTAAGGATCGCGAGATCCCTGGAGGTTGAAAGCTTCAGTGGGATGGAGCTTTCCCCGGTGGTGTTGCGTCACCCTCGTATCGGTCATGGCGCGGCTGGCTCAGTGCCAGCAAGCTCTCATGGCGATCCGCAGCGACGCACAAGGCCATCTCGCCCGAGAAGGGGCGCTTGGCGTTGGTGGCGAGGGCTGGGCGGAGCATGATGAGACCGAAAGGGTTGCGGGTGAATCAACGAATGGTCGGATTGTGAAGAGTGTTCACGCTGCCGTCAAGCCGGTGCGAGCACCTAGAATGAATGTGAAGTGTTTTCACAACACAAGCCGTGTCCAGCATCTCGACCTTCCGCCGTCTCAACGCTCTGTCGCTTTTCCAGGCCTTCGCCGAGGAGCGCATCGCGGCGGGTGACCCGCCCAAGGGGCTTGAGGCGGCGTGGGCCGCTCGGATCGAGGTCAGCAGCGCCACGTGGTCGATGGCCAAGAGCGGCGCCCGGCCCATCGGCGACAGGCTGGCGCGCCAGATCGAGCAGCACTGCGGCAAGCCCCCCGGTTGGCTGGACGATGAGCGGGAGCCGACAGGGCTGTCGCCCGGCGAGCAACAGTTCCTGGCGCTGGCCCTCAAGACCTACCGCGGCACAAACAGTGACGGCCGCAAGCGGCTCAAGCAGTGGCTGAAGACGTTCGAGACGCGGTGATGGCCAGCGTCGACATCGCTGCAGCACCGGCGCTGCAGGCCTGGCCTCGCGTGCAGGCGCCCCGTTCGCGATCCCGGTGCGGGCCCGGAGGGGGCCAGCCACGCCCTCAGGTGCCGCAGAACGTGCGGTAAGCCGCGGTGACCTCGACGGGCGCCGGTTGACCGAAGGGCGTGGCCAGTGCGGCTTCGTCCCAGGGTTCCCGCAGCCGAGCGAGCAGGGCGTGGAAGGGCTGCAGGTCGCCTGCCGTGGCTGCTTGCAGGGCCGCCTCGACGAGGTGGTTGCGGGGAATCACTGCCGGGCTCACGCGGCGCATGCGCGCAGCGGCTGCTTCCGCCGCGCCGTCGCGGGCCAGCCGCTCGCGCCAGCGGGAAAGCCAGGCGTCCACCGCATCGCGGTCGCGGAACTGGTCGCGCAGCGGCTCGGGCCGGCCTTCGGCAGCACCTGCGAGCAGCCGCCAGGCGAGCGTGAAGTCCACGGACTGGGTGTGCAGCAAGGTCAGCCAGTCAGCGGCGAGTGCGGCGTCGCCGGGTTCGTCGGTCGTCAGGCCGAGCTTGCGCCGCTGGCCCGCCAGCCGCTCGGCATCGAGCCTGTCGGCCACCTTGTCGATGATGGCCGTCGCCTCGGCCACCACGCGCTCGATGGCCGGCTCGTCGTCTTCGTCGGCCAGCAGCGGCAGCAGCGTCTCGGCGAAGCGCGCGAGGTTCCATTGCGCGATGGCCGGCTGGTTGCCGTAGGCATAGCGGCCGCCGTGGTCGATGCTGCTGAACACCGCAGCCGGGTCGTAGGCCTCCATGAAGGCGCAGGGACCGTAGTCGATGGTCTCGCCGGACAGGGCCACGTTGTCGGTATTCATCACGCCGTGGATGAAGCCCACGTTCATCCACTGCGCGATCAGCCGGGCCTGGCGGCGTGCCACGGCACGCAGCAGTCCAAGTTCGCGCCCGGGCTGGCCGATCAGCTCGGGGTCGTGCCGGGCGATGGTGTAGTCCACCAGCCGGCGCAGACCGTCGAGGTCGCCGCGCGCGGCAAAGAACTGGCAGGTGCCCACGCGCAGGTGGCTGGCGGCCACGCGCGTGAGCACCGCACCGGGCAGCGCGGTCTCGCGGCGCACCGGTTCGCCGGTGGCGACGACGGCAAGCGCTCGCGTCGTGGGAATGCCCAGCGCGTGCATGGCTTCGCCGATCAGCACTTCGCGCAGCATCGGGCCCACGGCGGCCTTGCCGTCGCCGCTGCGCGAGAACGGCGTGCGGCCCGACCCCTTGAAGGCGATGTCGCGACGACGGCCGGCGCGGTCCACCACCTCGCCCAGCAGCAGTGCACGGCCGTCGCCGAGCTGCGGTGAGAACCCGCCGAACTGGTGTCCGGCGTAGGCCTGCGCGATGGGCTGTGCATCCTCCGGCAACAGGTTGCCGGCGAACAGCGCGGCCGCATCCGGCCCCTCGAGCACGCCGGGCGGTAGGCCCAGCTCGTCGGCCAGGGCGGCGTTGGCAAACAGCAGGCGCGGCGCCGGCGCCGGCGACGGCTGCCAGGCCACGGAAGCGCCCGGCAGGTCGCGGGCATAGCTGTTGTCGAATCCAAAGCGGGGCATGGGGGGCTTCATCGATCGGGGCGGTCAGTGTGCCTGGGGACCGGCCCGCGTTGAAGGCTCAGGGTTTATCGCGGGGAGGCAGGACTGACGGCTGGGCCCCGGGGCAGGCGCCCTAAGCCCAGCCAACAGTCCAGACAGCAGCTCCAAAGTTGCCGTTGGGGCTCGGGGCTCTGTCGCTCTACCTGCGCATTGAGGCGAGAGCCCAGGAGCCTTGCCGGGTCGGCATCAAGAAACTGCTGAGCCTGGTCAGCGAGTGACAGAGGTCATACTGTTGAGGCCGGCCTCAGCATCCTGATTGCGTTGCACATCAGCGTGACAGCAGCGCATGTGCAGCGGACTCGGCTTCCTCGCGAGCGGCTTGCTTCAGCGTGGTCAAGGCCGACGGGTCACTCGAGGTCGGTGCGACGACGATCTCTCGCAGCACCTCAATGCCCAGGAAGCCCAGCCACGTGCGCATCGCGGCCTTCTGCGTGTCTTGGTGCCCTTGGGTGGAAAAGCCATCAGCACCGTACGCGCTTGCGCTGCTGTAGATGAGCACCGCCCGCTTGCCGCCAAGCAGCGGTCGATAGCCTGCATCGCGTGACCAGCTCCAGTTTTCACCTGGCAGCGTCACCACGTCCATGTAGTGCTTGAGCTTATACGGCAACCCAAGGTTCCACATCGGCAGGTTGATCACGTAGTGATCCGCCGCATTGAATGCCGTGGCGTGCTCGACGGCGCGGGCCCAGTGGCGCCGCTGCCCTTCTGTCGCTTGCTGGCTCCGCAAGACGGCAAACTTTGCGGCGATCATTTCGGCACCGAACTCCGGCAGGTCCAACTGCCAAACATCCGCAAGGCGCAAATCGCCGGTCGGATTCAGCATTCGATAGCGAGCGATCAATGCTTCTGCCACCTCCCGCGAGTGCGAGACGGGGTTGGGCGACGCCTGGATGTGAAGCAGCTGGGTCATCGCCTTCATGCCTCCAACAGGCGAAGGCCGGCAATGCCAACGACGATGAGCGCAATGCAGCCCACCCGCCAAGGAGACGCGCTGTCGCCGTGCGAGACCATGCCGAGCAGCGTGACGCCCACGGCGCCAATGCCAGTCCAGATCGCGTAGGCCGTGCCGGTCGGCAGGCTCTTGATGGCATGCGTCAGCAACACGATGGACAGAAATCCGGCCAGCAGGCCGACCAACCCTGGCAGGGGACGACTCCAGCCGTTGCTCGCCTTGAGCGCTGCGGCCATGACGATCTCGATCAACCCTGCACTCACAAGCAGTACCCAAGCCACGGGCAATGTGCTGAGCGCCAGTTGCCCCTCTCGGGCGGCCCTTGAAGTCGTCGCAGGCAAGTGGGCCCTCCTTGTCGTGCCGTTGCTGGCCCGACAGCCCCTGCGCAACAACGAGCTTCTTCGACGTGTCGAAGGTGTTTCCCAGAAGGTGCTGACCCAGACGTTGCGAGAACTGGAGCGCCACGGACTGGTCGAACGGATCGACCATCAATCGGTGCCGCCCCACGTGGAATACCGACTGACGGATCTCGGGCACTCGCTCAGCACCGTGCTGACCGTTGTCGACCGTTGGGCAGAGGCGAACTACGCAGCCATTGCATCGGCACGCTCTTCGTTCGACCGCCGTCGCTAGGCCCGCTGGGATCTGTCGATATCGGCATCCGTCGCAGGCGCGGTCGAATGCTCCGGTCGCCGCCTGTCACGCCGGCAATCGGCCAGTTGCCAATGCGTGCCGCCGCCAGCGGGTCGGGGACTCGCCCGGCGCCAGGCTGCGCGGGCGGTCTGCGGGGGAGGGCTGCAGGGACCTGGGTCGAGCGCTGTCGTTGCTTCAATCGCCGGTCGCAAGCGGACGCAGGGATGATTTGCCGGGTCAACAACCCGGCCGTGTCTTGACGACGCTCCGGTATCCGTGGCGTCTGACGCACACCTCGTCAGGTGCGCCGCAGCTTCACCTGCCGTGCCAGCGTGGTCCGGGCCCTTTCGTTGAAGTCCGGGAACATGCCTTCAGTCATCTGCTTCACGGCCTCGGGCGCGGTGCGCGGCGACCCTGCGTTGAAAGGCGGCTCGGGTGCGTATTCGGCAAGCAGCTGCACCGTTTCCGCGTAGGCCTGGTCTCGAAGCATGCCGACGAGGGTGAGCCCGAGATCGAGCCCGGCGCTGACCCCCGCGCCGGTGATGCGGTTGCGGTCACGAACGACCCGCCCTTCCGTCTCGATGGCGCCTGCGTCCTTCAACAACGAGCGGCTTGCCCAATGCGACGTGGCCTTGTAGCCCTTCAACAGGCCCGCGGCGCCCAGCACCAGTGAGCCCGTGCAAACGCTGGTGACCCATTTCGCGCGGCTGCCGCGGTCTGCCAGAAAGGCCAGCAGCTCGGGGTCAGCCATCGCCGCCAAGGTGCCGTCGCCACCGCCAGGCACGAAGAGGATGTCCAGGTCGCGAGGGGCGCGCTTGAGTGTGGTGGTGGGAAGGAGGGTCAGCTTCGAATCGCTGGTGACCGGGGCCATGGACTTGGCGATGTGGTGAACCTGGGCGCCCATCAGCGACGAGAACATGTGCTGCGGGCCGACGAAATCCAGCGACGTCATGCCCGGGTAGAGCAGCATGCCGACCTGCTCCTTGCCTGTCCAACTCGGCGGCAGGTTCTTCATGCCATCGGGGCTTGCTCGCGCGCCGGCCGCGGGCTCGTCAGCCCGGGCCAGCCAGGGTGACGAAGCCATTGCCGCTGCGGCCACTCGAAGGAAGTTGCGGCGCTCGTGGGCTTGCATGGTGGTCGCCTTGCGGTTCGTTGGAGGGATCAGTGCTTGTGTTCTTCTGGTTTGGCCGCGGCCGCGCCGACAGCCCGCACCTCGGCCTTGACCTCGATCGTCTCGCGCTGGCCCGCAGCGTTCTCGACCACCAGCGACAGCGGCAGCACATCGCCGGCTTTCATCGGCTGCTTGAGGCCCATCAGCATGACGTGGTAGCCACCAGGCTTCAGCGCGACCGTCTTGCCTGCAGGCAGGGGCAGCGACGCGATGGCGCGCATCTTCATGACACCGCCGTCCATGGTCATTTCGTGGACTTCGACGATGGGCACCGCTGAGGAACTCACCGAAACCAGCCTGCTGTCCTGAGCTGCCGTGAGCTGCATGAAGGCGCCTGTGGCCTGTTGCTGCGGCACGGTGGCGCGCACCCATGCGTCTTTGACGACGACCTGGGCGGAAGCGCTGGCCAGGAACAGCGAGCCGCACGCGGCCGCCATGAGGAAACGCTTGATGTGCATGTTGAGCTTTCGTGGGTGAGGGAGAGGTGGGCCGGCGTGATGGCAGCTAGAGGCTGAACCGTTGACGCCAGCGTGTGGGGACCAGGGCATCGACCAGCAGCGCGACCAGCATCGACGCGCCCAGCAGCGGATACAACGCGCCGAGCAAGGCCGCAACGGCGATGGCAACGGTGGCGGCGCGGTCGGCCTCGCGTCGGGGCGGCGCCGCCAGCCGGCCTCGCGGTCGGCGCTTCCACCACATCACGACGGCCGAGACGGCCAGCATGACGATGGCGACGCATCCGGCCAGCATGACCAACTCGTTGGCGAGACCAAACTGCCGGCCCGTGTGCAGGCTGATGCCCCATTCGGTCACCCGGCCTGCCAAGCCGTAATCCTTCAGGCCAAGGTCGGCCAGCACGGCGCCGCTGTAGCGGTCCAGGTGCACCACGCGCAGCTCGCGCACGTCGTCTGCGAAGTGCAAGGCCGAGTAGACACCCTGCGGCCCCTTAGGAAGCCGCACCGGCGTGCCGACGGGCAAGCCCAGGCCGGCGAAGACCTGCAGCGCCTTGTCCAGGCCGATGGACTGAGCCTCGACTGTGGTCATTGCGGCGGGCCCATCGACAGGCAGGTGGTCATGGCTTGCCGACTGTGGCAATGGGGTCTGGCTGGCCGCCCACGGCACGGCGGGCAGCCCGGCCCACGGCAGCGTCGACGGCGGCGGGCCACCCCACACATAGCGCGGCGCGCCCACACCCCAGGTGCTGGTGAGGCGACCGAACTGTTCGCCCCAGAACGCTGACCAGGGCATGCCCGTCACGGCCAGGAACAAGAGCGCAGCCGCAGCCACACATCCGGTGACGGCATGGAGGTCGCGCCACCACAGCCGCTGTGAGAACCGGCCCCGCACGCTCAGCACGCCACCCGACCGTCCCCGCGGCCACCACAGGAACAAGCCTGACACGACCAGCACGATGGCCCAGCCCGCGACGACCTCGATCCACAGGTTGGCCAGCGGCCCAGCAAGGGCCAGGGAGTGGAGGTTCTTGATCACGTTCATCAGCCGTGACCGATCGGCCACTTGGCCCAGCACGCGGCCGTCCGCGGGATCGAGGTAGACCGCCACCACACCGGCTGTCTCGGTGCGCACGCCCACCTCAGCACTGCGGCCTGGCGCTGCAGGCGGAACGAAGCGTGCGGCCGTGCCGGGGACCACGGCGAGGGCCCGAGCCACGAGGGGCTCGGCAGGGAGCGCGTTGCCGGGCCTGGCATCCACGTGCAGCAGTGGCTGATAGACCCAGGCCTCGATGGGATCCTTGAACAGGTACAGCCCGCCGGTGACGGCCAGCAGCACGAGGAAGGGCAGGCAGATCAGGCCAGCATAGAAATGCCAGCGCCAGACTCGGCGGTACAGCGCGGACTCGCTGCTGCCGCCGTCGGTGGCATGGGTTGCAGTGCGGCCATCCATCAGATCGTCGCTCCAGGCCTGCAGCGCCCAGCAGACAGTCGAACCCGCAGTCTTGGGGTCATCGGCGGCTCTCCGTCAATAGGCGTAGTGCAGGCCCAGCGACACACTGCGGCGCGGCTCGATCTGCAGTCCATTCACGCGCTGGTAGATGGGCAGCTGCACGAAGGCATAGGCCTTGAGCTGATCACTCAGCGTGGCGGTCAGCCCCGGGCTGATGTAGGCCAGTGTGGAGCCCGCGTTGTCCACATCGGCATTGGCGCCAGCCTCTCGGCGCTCGCTGCGCACATTGATCTGGAGCTGCGGCACGATCGGGCCGCCGCCCACGTAGCGCACACCCGCACTGAGGTTCAGGCCGGCGCCGGGCTTGAAGTGGTCTTTGCTGTTGAGCGGCAGTTGCAGCAGCGCCTGGCCGAAGTAGTCGATGTTGTGAGCCAGACTGCCGTGGCGGTAGGCGCCGAGCAGCAGATCGGTCGAGCCGGTGCCGGGTTGCAGGCCCCGGTCAAGCGCCTCGCCGGCCTGCGGGCCGGTCGAGAAGTTCACATCCGTGCGGCCTGTCGGCAACTTGATCCCCAGCTGCAAGCCCCAGTTGCGGTCTGCAGAGAGCCCCTGGTACCGGGCGAGCAGTCGCACATCGCCGAGGCTCGATGAGCGCGAGGTAGAAAGCTCGGTATCGCCCTCGGCCACCGTGCCGTGGGTGCGCAGCAGGTAGGGCACCTGCAAGGCCACGGCCCAGTCGGCCGAGATGCCGTAGTCCAGCGTCAAGGTGGTGGCGTGGTTGGCCGTGTTGCGCTGGATCTCCTGATCCGCTGGGAAGGTGATGCGGCTGCGGTCGACGCGGTGGGTGCCGCTGCGCAGGTCGTCCTGGTTGAAATAGTCATGCCGCAGGTCGATGCTGAGGCCTGTCGCAGCCGACAGGCCCTGGCTCGCCCAATCGGAGCTGAGCGTGCAACCGCAGCTGGAGCAGGCGTGGGCGGCGGGCAAGGCAGCGGCCAACGCGGCTGCCGCAACCATCTTGCGGGTGATGTTCATCATGGATCTCCTGGGTTGGTCTCTGAGAGAAGGGTGCAACACGCAAGGTGTTGCATGGTTTGAATGTGCGAGGCGCCGGACGGGGAGCTGTTGCTGATGGCGTGACGGATTCGGCCCACGGCCCGGCATGCGCATGGGTACGGTGGTCCTCAGATGTCCAGCCGAAGCGTGGCCCGGGCGGCTCGGGGCGATCCGAGCTTGATCCAGTCCTGCGCCCACGGATGGCTGGCCGTGAAGTACTTCTTGTCGAACACGTTGTCGACGTTGAGCTGAAGCGACGCCTTGGCGCCTGCCCAGCCGAATTTGTAGGCCAGCATCGCGTCGACGCGGGCGTAGCCGGGCAGCTGGAAGGTGTTGCCGAGGTCGCCTTCGCGCTGGCCTTGAGCGAACACGCCGGCCCCGGTGCTCCACTGACTGTCGAGGGCGTAGCGCGCCCAGACGCTGCCGGTGTGCCGGGCCACGTTGGCCAGCTTCTTGCCCTGGTAGCTGGGGTCCTCCAGCACTCGGGTGTCGGTGTAGGCGTAGGACGTGATGACCGACACGCTGCGGGTCACCTGGCCAGACACGTCCCACTCCAGGCCACGCGAGCGGGCTTTGCCGACGGTGAGGATGTTGTAGTAGGGCGCTTCGGCGATGGGAACCTGACCCGCGCGGTTGCGCTTGGTCAGCTCATACAGCGCGACCGTCGATGTGAGGCGGCCCTCGAAGAGCTCGATCTTGTGACCGACTTCAAACTGCCTGCCGCGCTCCGCCGGCAGCGCGGCTCCGGTCACGGTGTCGCGGCCGTTGTTGGTGGTGACGGCGTCCTGGTATTGGGCGTAGACAGCCTGGTTGGCTGCGAATTGCCACACCGCGCCCAGCCGCGGTGTCGTGAAAGAAGCCCGGTTGGGCGCCGTGCCCGGCGCCGCGTAGATGGCGCTGGTGCGGTCGTGGCGAAGCGCAGCGGTCAGGAACACGCCCTGGCCCAGCGTCAGCTGATCCTGCACGTAGATGCTCGTCCAGCGGTTGCGGTCGTCGATGTCGGGCACGGGCGAGGACAGATTCAGGGCCGCAGAGTGCCCGAGCGACGGGTTGTTGATGTCCACCGCGCTGACCTGCTGGAAGTACATCGCGCCGGTCTTGCGGGCGCTGTAGGCATCGACGCCCAGCAGCACGGTGTGGTGCAGGCCGCCCGCCTCCAGCTTGCCGATCAGGTCGACGTTGACCTGATCGAGTTGATAGCGGCCCTCGGGACGCACATTGAAGTAGTAGCGGCAGATCGGGTTGCCCGTGCCCGGGCAGGACGCGTCCGGTGTCGTGCCGGCACCGAGGTCCACGCGGTAGGGGGCGATGTCCACCTCCTTCGTGTCACTGCGCAGGCTCAGCAGCTTGCCCTTGAGCTGCCAGTCGGCCGACAACCGATGATCGAGCTCCAAGCGGAGGCTGGTGGTCTTGGCCTGGGACAGCTCCGGTGCGTCGTTGAACTGGCGAGACCAGGGCAGGTCCGCCGGGCGGTTGCCCACGGCCGGCACCCCGTAGTCGGTGCGGTAGCGCTGGTCGCTGTAGTCCAGCGTCGCGGTGACCGTGGTCTGCGCGCTGGGCTGCCAGGCCAGTGCCGCACTGAACGCGCCGAGCTTGTCCTTGACGAAGTCACGGATGGAATCGGCTCGGTAGTAGGACGCCGACACCCGGCCCCGCAGGCTGCGCTCGTCATTGAGCGCGCCTGAGGCCTCCAGCGCGGTGCGCGACAGCCCGTACTGCCCCACCGTCTGCTCCACGCTCAGCGCCGGCACGGTGCCGATGGGCTTGCTGACGACGTTGACGAGGCCGCCGGGTTCAGCGCGGCCGTACAGCACGCTCGCGGGGCCCTTGACCACCTCCACGGACTGGACGTTGGCCATGTTGACCGGCACGCCGGCCACCTTGCTGCCGTCGATGTAGTAGGTCGAGCCGCCCGACATGGCGCCCATCGCGGTCATCGACACGCTCGGGAAGCCGCGCAGGATCGTCAGCGGCATGGCACTGCCGTTGAAGCCGAAGTCGAACTGCACGCCGGAGACGTTGCGCAGCGCATCGGCCAGTTGCAGCGCGTTCTGGTCTTCGATGACGGCGCGCGGAACGACCTGGACGCTCTGCGGGCTCTGCAGGTTCGGCGTGGCGGTCCGGTTGCCGGTGGCGGTGTCTGGTGCCTTGTAGTCCTCCCGCTGGCCTTGGACTTTGACCGGCGGGAGCACCTGAGCGGCGTCTTGGGACTGTGCCTGGGCGCACAGGGAAAGGCCGGCGAGTGCCAGCGGGGTCAGGGCTTGGAGCCGATGCATGAGCAGGTCCTGGTTGAAGGAAGTGAGGAAGAGAGCACCGGGCCCTTGCAGTGACCCGGCTGCGGATTCAGTGCGGTGCGTGCGAGCTGGCGACCTGCTCGAAATGGCAGGTTTGACAGGCCGATGGGCGACTCGGCGTCGAGCCGCCATCGCCTTTCAGCGATGCGGCCCCGGTCAGCGTGAGGGCGGCAGCACAAGCGGCCAGCGGGACCACGGCCAGGGCGACGAGGGCGCGCAGCGCTGCGCTCAGTTCCTGCCAGTACAGGTCTTCGAGGGGGCGGCCCGGCCTCATGGCAGCCACCCTGCGCGTGTCAGCAGCCAGGCCAGCAGCGCCAGCGTGGCGCCGATGTTGAAGTGCGTCATTGCGCGCAGCGCGCGCTCGATCCATGACATGGAGGACTCCTGAAGCTCACGCGCGCGGGGCGGTGCCGCCGTGCGCAATCAACGAGGTCGTGCCGAGCCGGCGTCGTGCGCCCGGTTCAGCGGTCGTCGAGGTTCAGGCGTTCAGGGGAGGTGCGCGCGGCTGCGCGCTCGCCCAAGCGAACAGGGTCCGTGGCGCCGCCAGGAACAGTTCAGGGACGTGGAAGGCGAGTGTGTCCAGCATCAAGCCCGCTGGCGCAGCGGGCGGCAGCCCCAGCACCGTGGTGTGCGTGCAGCAGTAGGGGCAGTGCTTCATGGCCTGCCCGCCGGGCCCTTGATCGGTGGACTTGCCGGGCTCATCGAGCTTGATCAGCTTGGCGCCCGTGGCGCTGCAGATCTCAGCCCAGCCGGCAGGCACATCACCACGGAAGGCATGAGACAGCGTCGGCGCGAGCGCGCTCAGCAGGATCGCGAAACACGCGACCCAAGATGTGAGGGCTCTGAGGCGGCGGCTGGCCAGCATGCGCACGATTCTAGGCGCCACGTGTTTTCGCGAGATGTTGCGCAGCCTCCGACAAATGTCGAAATTCTCTGAATCCTGAACTCGGGGTGCATGGGAATTCAATGGGTTGCAGCATCTCGGCTCCGACGATTCTGGACGACCCGCTCGTTGAGTTCTGAACTTTTGCGGTTTGCGTTCTTCGAGTTCCGAACTTTTCACTGGCTGTGGGTGAGTGGCATGCGTGTAGGCCGCCGTGACCTGACCCAACATCGATCCAGTGAAACATGGCTCTGGCAATCTGTGTTCGACGAGGTTCCAAATCAAATTGGCCCATGCTGGATGACTCGCGCGATGCGCTGATTGACACGCTCATGACTCTGTCGTGTGGCGCTGCGGTCTGCATCCTTGTTGGGCTGTGGCTCCTGCGCCGGGTGAAGACGCGCGCATCCGCCCCCAAGAAGCGCTACTCGAAGTTGTTGTCAGAAAGACTGTGCAGGCGCAGGTCCGGAGCCACTGAAAAGCCAGCGTGCAAGACTCGTGCTTTTGACGGCCTGAAACGACCATGAAACGCCTGACGATGTCGCTGGATGATGACCTTGCTGAAGCGTTTGAAGCCTTGGTCCGCTCGCGAGGTTATGAGAACCGATCTGAGGCCTTCCGGGATTTGCTCCGACAGGACCTCAGCAACGTCCGGCTGCGTGACCGGCCTGACGAGCCTTGTGTCGCGACCCTCAGCTATGTCTACAACCACCACCAGCGTCAGCTGGCATCCAGGCTGGCTGATTTTCAGCATGAGCATCACGATCTGACGGTGTCCACGATGCACGTTCACCTGGACCACGACACGTGTCTGGAGACGGTCATCCTCCGTGGCAAGACCCAGGAAGTGCAGGCCTTCGCCGATGCGGTTGTGGCGCAGCCGGGGGTCAGCCACGGCGAGCTGCATGTCGTGCCCATGGCCGTCCACCACGCTCACGGCCACGACCACCTCGCCCCAGCGGCAGGCACATCGGTCAAGCGCCGCCGACCCGCTCGATAGCCAACAGTAGGACGCTCTCAGAGGAGGGCATGGTCACTGGCACGAAATGTGTATGACGAATACTAAAAACGTCTTACAAACTGCCCCGTTGCATGGATGGGGGTGCACCGCTCCCGGCATCACCCTCGTCGCTGCGAGCCATTCACGGGCGATTCGCACCTCCGTGGTGCGGATGGCGGCGCATCCATCGAGCTGAGAGCAGGCATCCATGAGCCCAGCAGGCACGTAAGAGAACTCTAGAACTTTTCACACTCGTGACAACGGCCGGAATGAACATGCAGCCAATGAGCCATCGCCACGCCTTGACCACGATCGCCGCTGCCGTCGCCCTGACGGCTCTGACCACCCATGCCGTCGCGCAGGTCAGCACGGACAAACCGGCAGCCGCCACCGAACTGGAGCGCGTGGAGGTGACCGGCCGCCACTACGACAACGCGGTGGGCAGTTCTGACGCCGCATCGCAGGGCACGATTCGCGCGGAGCTTCTGAAAAGCCGCCCGGCACTGCGCCCCGGCGAGGTGCTGGAGTTCGTGCCCGGCGTCATCGTCACGCAGCATTCCGGCGACGGCAAGGCCAACCAGTACTTCCTGCGCGGCTTTAACCTGGATCACGGCACCGACTTCGCCACGACGGTGAACGGTATGCCGGTGAACATGCCGACCCACGGCCATGGTCAGGGCTACTCCGACCTGAACTTCCTGATCCCCGAGCTGGTCGATCGCATCGAGTACCGCAAGGGGCCGTACTTCGCTAAGAACGGCGACTTCGCGGCCGCCGGCTCGGCCGACATCGCCTACCGGAACACGCTGGACGAAAACTTCGCATCGTTGACGCTGGGCCAGCGCCAATTCCAGCGCTTCGTCGGCGCGGGCTCAACCGCTCTCGGTGGCGGACTGAGCCTGCTCGGCGCCATCGAGGTGCAGCACAACGACGGCCCTTGGAAGCTGCCCGAGCATCTGCGCAAGAGCAACGGCGTCCTGACGCTGTCAGGCGGGACCGCGGCGCAGGGCTGGAGCGCGAGCCTGATGGGCTACGACGCGAAGTGGAACTCCACCGACCAGGTGCCTGAGCGCCTCATCGACGCCGGCACCTACCAAGGCAAGCCGTTCGGTCGCTTCGACGCCATCGATCCGACCGACGGCGGCGAAACCCGCCGCACCAGCCTGTCCGGCGAGTGGCACCGGGCCACGGAGAACGGCACCACGCGCATCGCTGGCTATGCGATGAACTACCGGCTCAAGCTCTTCTCCAACTTCACCTATGCGCTGGAGCGCCCCGACGATGGCGACCAGTTCTCGCAGCAGGACCGCCGCGATGTCTATGGCTTGAACGCCAGCCAGACGGTCGAGCACCGGCTCGGCGACCTGCCGGCCAAGTCGGAGATCGGCTTCCAGGTGCGCCACGATCGGATTCGGGTCGGGCTGTTCGACACCGTCGAGCGCCGCATCACGGCCACCACGCGTGACGACGAGGTTCGCGAAACGCTGGGCGGCATCTACGGCCAGACCTCGGTCGAAGTCACGCCGTGGCTGCGGACCATCGTCGGCGTGCGCGCGGACGAAGGACGCTTCAAGGTCAACAGCCTGACCAATGCGGCCAACTCAGGCAGCGCCTCGGCCCACCTGGTGTCGCCGAAGTTCGCACTCATCCTCGGGCCGTGGAGCAAGACGGAGTTCTTCTTCAACGCCGGCCGCGGCTTCCACAGCAATGATGCACGCGGCACGACGGCCACGGTGGACCCGAAGACCGGCGACCCAGTCGACAAGGTGCCAGGCCTCGTGGCGGCTCGCGGCATGGAACTGGGCGCACGCACCGAGTGGATCCCGGGCCTGCAAAGCTCGCTCGCCGTCTGGAAGCTCGATTTCGACTCCGAACTGGTCTACGTTGGCGATGCGGGCGCCACCGAAGCGAACCGCCCCAGCAAGCGCCATGGCATCGAATGGAACAACCGGTATGTGCCCCTGCCGTGGCTGCTCGTCGACGCCGACCTGGCCTGGACGCGCGCGCGCTTCTCGGACCTTGATCCCGCCGGCAATCGCATTCCGAACGCCGTGGACAAAGTGGGTTCCGTCGCATTCACGGTTCGCGATATCGGCCCGTGGTCGGCCAGCGTGCAATGGCGCTACCTGGGCTCGGGCGCACTGATCGAAGACAACAGCGTGCGCTCCCGTGCCTCCCTCACGACGAACCTGCGTGTGAGTCGCAAGCTCGGCGCCCTGCTAGGCAGGAACAGTGAACTGACGCTCGACGTGTTCAACCTCTTCGACCGCAAGGTCAACGACATCGAGTACTTCTACGAATCGCAATTGCCGGGCGAGATGTCGCCCGTGGCCGACAAGCATGTCCACCCGGCGGAGCCTCGCACGGTGCGGCTGACGCTCAAGTTGGGGTTCTGAGGCCACACCATGCGCGCCGTCATGCTCTGGCTGCTGATGCTGGCGATGCCGATCTACGGCGCGTCCAGTACCAGCCTGAGACTGCTCGGCCCCGCGCATTGGCACTCAACGCCAACGACAGCCACTGCGGCACAGGAAGACTGGCTGAGGCCCGTCGTTCAATCCGTTGCGAGATTGGTGCAGCAGGTTCAGCAGATACGTGAGGCCGCTCACCTGAGGGCGCACGCGCATGGCCAAAGACATGAGCACAGCAGCCTGCAGCGCCATTGGCACGACGTGCGCGATGGCACCGTGCACACCCTCGACAGCGCCGATCCCCATGTTGCGGACCTTGTCGCAGGCGCCACCATTGGGAGCGCCACACTGACCTTGGCGCTGGGGGGCGCTCTGTCGCCGTTGCCGGTTTCCGCTGCAAACGGCCAGTGGCCCGCCACGGCGGTGTCCGCCTGGTCCAGCGCCGACCTCGACCACGCGCTCCCGCCTCCGCGGAGCTGATCCCCCAGGGCCGCACCGCGGCCACCCAGGCTCACGGGCGCCCAGCGGCCGCGTGAGATTTCAAACTGCATGTTCGGGGCGACGTCGTCGTCCTGTGCGCGTTTGGGGGACGTCACCATGACACCCATCGATATCGTCGATCCGATCGAGGTTGGGCGCAGCCTTGGCCACGATTTCCACAATCTGAGCCGGGTGCCCTGGCAGGTGGACTGGCCCAGCTCCGTTCAAGAGGGGTTCACTTCCGCCATGGCTGCGGGCCGAGGCCGGCCACGCCAGGACGATCGCTTCGTGCGCAAATGGCTTCAGCTCAGGCTCAATGCGCTGGTTCGGGATCGCAGTGTCGCGCCCGACGTCACGGTCGACCTGCTTCGACGACTGGATGTCGAGCGATGCCCGGTGACCCGGGAGATCCTGACTCACGGCACACGACGCGGGACCGATGCATCCATCGACCGGCTGAACAACGACGGCGCGTATGCCGCCTCGAACCTCGCCATGCTGTCGGCCCGCGTCAACCGCACCAAGGGTGCCCGCAGCTTCGATGAAGTCTGGGGCTTGGCGAAGAAGCAGGAAGCCACGGCGGGTCTGGCCCCTGTCGAGTGGATGCGGCTGGCGGTGCTCATGCTTGGCCCGGCCTACGCCACCCGGCCGCTGGATGTTCCCGCGTTGCCGCTGTGCGCACCGCTGCCTGCGACGTCCGTGCGAACAGCGTTGCAGCAAGTGCAGCGCCTGCTCACGCTCAACGCCGGCCTGGCGGCCTCACGCAACCGGCTGCTGCGCGGGCTTCTACCTGCCTGCGGGAGTGCGACGGCTGAATCCAAGCTCAAGCTGCTCGCGGACGCGGTTCATTTCGGATTGAAGAGGCTCGATCCGGGTCAGGAGTGCTGGGACGTCTGGCTGCAGCCCGGGCTCATGGAGGCGCTGGTCGCGTGGCGCGAGTGCTTCGGCCACGAGGGCTGGGCACGGGTGTCCTGGACCGCCGGCCAATTGGCGGGCGGGCATCCGGTCAATCGACGCGAGCTCGCGCCCTGGCAGTTGCCGACGAGGGGCTACATGCCGAAGCTGATCAGCGCATCGACGCAAGCTCGATGGTGAGAAGCCCCTGCCGCGAGCGACGGGGCGGTGGCCAAGTTGGCCGCCTCGACGCGCCACGCATGGCTGTGGGCCGTGGGATTTGTGTCGCCTCACCCGAGGTTGAACGGATGCCGCAAATGCAGCCATGCCAAGGTCACGGACACCCCTCAAATAGGGGGTTAGTACTTGCCAACTTGACGATGCGTGAGCCACATGGATCAAGAGCGTCACCGGCCAGACACCAGGGATCGAAAAGATGCCATCAAGGCCCTTCATCGGGTCGGATGTCCATCAACTTTCGGAGCCCTTGATGAAGCCCACACTTTCCGCAGTTGCCCTTGCCATCGCCGCCTTTGCCTCGACAGCGGGCGCGCAGACGCTCACGACCGGTCCCAGCACGTCGACCACGCCCTACTCGCAAGGTGTGTTGGCCGGCTTTGACATCACGTCCATCCTGACCACGGGCGACGCCGTCGGCGGCTACCGCATGGGTGGTGTCCCGGACGGTCTGGGCGCGTTCGACAACGGGAACGGCACCTTCACGGTGCTGATGAACCACGAAATCCCGAACAACCTCGGCGTGATCCGTGCCCATGGCGGCGTGGGTGCCTATGTTTCGCAGTGGGTGATCGACAAGAACACCCTGGCGGTGACCTCGGGCTCGGACCTGATCCAGCGCGTTTACGGGTGGAACAGCGCCAGCCAGAGCGTTGGCGCTCAACTGACCGGCAGCGCCCTGAGCTTCCAGCGCTTCTGCTCGGCAGACCTGGCCGCCACCTCGGCCTTCTCGTTCAAGGCTGCCGATGGCACCGTCTACGGCACGACCAACCGCCTGTTCCTGAATGGTGAGGAAGTCGGCACCTCGGCCAACAGCCGCGCGCTGGCGCATGTGGTCACCGGCACCGACGCCGGCAGCAGCTATGTGCTGGGCAAGTTCAACACGAGCACCAACGGCAGCACCATCAGCAACGCAGCGACCAGCTTCGCGTCGTATGAAAACCTGCTGGCCAACCCGATCTCGCAACTCAAGACGGTGATCATCGGCAACAACGACGGCGGCACCGGCGTGCTCAGCAACGCCTTGGCGGTGTACGTCGGTACTAAGCAGACCACCGGCAACGACGTCGAACGTGCAGGATTGACCAACGGCACCCTGAAGTTCGTCAACGTCACGGGCAATACGGCCGAGATCGTCAACAGCACAACCCGGGCCACCAACATTGGCGGCGGCGCCGGCACCCGCTTCACGTTGAGCGATTCCGCTTCGACGAGCTTCTCGCGCCCCGAAGACGGTGCCTGGAGCGCGGATGGCAAGACCTACTACTTCGTGACGACGGACCAACTCGACAAGACCAACCTGGCCGGCGGTACCCAGAAGGGCGCGACTCGCCTTTGGTCGCTGAGCTTCGATGACATCAGCAACCCGGATGCTGGTGGTGTCGTGAAGCTGCTGATTGATGGCGGCAGCTACGCCGGCGGCGTGGGCAAGGAAAAGCCCAACATGTTTGACAACATCTCCGTCAACAAGGACGGCACGATCACGCTGCTGGAAGACACCGGCAACGCCGAACACAACGGCAAGATCTGGCAATACAACCCGGCCACTGGCGAAGCAAAGGTCATCGCCAAGAGCGACGCCCTGCGCTTCGGTGACATCTCGGCTGCAGGCGTGTTCACGGCAGGCACGCTGACCAAGGACGAAGAGACCTCCGGCATCATCGACGTGACCGACATCCTCGGCCGCAACGACGGCAAGAGCTATCAGCTCTTCGTGTTCCAGAACCACGCCGTGGCCACCGGCGCCAACGCGACCGAGCTGGTCGAGGGTGGCCAGCTGTTGCTGCTGTCGCGCGACCCCGTGACGGCTGTGCCGGAACCGACGACCTACGGCCTGATGCTGGGTGGTCTGGGCCTGCTGGGTGCCGTCGCCCGCCGTCGCAAGGCCTGAGTCATGAACCTCCGCCAACGCCGCGCCAGCCGTGTCTGGGCAGCGCTGGCGCTGATGGCTGCCGCCCCGACCTGGGCCGGCAGCCTTTTGGCGCCTGCAGGCCTGCCGCAGTTCGACGACACCATCCTCGTCGCCAACGACGCGCGCTATGCACCGACCGTGATGGTCGACCCTAACCTCGTCAACCCCTGGGGGATCGCCTTGCGTCCGCCCGGCATCGGCGGTCACATCTGGCTGTCCAATGCCGGCACGGGCACCACGACGACCTACATCGGCGATGTGGGCGGCAAACCGCTGTACCAGGACGGCCTCAAGGTCATCCCCATCCAGACCGGCTCGGGCTGGGACGGCCAGACGCCTGCGCAGGTGACGGGTCAGGCCTACAACGCAGCCAGCGACATCGCTGGCCAGCCGACGGAGTTCTTCGTCAGTGGCCCGGCGGCGGACTGGCGAAGCGGTCAGCCCATCCCCGTCGGGACCGTGAGCGGCTCGGCCAAATTTGTCTTCGTGACTTTGGACGGCACGATCAACGCGTGGCGTTCGGGCACCAACCCGGGCATGACCGAGGCGGTCGTCGTCAAGGACATGAGCGGCACGTTCGCGCAGCGGCAGGGCCTCGCCTACACGCCGACCCTGACCGGCGTCGCGATGACGACCGACGCGTATCGCACCGTCAACGGCCAGGCCGTGGCTGACAACCGGTTGTTTGCGACCGACTTCGCCAACAACCGGGTGATGGTGTTCGACAACCAGTGGAACGACATCAGCCACCAAGTCCGCTTCGAGCGTCCGGCAGGTCTGCAGGACGACTTCCAGCCTTTCAACGTGCAGGTGTTGGGCGGTCGCGTCTACGTGACCTATGCAGGCACCGACCCTCATGACGAACTGGGCGAGCCCATTCGTGCCGTCGGTGCGGGCCGCGTCGTTGCATACGACCGTGATGGTCATGTGCTGCAGGACTTTGACAACGAAGTGCCGCTGAACGCCCCCTGGGGCTTGGCCATTGCGCCGTCCTCCTGGGGGGCTCTCGCCGGGAAGCTCCTGGTGGGCAATTTCGGCGACGGCAGCATTGCCGCCTTCGACACGCAGACGGGCGCCTTCGTCGATTTCCTGCGCGACTCCCACGGCCAGGTCATTCACATCGACGGGCTTTGGGGGCTCACCTTCGGCAACGGTGTGGCGTTGGGCGATGCCAATGCCCTGTACTACGCCGCCGGCCCGCGCCTGGAAGAGGACGGCCTGTTCGGCCGCCTGACGGTTTCGGCGGTACCCGAGCCCCAGACGCTGGTGCTGATGCTGGCGGGTTCCGCGCTGTTGACCGGCGTGCGCCGTCGCAGCGCCTGACGGGATGGTGCGATGTTCAGGTCCGTTCACCGAGTCGCAGCGCTGGTCGTCGCCGCGACCTTCGCCGGCGCGGTGCAGGGTGCCTCCTGGGATGAAAGCGTGCAGGGCGACCTGTCCGACAACGGACTGGCGCCGAGCACGCTGATCCTGGATCCGGGACACAACGTCGTCGCTGGCCATTTCGGGATGGGGCGGCAAGCCGGCGTGGCCGATCTGGACTACCTGCATATCGTCGTGCCGGCGCATCTGCGACTGCAAGGGCTGCGCTTGCTTGAACTGGTGCAGGGCGGCGATGCGTCCTTCCTGGCCATCCAAGCGGGACCGCAATTGACCTTGCCGCCCAATGCGGTCGACCCGAGCCCGTTGATGGGCTATGCCCATATCCGGCCGGTCCTGGCGGCCTTCGGCACCAATCTGCTGACGGCCATGAACGTGCCGTCGACGCTGCCGGCTGGTGACTACACCTTCTGGATCAATGAGACCGACACCTCAGAGGCCTGGCGCTATGCGCTGGATTTCGAGGCGGTGGCAGTGCCCGAGCTGGCGACGGTCTGGCTGTGGCTCGGTGCCGGCGTCCTGCTGGCCAGACGCCGGAGGGTGCGATGAAGCTGGAGCGCGCGGAGGCGCTGTTCGCGACGCCGCTGCTGGTGTTCCGCCTGGAGGGCGCGGAAGCCCTCAATGCGCAGTTGTCGAGCGAGGCGCTGGAACGCCGCCGCAACGAGCCCGGCCTGGAGCGCAGCAACCGGGGCGGCTGGCATTCGGCGGATGACTTCTTCCGTCGCAGCGAGCCGGGCGCGCAGGCGCTCCAGCACCAGGTCGTGCAGGCGATCACCCAGGCGACACTTCACGTGTCCCCGCGGTTCCCGCTGTCGCGCTATGGGCTCCAGGTTGAAGGTTGGATCAACATCAACGGTCAAGGTGCCATGAATGCCCCGCATGATCACCCGGGGTGGGTATGGTCGGGCTGCTACTACGTGGCCGTGGAGCTGGATGCCGGCGGAGCCCTGGAACTGCTGGACCATCGCACCAACATCCGGACGCTGACCGTCGATGGCGCCGACTGCTTTGCGAGCAAACATCGGCATCAGCCGCAGGCGGGTGAGCTCGTGATTTTTCCGTCCTGGCTGCGGCACTGGGTGGAGCCCAACCTGGGCAAGCAGGACCGAATTTCCATCGCCCTGAATGCGCGCTACGTAGCGCACGGCAGTTGAAGGTGGGCCGGCAATCGGCTTGTGCGCGATTCGAGTGACCTGTCAGAGCCTCTGCATCGGTTGGGCAGACATCCGTTCACGAACAAAAGCGCTGCCGTTTCGCTCAGGCCGCCCACATGCTGGGCGCCTGCGTTCGCGAGGTGGCCGTCGCAGGTACGCAGCAGCATGTCGCTCAGGAAGAGTTCGCGGGCCAGCATCAGCCAGTCCTCTTCAATCCGGTGGCCATGCTCAACGGGCACGACTTCGGCCTGCGGTGTTACGAAGAGCTCTTGCAGCCACGCTGCTGGCCGGCCGAAGAACTGCCGCTTCCGCTTCGCGTCGACAGCCGGAGCGCCTTGCACCTGTGGGTCCGAGACGGGCAGCCGGGAGATCCGGTGCGTAAAGCGTCGCTGGGTGAGTCTGGTGGACCTGCCCTGCGACTTCTCAGCGCTACTTCTGCGTGCGCAGAAACTCGATGATGGCCTGGCGCACGGCAGGATCCTCGAAATCCGCATACATCTTCTGGCCCGGGATCACGCGCTCGGGATTGGCCAGCCATGCGTCCAACGTCTTTGCATCCCACGTCACGCTGGAGCGCTTGAGGGCCTCCGAGTAACGGTAGCCTGGGGCCAGGCCAGCCTTTCGACCGAACACACCGCGGTGCGCAGGGCCCACTCGATTCGCATCGATGGAATGGCAGGCGGCGCAGTGTTTGTCGTACAGGGCACGACCCTCCGCCACCAGGTCCTGCGCCACCGATGACTGCATCAGGCCGATGCTCGCCAACAGGCTGAGGCCGATTCGGATCATGCGCCGAAGCTCAGCGCGCCGGTCGGCAAGGCCTGGCCCAGGGCGCCGGTGAGTGCAGTCCAGTGCATCGTCTCGTCAGCGGCCAGGCGCGCAGCCACCTTCGACAAGGCGCTGTCGGTGAACGCCGGGATCACGCCCAGATAGGCATTGACGGCGCCGAGTTCCAGCCGCGCGGCGAGTTGCAGCACATCCGCCTGGCTCTTGAGCGTGGAAGCCTTCAGCGCCTGTGCGTATTCGTCCAGGCTCTTCTCGGCCACAGGCTTGCCGCCCAGGGACTGGATGGTGGCGATCAGCGCATCGCGATGCGCCTTGTGATGCGCCTGGAAGCGCACGGCGACATCGAGCACGGGCTTCTGGAGCAGGCCGCTGCCGGCGCCGAGCTGGTAGGCATTGATGGCCTCGTGCTCCAGACCCAGCGCAACGTTCAGGATGCCACTGTCCTTGGCAGGGTCGATGCTCGCAGCGCGAGCGATGCCCGAAGCACCGCCGAGCAGAGCAATGGCCCCGGCTGACAGTCCGACGCTGGAGGTCAGAAAGCCGCGGCGTTGATGAGAAAGACGTTGCACAGACATGGGGTGTTCTCCGAGTCGAGCCTGACGCGGCTCGTGTGGCGGCGGGGCGGGATGCCGCGCCGGCTTCACATACGACGAGCGGAGATCGGCGGATGCGGGCGCTCAGCTTTTCGAGCAAGTCCTGCAGGCCGGCGCATCCGGCCGGCGGTGTTCGACGTAAGGGCTCTGTGCTCAGCAACCCCCATCCAACGTCAAGGGCCTCATGAAATCTCTCAGCCTGCTCTCTCATCGACTCTGCGTCCTGCCTCTTTGCCTAGCCACCGGCCTCGCCTGTGCCCAAGCCGCCTCGTTCGGCGGGCAAGGCAAGCTGCTGCTGACCGGTGGCGTCACGACCGTCGAGGGTGCGGCCGGTGGCGGCCTGACCCCCTGGGCCGTGACCGGAAGCTATGCCACCGGCGGCCAGGTGGGTGGCACCGCTGCCGTCACGCGCGTGCGGACGCAGGACTACGCATTGACCTCGGCCGCCGTCGCCGCCAGCTTCGGCGAGCGCTTTGAAGTCTCGCTGGCGCACCAGGACTTCGACACCGGCCCCGTGGCCGGTGCGCTTGCCGGTGCCCTCAAGGACCCAGCCTTCAACGGCCTGCGCCTCAAGCAGGACATCTTCGGCCTGAAGGCGCGTGTGGCCGGTGACGCCATCCTCGACAGTGACACCTGGATGCCGCAGATCGCCGTCGGCCTGGAGCACAAGAAGGCCAAGCCGGGTCATCTGGGCGCCGCACTGCAGGCCTTCGGCGCCAAGGACAGCGGGACGGATCTCTACGTCAGCGCCACCAAGCTGTTCCTGGCCCAGGGCATCCTGGTCAACGGCACGTTGCGCGCCACCAAGGCCAACCAGACCGGGTTGCTGGGCTTCGGCGCCACCGGGCACGACAGCTACCAGATCAAGCCCGAGATCTCGGTCGCCTACCTGCTGAGCAGCTCGGTAGCCATCGGCGCCGAGTACCGCGCCAAGCCCGACAACTTCCGTGACAACACCGCACTCGGTGCCGGCACGCTGAAGGAAGACCGCTGGATGGATGTCTTCCTGGCCTGGACCCCCAACAAGCACGCGTCGATCACCCTGGCCTACGTGGACCTGGGCAAGATCGTTCCTGGCGTGGTGACCCGCAAGCAGACCGGCAGCTATGTGTCGGCCCAGCTGGCCTTCTGAACCCTGCACTCTCGAAAGACCTGCCATGAAATTCCATCGCACCCACCGCCTGCTGTTCGCAGCCACGCTGGCCATCGCTACCTCCACGGCCAGCTTCGCCCAAGCCACGTCCTCTGTCGTGCCCTTGCCCAACGATGCGCTGTTCCAGCAGTTCGGGGGCAAGCCCGGGCTGACCAAGCTCATGGATGATTTCGTCGAGCGCCTCGTCGTGGACCCGCGCACCGAACGCTTCTTCAAGAACGCGAACAAGCCGCACCTGAAGGCCCAGCTGACCGACCAGCTGTGCGAAGTGTCTGGTGGCCCCTGCAAACTCAAGGGGCCGGCCATGGCCGACGTGCACGCCAACATGGGCATCAACAAAGGGGACTTCAACGCCTTGGTGGAAGTCCTGCAGCAGTCCATGAACGCGCAGGGTATCCCGTTCACGGCGCAGAACCGCATGCTCTCGCAGCTCGCGCCGATGCACCGGGACATCATCACGGGCGAGTGATGTCTCATGGCGAGTGCTGCGGTCGGCCTGAACTCTCGGCAGCCCTCGTCTCACGCCAAACGCTGGCCCGACCCGGCGCAACAGCCAGCGCCGGGCCCCTCCGCCCAGACTGCCTATCGAGGCAGCTTGAGGCGCCGCCCGGCAAGCAGTACGACACCGGCCAGCATCAAGACGGCAATCGAGGGCTCAGGCACGGGCGCCGACACGGCATGGAAGACCTCCAGACTTGTCAGATTCGAAACCCAGCGGCCGGCCTTGACGTCGTTGGCCGCAATGATGCGGGCGAAGCCATTGCTGCCAAGGCCAGTCCCGTTGCGGTCAAAGGCGATAAGGTCAGGCTGACCACCGAAGTCCGGGCTCAGCTCGCCCAAGGAGAACAGGGCCTTGTAGCCGTCGCTGCCAGTGGCGACGACGTACATGCCGAGCACGTCGTTCTTGACCGCTGGGTCGGTCGCGAGCCCTGTGGCGTTGCTGAGCAGGCCCCAGAGGCTGACACCCGTGAACGTGTCACTGCCGACCGTGCGCGAAATCTGCGGCAGCGCTTGCAAGGCCGCCAGATTGAAGCTGAGGCTTTGCATCACGTCGCCCGTGACCGAGAAGCTGGTCGACACGCCGCCGCCCGAGCTGGCCTGGGTGGAGGCGGATCCTTGTACGGTGAGGCGGCTCAGGTTGGACACGTACCGGCCTCCCTTGAGGTCCAAGGGTGCCGTGGTGCGCGCAAAACCGTCAGCACCGAGTGAGACGGTCGCCCCGTTCACCACCTCCGCATAGGCGATCAAAGCCTTTTCATTGCCGAAGTTGGGGCTGAGTTCGCCCAACGAGTAGACCGCCTTGTAGCCGTCACTACCGGTCGCCAGCACGTACTTGTTCAGCACGTCGTTCTTGACAGCGGCGTTGTTCTGAATGCCCGCCGTGTCCAGAACGTTCCAGAGGCTGGTACCGATGAAGGTGTGGGTTTGCGGACCTTTGCCAGTCTGGAAACTGACCGTCTGGGTTGCCGCTGGCAGGGTCTGCAAATCGGACAGCACATAGCTGCCTCCCCGATTCACCTGACCATCCAGCAGGAACTGGGTGGTCTGGCTGGCCGCATGCGCGCCGATTGAAAGACCGAACAGCGCGTGGCAAATGGCGGCGCGCAAGACGTGATGGACGGCGATGGTTTTCATGTTTCGACGGCTTCGCAATGTACGATTGGATATAGCGCCAACGATGGTAGTCCCTGACCACTGAAGTGCGCGTCCCCTGTCTGATGCTCAAGCAGCTCATGGCGGCTGTGCGACTGGCCTGAGCGATCAGGCACGAAGGAAGGACTGCGTCGCCGGACAGCTGCATCGCCGCGCCAACACGCGACCTGCACCGTCGGACGTTTCCACGAAGACCCATGGATTGCTGACCATGAACCCCACAGACCCCAGCGAGTCGCTGTTTTCCTACGGGACCCTCCAGCTCCCCGCCGTCCAAATGGCCACCTTCGGCCGGCTGCTGGCGGGGCGGAGTGACCACTTGGTCGGTTTCACGCTCGCGCAGATCGAGATTCACGACCCGGAGGTCGTGAAGACCAGCGGTTTGACCCACCACCCGATGTTGGTGAAGACCGGGCGAGCAGAAGACCAGGTGGCAGGCACCGTGTTCAGCGTCACCGCCGATGAGCTCACTCGGGCCGACGCCTATGAAGTCGATGACTACCGACGCGTGCTCGCCCAGCTGGCCTCGGGCGGCTCCGCCTGGGTCTACGCCGATGCCCGCGCCACTCCCTGAAAGCCTTGGATGAATGCTCCCGACACCGACATGCTGGACATGTCCCGTCCCGATCTCAAGCGTCAAGGCTACGAGCTGCTCAACCGGCAACTGCAGTCCCTGCTCGAAGGTGAGCGTGACGGCATCGCCAACTTGGCGCAGTTCACGGCGTTGGTCTATCAAGCCCTGCCAGATCTGAACTGGGCGGGCTTCTATCTGCGCCGAGGCGAGACGCTGGTGCTCGGCCCCTTTCAAGGCAAGGTGGCCTGCGTGCGAATCCCCGTCGGACGTGGCGTTTGCGGTGCCTGCGCAGCGACCGGCAGCGTGCAGATCGTGCCCGATGTGCATGCCTTCCCGGGGCACATCGCCTGTGACGGCGCCTCGAACGCAGAACTGGTGTTGCCCGTGCTGGTGGACGGCCAACTCGTGGCCGTCTTCGATTTGGACAGCCCGCAGTTCGGCCGCTTCGACGGCGTTGACGCCGCAGGTCTTGCGACGATGTTGGCAACGTTGGCCGCGGGCACTGATTGGCCTTGAGTTGCAGCGAGACCCGCCGTACCTGGGCGAGTCTCCGGTCTCGAGCTAGCTTTCGACCCCGAGCAGCACGCTCGACGCCTTGAAGACAGCGGTCAACTCGATGCCTTCAGCGACACCCAGCTCCTGGGCGCTGGCCCGGGTGACGATGGCCGTGAATTCAAGGCCTGGCGCCACCTCCAGCGTGACCTCACTGTTGACGGCGCCTTCCACCCACTGCCTGACCCGCCCCGTGAACTGATTGCGCGCCGACAGCCGGATGCGGCTGCAGTCCGCCATCAGGATGATCGACGACGCCTTGACCAGCGCGAAGGCCGGTGAACCGGCCGCCAGCCCCAGCGACTGGGTGCTGTGGCGCGTCACGGTGGCGACCACTGTGTGGCCTCCTGCCACCTCCAACTCGATTTCATCGTTCACGGCGCCTGAGGTGATGGCGCGAACGATGCCATTCAAGCAATTGCGGGCACTGGTCTTCATGGTGCGTTTCTCCTGCGTTGGTCAACACTCGCCGAAATCAGCGACGACCTGGTTGAGCTGATCCACAAAGGCGGCATGCTGCGCAGTCAATGCGGCATACAGCTGCAGCAGGCGCTGCCCACGAGCCGTCAGGCGACTGAAGCCGCCCCCCTTGCCACCCTTGGACGCCGTCACCAGGGGCTCGCCAGCCAGGCTGGAGAGGCGAGACACGACATTCCACGCGCCGCGGTAGCTGAAACCACTGCGCTTGGCCCCCTCGGTCAGCGAGCCGGCGGCGTCGATGCAGACCAGCAACCAGGCCTGCCGAGGCGTCAACATCGCCGTGCCGCCGACGGTCAGGCACAACTCCGCACTGAGCGCGAGACGGTGCGCGTCAGCCGTGCTCATGGCGCTGGACGTTCACGACCTGGACCGCCGGTGCGGAAGCCCCCATGCAGTCGTCGAACTGGTCGCAGAGGCTGCACTTGGGCGGCTTCAAGTCAGCGACGCCCAACGTGCGCCCCAGGCTCAGAAAGAGATGCCGCTTCCAGCGCAGGTCGTGCACGTTGCTCGCGAAGAGCGTAGGGAAGGCCAGTGCCATCAGCCGCGACACCTCCGCGCGGCCACTCAGGCCCAGGTCTTGCCACAGATGATGCGGCCCCATGCAGGCCGTGGCGAGGCAGCCGGCAAGCAAGGTGACGGCCGGGGCATCAGACGCCGCGTGCGCCAACAGATGCCGCTTCAGGGGCTCACGCCAAGGCATGCGGTCCTCGGACGCCGTCGCGAACCCAGCAGCCTGCACATGGGCCACCACGCGCGACCAGAGGGTCTGGTCTGTGGCAGCCCAGTCGCTCGGTGGCGCGACGGTGGATGCGTTCAGGGTCATAGCAGGCGAAGCTCGATGGTGTTGAGCCACTTCACATGCCGCGGGCCTGCCCGGACGTCACGGGCTGAGACCAGGGCGATGCGTCCTTCGCCTGCATCCAGCGGCTGGCCGTCCCGCTCGAACACCACGAGCACCCCAGGGCCAACCTCGGTGTTGATGAGCTCGGGCCATGAGAAGGCCACGCGGTAGCCGTCCGTCGCGCTGGCGATCACGGCCAGGTGCTTCCACTCGTGGCGACCCGTCGGAGCGAGGCCAGCCCGCTCGACCAGCGCGCTCAACCTCACGCCGCGCACGGTGGAGCTGCGCTCTTGGCCATCCACCTTGCGTGTGACGGTGAAGCTGCCGATCTGGTCCGCAGGAAAGGCCTTCAGGTCGTCCACGCTCACCGTCAGCGGCGTCTTGACCTCGCCTCTGATGGAGAGGCTCTGCGACGGGGTCTGGGCCAACGACTCGGTTGCGGGGCCAGCGAGGCAGGCGACCATGGCGACGAGGGCGAGGCGTCGGGAAAGCGTCATGTCATACCGCCTTGAGCTCAGTGGGTTGGTGGGAGTTGCTTGCGACGTTGGAGGCCTCAGGGCTGACCATGCCGGCGCGCAGCATTACGCGGTGCTGCCCGAAGCGGGCCAGGTCTGCCGGGTCGTGAGTGATCATCAGCATCGGGATGTCGATGCGGTCGAGCAGCCGCTCGAGTTCATCCCGCATGCGGTCTCGAAGCTCGGGGTCGAGTGCCGAGAACGGCTCGTCCAGCAGCAGGGCGCGCGGCTG
This sequence comes from Burkholderiales bacterium, assembly GCA_003963005.1. Lineage (GTDB taxonomy): Bacteria > Pseudomonadota > Gammaproteobacteria > Burkholderiales > Burkholderiaceae_C > Pelomonas. The sequence continues at coordinate 73,268 of RXJW01000046.1, forward strand.
GTTGACGAGGGCGCGCGCGAGTGCCGTGCGCTGGCGCTGGCCGCCGGAGAGCTCATGCGGCCGCTGCCCGGCGACTTCGGTCAGCTCGAACACGTTCAGCCAGTGGGCCACGGCCTCCTGCGCCGTGCGCCGGGGCGGGTTCAGCCAGCCGCGCTGCAGGCCGAAGCCGATGTTCTGGCGCACGTTCAGCCGCGGGAAGAGCGCGTAGTCCTGGAACAGGTAACCGAACCCTCGGCTGCGCGCCGGCAGGTTGATACGGGCGGCGCTGTCGAATAGCACGTCGTCGCCGAAGGCGATGCGCCCCTGGTCAGGCGTCAGCAGGCCGGCGATGGCCTGCAGCGTCAGCGTCTTGCCGGCGCCGGACGGTCCGTAGATGACGGTGCGGCGCGCATCGGTCTTGAACTGCAGGTCCAGCACGAACTCGCGGCCGTCGCTGCGCACGCGCTTGTGAAGGGCGACGTCGAAACTCATGCCACGCCCCCGCGCACCTTGGACAGCCGGCCCGCCGCCAGCAGCACGGCAATGCAGGTGACTGACGTCACGAGCACGAGCGCGTTGGCCTGGTCGTCCTGCCCCGCCTGCACGGCCTCGTACACGGCGATGGAGAGGGTCTGCGTCTTGCCGGGAATGCTGCCGGCCACCATCAGCGTGGCGCCGAACTCACCGAGGGCCCGCGCAAACGCGAGCAGCACGCCGGCCAGGATGCCGTGCCAGGCCATCGGCAACGTGACGCGAAAGAACACCGCCACCTCGCCCAGGCCCAGCACGCGGGCGGCCTGTTCCAGCTTCGGGTCCACGCCCTCGAACGCGGCACGGGCCGCCTTCAGTACCAGCGGGAAGGCCACGATGGTGGCCGCGATGACGGCGCCCTGCCAGGTGAAGATCAGGTTGATGCCGAAGGTCTCATGCAGCCAGCTGCCCAGCCAGCCGCGCTTGCCCACCACCACGAGCAGGTAATAGCCGAGGACGGTGGGCGGCAGCACCATGGGCAGCGTCAGCACCGCGTCGAGCAGGTCCCGGCCGACGAAGCGCGTGCGAGCCAGCGCGTAGCCTGCGGCCACGCCCAGCACGAGGTTCAGGGCCGTGGCCCAACCCGCCACCTTCAGCGACAGGGCCAGGGCGACCCAGGCAGAGTTGTCCACGCGAGGGCCGCGTCAGGGCTTCTGGAAGCCGTACTTCGCCAGCACAGCCTGGCCGGCGGGCGAGACCACGAACTCGACGAACTTGCGTGACGCGTCGGCATTCGGCCCGCCGCTGACCACCGCGATGGGGTAGCTGATCGGCGTCTCGGTCGGCACGGTAAAGGCGACCTTGACCTTGTCCTTCTGCACGGCGGCATCGGTCGCGTAGACGAAGCCCGCCTCGACCTCGCCGCGGGCCACGTAGTCGAGCGCCTGGCGCACGTTGACGGCGTAGACGGCCTTGGCTTCGACAGCGGACCACAGCTTGGCGGCTTCGAGCGCACCCTTGGCGTAGCGGCCTGCCGGCACGCCCTCGGGCTTGCCCAGCGCCAGGCGCTTGACTTCCGGCTTGCCCAGGTCCGCCAGCGACTTCAGCACCACGGTACTGTCAGATGGCTCGATCAGCACCAACGTGTTGTTGACGAAGTTGCGGCGCGAGCCGGCCACCAGCAGGTTCTGCGCCTGCGCCTTGTCCATGGTTTCCTGGTCGGCGGAGGCGAACACGTCAACCGGCGCACCCTTGGCGATCTGGGCCAGCAAGGCATCGGATGCGGCGAAATTGAACTGCAGCTTGGTGCCCGGGTTCTGAGCTTCGAAGGCGGGTGCCAGCTCCTTGAACGCATTCGTGAGGCTCGCGGCGGCCGACACCGTGAGGTCGGCGGCTTGTGCGGCGAGGCTGGCCAGACCGAGCGAGGCGGCAAGGCTGGCGAGGACGAGGTGGCGACGCAGGGACGGGCGGCTCGCGTTCATGGGGTTCCTTGGCGAAGAGGGTCAGACGTTGGGGTTGCGAAATATATAGCCATGCACAGCGCTTGGCGCCTATGCCCCTCCGAGTTGCCTGCGCTTGCCGGCAGCACAACCGGCACGGCTACCCGTGCCGGAGGCAGAACCGGGGTGTGTCCGATAGGGTCGCCTGCACCTCAGTGCGCAGCGCTGCCGCCAGGCTGGCAAGGCTTGCGCTGCGCAGCGGCATGTAGGGGCGCTCCTGCTTCTCGCAAAGGCGCTTGAGCTGCAACGCCGAGTCGTGGTCGATGCAGTCCACGGGGAACACAACCAGGTCCGCCTTTGGCAGCTGGGCGGCCAGCAGCCCCTTGCGGCTCTCGATGCCGCCGTCGTGGTGGAGGAACTCGCCACCATGGCGCGCCACGAAGTCGCGGATCGACGGCGTTGAGCTGGGGCGGCCGCCGACGTACAGCAGGCGCTTGCCTTCGATGCCGTAGCGAATGGCATCGCCAGCGGGCTGTGCACTTGCATGCAACTCGTCTTCAGCGGCGGCCAACTCCCGCGCAAGGGCATTGAGCTTGTCCTTGAGCTCCCGAACCTGGGCCTTCAAGGTGGCGGCTTCGCGCGCGGCAGTTTCGGCGGCTTCTTCTGCCCGTTCTCGGCGTGTCACCTGGAGCGAAATCAGCGCCGGCCCAATCGCCATGGCCTCCGCGCTGGCTCTTCCTTCAGCTCGGGCTGCAGCGAGCTGCGTCTGCAGGTCCAGCGAGCTTTGCAGCGCCTGCTCCCTGAATTGGTCACGCTCCTGCTGCAACTCGACCCGGCGTGCCTGCTCGCGCTCCAGGCGCTGATGCAGTTCGGCGTTTTCTTTCTCCAGCGCGACGAAGCGCTGCATTTCATGCCGGTTGGCCGAGCCCATCAGGTGGGACAGCATGTGCACCGCGCCGAAGGCCGTCTGGCGCAACTCGGGTGTAACGAGCTTGTGCGTCAGCACCGCCCAGTACGCCCCCTGTATCTCACCCTGCTGCCAGGCGTTCTGCCAGCAGGCTGCCAGGTCCACCGGTGTCTTGGCTGCGGCGAAGGTCCGCACGGCGCCAGCGTGGCGCTGGTCGAGCGCCTTGTGCAAGGCCTTGGACGCGTCGCCACCCTGGGCCGCCAAACCGACAGCAGTGTGGTGGATGTCCAGGTCGGTGGCGCCCTCGGTAGCCATGTGCCGCGTCATCAATTTGCGCAGCTCGCTCGCCGTCAGGCAGGTGCCCAACACCGAGCAGTGCAGATGCGGATCGAGCTGATGCAGCTTGGCGCGGTGCTGCACGCCCGGTTCGGCTGCCTCGACTCGCGGTGCTAGGTCGTCGTCGCAGCAGGCTGCTGCCTGCAGAAGGAGCCGGCCGGTACTCGCCGGGCGATCTTCTGTGCTGAGGTCGAGCGCACGCCTGAAGGGTGGGGTTCGCATGAGGGATAGGCCAGCAATCGCAATATTTCATGAAATATAGCGAATCACCAAAGCCGACGCTGCTGAGCGCCTGAACCGTGGGTGTCGCAAGTGGCAGTGCTGTAATTCGCGCACGACACCCAGCGCCTTCCATGAGCACAGCCAAGACCGCTTCCGCAGCCAGCCCCGCCCGTGCAACCCGGGTCCGTCCCGAGCTACGGCTTCGCATGCGCGTGATGTGTGGCGACGTCAACGCCATCGGGCCGGGCAAGATCGAGCTGCTGGAGGCCATCCAGGAACACCGCTCGATCACCGCCGCCGCCAAGGCGCTGGGGATGTCCTACCGTCGCGCCTGGCTGCTCGTGGACGAGTTGAACCGCTCGCTCAAGGAACCCGCTGTCGAAACCGCGGCAGGGGGCGCTGGCGGCGGCGGAACAGCCTTGACCCCGATGGGGGTGAGGTTGCTGGGGCTGTACCGGGGCATCGAGTCGAAAGTGCAGGAGGCTTGCCGCGAGGACATCAAGCACCTCCTCGGCTTCGTGCAAGCCCCGCGTAGCTGAGCTCGCTGCCTAGGGCGAACCGGTTGATGGTGACAGCAGCAACACAGGGCCACAGACGCATTCGCGAGTGCGTGCGCCTTTCGACATGCACGGCCGCCTGCCCTGACTGCTAGCGGGTCGGGTCGATGGCTAGGCAGGTAAGCGTGCCGCTTGCAGCGCCGGCCGCAAGGTTTGGCTTGATCTCTTCAAAGACCAATTCGTGGCGACGCGGACTCTCTGAGCAGCGCAAATCGCCCCGCTGGTCAAGACTTTGGAGTCTGCCCCGTATTGCGTGGGGCCTTACGCGGCACGGACCACGCCGAGCAGCCTCGTGAAGTTCGCCTCACAGGCCGCGCGCCTGCTTCGGCGGATCCCGCATCGCCCGGCACCAGCCTCGCCGGGGGGGCACGACCTGGCATCGAGCACTCGCTCAATCGGTCGTGCCATAGACCGTGGCGCCTCCCGGGCGGCTCAACACAGTCGTGTCGGCCACGACGCGGCGTATCTCCTGCATCAGCGCTCGCGCGCCGGGGGACGGGAAACAATGTTCACGCTGTGTGAGCCCGATCTGCCGGCGCGTGATCTCCATCGGGATCGCGAGTTCCACCAAGCTCCCGTTCAGGATCTCGTAGCGCAGCTGGTGGGCGGAGATGGCCGTCACCATGTCGCTCTCAAGGAGCAGCGCACGCAGCACTGCCAGGTCGCCCGTCTCCACGGCAGGGACGGGCGCAGGGAGGTCCAGCGCAGCGAAGCACTGTTCGAAAAGCTCGCGAGAGGGTGCTCCTCGGCGTGACAACACCCATCGGGCGTTGCGCAGCGCGCCCAGGCCCTGGGTGACACGGGACAGCGGGTGACCTGCACGCACGATGAGCGAGAGCCGGTCTTCGAACAGGGGCTCCACGGTCAGCTCCCGGGTCAGCTCGCCGGGCCGCAGAGCGCCCAGGATGAAATCCAGGTCGCCGCTGCGCAACGATGCCGCGAGCGCGTTGTAGGGACTCTCATCGGTGACGACATGCAGCCCGGGATGCTTGTCCAGCAGCGCAGCGATGGCCAAGGGCAGGATGTGCGTGCGCCCCAGCGGCAACGCGCCCACGTACACGCTACCCGTCAACAAGCCTTCGCTGGCGGCAATGTCAGGAACGATGTTGCGCAGTTCTGCCAGCACCCGGCGGAAGTAGAAGGCCACGATCTCGCCGGCGGGCGTGGGCGCCAAGCCACGCGCAGTACGCTCGAACAGGGAGACGCCCAGTCGCGTCTCCAGGTCTTTCAGCGCGGCGCTCACGGCCGGCTGCGTGATGCCGAATTCGCGCGCAACAGCAGGCATGTTGCGCTTGTCCGCGAGGCTGGCCATCACCGCCAGCCGGCGCCCGTTCAGGATGGAGGCGAACAGCGATTTCGCGTCCGTGCCACCCTTGACGCCCCCGCGGGCCATCAACTGCGTACGCGCCGCCTCGAACTCGGCGTCGATGCGCCGCGCACGCACGAGCACGAGCTGGCCGTAGGCGTTGAGCGCGGTGCCCCTCGCGTGCCGTTCAAACAAGGGGCGCCCCAGTGCCGCCTCCAGTTCTGCGATGGAACGCGTGACCGCCGAAGAGACTCGGTACAGCGCCTCAGCCGCTGAGGCGATGCTGCCCGAGGCGGCTACCGCGCACAGGGCGTGCAGGTGCCGCAGGTTAAGGTCCAGCGATTCGACAGGGGTCGTCATGGCTGTGAATCTTGGAGCGAGCGCCCGTTACAACTCTCCGTAGTAACCCGGGTCGATAAAAAAGTTTGATGCCTGAAAGGCTGGAACTCACGCCGCGTTGCGGGGCCGTTCGCCACACTCTGCGGCATCAAACAAAGACTTACGGAGACAACCGTGAACCGCGTACCGACCACCAAGGTAGACGTCAAGGCGTTCATCGACGAGCGCCCCATGGGGGCCATGCAGTGGCTGCTGCTGGTGCTGTGCTTCGCCATCGTGGCGCTGGATGGCATGGACGTGGCCATCATGGGTTTCCTGGCGCCGTCCATCCTGCAGGAATGGAACGTGTCACGCGCCGCCTTTGGCATGGTGATGAGTGCTGCACCGTTCGGCCTGGTCATCGGCGCGCTGCTGGCCGGCCCGGCATCGGACCGCATCGGCCGCAAGGTGGTGCTGATCGGCTCCGTGCTGCTGTTCGGCGTGTTCACGTTGGCGACGGCCTATGCAGGCAGCCTCACCGAGATGGCCGCGCTGCGGCTGCTGACCGGCATAGGGCTCGGTGCGGCCATGCCCAACACCAGCACGCTGCTGTCGGAGTACGTGCCGCAGCGCTCGCGTTCGCTGCTGATCGCCGTGATGTTCACGGGGTTCAACTTGGGCTCCGGGGTCGTGGGGTTCATCGCCGCGGCCATGATCCCGTCCAGCGGCTGGCGCTCGGTGCTCATGCTGGGAGGCGTGCTGCCTCTGCTGCTGGTGCCGGTGCTGGTGGCACTGCTGCCGGAGTCGGCGCGCTTCCTGGTGGTGCGCCGTGCGGCAGCAGACAAGATCGGCCGAGTCCTGGGGCGCGTGGGCGGGGCGCAGTTCGCGCCGGGCACCGAGTTCTTTGCACCGGAGCCGCCCGTGCAGGCCGCCAAGTCCATCGGGGTGCTGTTCGCCAAGGGCTATGGGCTGATGACCGGCGCGCTGTGGGTCACCTACTTCATGGGCCTGCTGGTGATCTACCTGCTCACGGGCTGGCTGCCGACGCTCATCAAGGACGCCGGGCTGCCCATCTCTCAGGCCGCCACCATCACGGCGATGTTCCAGATCGGTGGCACGGTCGGCGCCATCCTGGTCGGCTGGGCCATGGACCGCAGGGCTCCCACTCGCGTGATCGGTGCAGCCTACGCGCTGGGGGCGGTGGCCATCCTCGCATTGGGCCTGGGCGGCGCGTTGTCGGGTTCCCTCGCGATGCTGGTCACGGCGGCAGGCTTTTGCATGAGTGGCGCGCAGACCGGCTTGAACGCCTTCGCTCCCAACTGCTACCCGACACGGGCACGCGCCACGGGCGTCAGCTGGATGCTGGGCATGGGGCGATTCGGCAGCATCACCGGCTCCATGGTGGGCGGGGTGTTGCTGTCGCTGGGCTGGGGGTTCGGGTCCATCATCTGCCTTCTCGCCGTGCCGGCCATGCTGGCCGCACTCGCCATCCAGTTGGCGCGCCGCGCCGAGGAGCCGGAAGGGCATCAACTCGTCGGCAAGTCGGTCGCCGCCTGAGTCACCCACGTACCGGAACTTCGCTATGGCCACGATCATCGGCGGCATCGCCGCCTCGCACACGCCAACCATCGGCTTCGCCTTTGACCGCGACAAGCGTGACGACCCTGTCTGGGCGCCGATCTTCACCGCCTTCGCACCGGTGCAGGCCTGGCTCGAAGCCAAGCGGCCCGACGTGCTGCTGATGATCTACAACGATCACATCACGTCGTTCTTCTTCGACCACTACAGCGCCTTTGCATTGGGGACCGGCGAGCGCTGGCAGCCAGCGGACGAAGGTGGCGGCGCGCGGGCATTGCCCGCCATCGACGGCGACCCTGCGTTCGCAGCGCATCTGGGCCGCTCGCTGATGGCCGACGAGTTCGACCTGAGCTTCTTTCAGCAGCGCGCGCTGGACCACGGCTGCTTTTCGCCGCTGTCGGTGCTGAGCCGCCATGACGGCCAGGCCTGGCCGCACCGCCTGGTGCCATTGCAGGTCGGCGTGCTGCAGTTCCCCATCCCCACGGCGCGGCGCTGCTACCGGCTCGGCCAGGCGTTGCGCAGGGCCATTGAAAGCTATCCGCAGGACATCAAGGTGGCCGTCGTCGCCACCGGCGGGCTGTCGCACCAGGTCCATGGCGAGCGCGCCGGCTTCAACAACACCGCGTGGGACGAGCGCTTCCTCGACCTGTTCGAGAACGACCCCGCACAGCTCACGGCGATGACGCATGCCCAGTACGCGGAATTGGGCGGCATGGAGGGCAGCGAGGTCATCATGTGGCTGGTGATGCGCGGAGCGCTGGCCGAGCGCGTGCACTGCCTCCACCGCTCCTACTACCTGCCGTCCATGGCGGGCATTGCGACGGCCATCTACGAGAACGCCGACAGCACGCCCACGGAGCCCAGTCGCGCCGACGAGCAGCTGGCCGGGATCGAACAGTTGCCCGGCACCTACCCCTTCACCATCGAGCGTGGCGTGCGCTGCTACCGGCTCAACGCCTTCCTGCACGACCTGGTGGTGCCTGAGAAGCGCGCAGCCTTCCTGGCCGATGAGGAAGCCGCCTTCGAACTCGCCGCCTTGAGCGATCAGGAGCGCGATCTCGTGCGCCGCCGTGATTGGCGCGGCCTCATTCACTACGGCGCAATCTTCTTCGTGCTGGAGAAGCTGGGCGCGGTGGTGGGCGTGTCCAACCTCCACATCTATGCGGCGATGCGCGGCGAGTCGCTGGAGGCCTTCCAGGCCACGCGCAACACACGGGCGCTGTACTCGGTCGCAGGCCAGGACGCCGGCGCGCTGAAGTGGGATGCCCCTTCATCACCGCCCCAAGCCACCGATTGACAACAACAAGGAGACAACCCAGTGAAAACGCTGAAAACAGGAATGGCCGCTGCTGCCCTGCTGCTCTGCAGTGGCGCACAAGCTCAGAACGTGACGATCTACGGCCTGCTGGACCAGGCGGTCGAGCACCTGAACAACGTGGGCGCCTCCCACGGTTCGCTGACCCGCCTGCCGGGCCTGGCCGGCAGCTTCCCTTCGCGGCTGGGCTTCCGCGGCTCGGAGGACCTGGGTGACGGCTTGAAGGCGGTCTTCACGCTGGAAATGGGCATGGGTCTGGACACCGGCACCCTGAACCAAGGCGGGCGCGCCTGGGGCCGCCAGGCCTTCGTGGGTTTGCAGGGCAGCTGGGGCACAGTGTCGCTGGGTCGGCAGTACTCGATGTTGTTCTGGTCGCAGCTGGACGCCGACATTCTGGGTCCCAACACCTTCGGCTCCGGGTCGCTGGACAACTACCTGCCCAACGACCGCGTCGACAACACCGTGGCCTATCGCGGCACCTTCAATGGCCTCACAGTCGGGGCGACCTACAGCGTGGGCCGCGACTCTGTCAACGCGGGACCCAGTCCTTCGGGCACCAACTGTCCCGGCGAAAGCGCGGCGGACACATCGGCCTGCCGCCAGTGGTCGGCCATGCTGAAGTACGACACGCCCACCTGGGGTGCCGTGGCCGTGGTGGACGAGATCCGTGGCGGCGCGGGCGCGTTTGCGGGGCTGACCAGCAGCGCCATGAAGGACCGCCGCTCGTCGCTGGCGGGCTGGGTCAAGTTCGGCCCCGACATCAAGCTGGGCGCCGGCCTGATCGCACGCAAGAACGACGGCAGTGCCACCACACCGAAGAGCACGCTCTGGTACGTCGGCGGCACGTACAACCTCACACCCGTGTGGAGCACCGACGTGGAAGTCTTCAAGCTGGATTTCAAGGACAGCGCCAACCAGGCCACGCTGTATGCGCTGCGCACCACCTACCAGTTCTCCAAGCGCACTGCCGTGTACGCCACTGGCGGGCACATCGCCAACGACGGCACGCTGGCGCTGGGCGTGAGCAACGGCGCAGCCGGCGCGACGCCAGCCGCCGGCACGGGCCAGACCGGCATCGCTGTCGGCATCCGTCACGCCTTCTGAGCGCTGGTGCCACCGCACGACATGACAGTGGTTCTGCGAGGCATTTCGTCGATGGCCACCCAGGCGCTGCTGGCCGACCTGGCCGCCGCCTGTGAGCGCGACACCGGCACGGTGCTGCGGTTCGAGTCGGTCGGCGGCGTCGATGCCGCAGCGCGCGTGCGTTCGGGAGAGGCCTTCGATCTGGTGGTCCTCGCCGACGCTGCCATCGCCCAGCTGCAGGCCGGTGGCCTTGTGGACAGTACGCCGCTGGAACTGGGCGCATCGGCCATGGCCGTGGCCGCGCCGGCGGGTGTCGAGCGGCCGGACGTAGGCTCGGTGGAGGCGCTGCGCGACGCCTTGCTGGCCGCGCCGCGCATCGCCTACTCCACCGGCCCCAGCGGCACTGCGCTGCTGATGCTGCTGGAGCGCTGGGGCCTGACCGACAGGCTGAAACCGCGGCTGGTCCAAGCCCGCCCGGGGGTGCCAGTGGCAGCACTGCTGGCGGCGGGCGAGGCACAGCTGGGATTCCAGCAGTTCAGCGAGCTTCAGGGGCAGCCCGGCATTGCACTGCTGGGCCCGATGCCCCCCGGCGCTGAGGTCGTCACGCGTTTCGTCGGTGCCGTGGCGGCTGCGTCGCAGCAGAGCCACCCTGCCCGCGCCGCGCTGGAATTCATGTCTGCGCCAGCGCGTGATGCGATCCGGCGCACCCACGGGATGTCATCCACAACAACAAGCAGTCAACCATGATCATCGATGTACACGGCCACTACACAACCGCACCCGCGGCGCTGGGGGCTTGGCGCGATCTGCAAATCGCGGGCTTGAAGGACCCCAGCCTGAGGCCATCACCGGCGTCGCTGAAGATCAGCGACGACGAGTTGCGCGAATCCATCGAGACCAACCAGCTCGCCAAGATGCGAGAACGCGGCATCGACCTGACCGTGTTCAGCCCGCGTGCCAGCTTCATGGCCCACCACATCGGCGACTTCGACACATCGGCCACCTGGGCGACGATCTGCAACGAGCTGTGCCATCGCGTGAGCGCCATGTTCCCCGAGCATTTCGTCGGGGCGGCGATGCTGCCGCAAAGCCCCGGCGTGGCGCCGGCCAGCTGCATTCCGGAACTGGAACGCTGCGTCAGGGACTACGGCTTCGTCGGCATCAACCTCAACCCCGATCCGTCGGGCGGGCACTGGACGAGCCCACCGCTGACCGACCGGCATTGGTACCCGCTGTACGAAAAGATGGTAGAGCTGGACATCCCGGCCATGATCCACGTCTCCACCAGCTGCAACGCATGCTTTCACACGACAGGCGCGCATTACCTGAACGCAGACACGACGGCCTTCATGCAATGCCTGTCCGGTGATCTGTTCAAGGACTTCCCGACGCTGCGCTTCCTGATCCCGCATGGCGGCGGCGCCGTGCCCTACCACTGGGGGCGTTTCCGCGGTCTGGCCCAGGAGCTCAAGAAGCCGTTGCTGGAAGAACACCTGCTGCAGAACATCTTCTTCGACACCTGCGTCTATCACCAGCCCGGCATCGACCTGCTGACGGCCGTCATCCCCGTTGAGAACGTGCTGTTCGCCTCGGAAATGATCGGTGCCGTGCGAGGCGTGGACCCACAGACCGGCCATCACTTCGACGACACGCGGCGCTACATCGAAGCCACGCCCCATCTCACCGAAGCGCAGCGACACCTGGTGTTCGAAGGCAATGCACGGCGCGTGTTTCCTCGCCTGAACGCGAGGCTGAACCACAAGGGGCTTTGACATGTACGAGCTGGGTGTTGTCTACCGCAATATCGAACGCGCCGACCGCGCCACGGCGGATGCCTTGGCTGCCCTGGGTTCGGCCACGGTGCATGAAGCCATGGGCCGTGTGGGCCTGCTGAAGCCCTACATGCGGCCCATCTACGCCGGGGCACAGGTCAGCGGCACCGCCGTCACCGTCTTGCTGCACCCGGGGGACAACTGGATGATGCATGTCGCGGCAGAGCAGATCCAGCAGGGCGACATTGTCGTCGCCGCCATCACGGCGGAATGCACCGACGGCTACTTCGGCGACCTGCTGGCGACCAGCTTCCAGTCGCGGGGCGCCCGTGCGCTGATCATCGATGCCGGCGTGCGCGACATCAAGACACTGACCGAGATGCGCTTCCCCGTCTGGAGCAAGTGTGTCTCAGCGAAAGGCACCATCAAGGCCACGCTCGGTTCGGTCAACATCCCGGTGGTGTGCGCCGGCATGTGGGTGACGCCAGGCGACGTGATCGTGGCGGACGACGACGGTGTGGCCTGCGTGCCGCGCGGCCTGGCCGCCAAGACCCTGGCCGCTGCGCAAGCGCGCGAGCGCCACGAAGGCGCCAAGCGTGAGCAGCTCGCTGCTGGCGTGCTGGGGCTCGACATGTACAAGATGCGGCCAGCGCTGGAGCAGGCCGGGTTGCGATACGTCGACTGACCCTTCGAGGCCTCAGCGCCGGGTCAACCCCGCGATGACGTCACCCGACGCCGGCGCGCTTGATTCGCGCTGCATGGCCATGTGCGCGCTGGTTCGCAGGGGCTCCGCACATTCGCCACGCCGACCGTGCAGGCACGGCAACCGCGACGTCGGCACCCGGGATCGTTCGCCGGCCCGCAGCTTGGGATGCCGAGGGAGGGCTAGAGCTTGGTCCCCGGGAGACAGGAAGCTCATCAGCCGCCGCGATTTCCGACATCGGGTCGGCCAGGTGAAGCTCTGCAAAGCTCAAGTGAGTCGCTGGACGAAGAGGAAGTTACGATATATCGTAGATGCATCTAAAACACATCATAAGTGCATCATGCATCCACGACAGATCTTCTTCGACCGGCGCTCAGCCGGGGCGCCCTCGTCACCCTTGCGGCAGGGCGAGCGCGGTACTCATCAGCCGCGTCACGGCCTGCCGGGCTGGCAGGCCATCGGGCGCGGCGGCCACCGTGGGCCGGCTGAGGGCGGCTTCGGTCGCCACGGCGGTGGCCCGGGCGGGCACGGTGGCGGCCACGGCCGCGGCGGGCGCATGTTCGAGGCCGGCGCGATCAAGCTGCTGGCGCTGAGCCTGGTCGCCGAGCGGCCCAGCTACGGCTACGAGCTCATCAAGTTCATCGAGGGCCTGGTAGGCGGCGACTACAGCCCGAGCCCGGGCGTCATCTACCCGACGCTGACCTACCTGGTGGACATGGGCTGGGCGACGGTGGCGGACGGTGACGCCGGCCGCAAGCAGTACACGGTGACACCTGAAGGCCTCGCGCAACTGGAGCGCCAGCGCGACGAACTGAGCGCCCTGACCGAACGGCTGCGCGGCGTGCGAGAGGGCGCGGGTGCCCGGCGCTCGCCGGACATCGAGCGCGCCATGGGCAACCTGAAGGCGGTGCTGCACATGCGCTTTTCGCCGGCCACTGCCAGCCCCGATCTCGCCCGGCGCGTGGCCGCGCTGATCGACGAGGCCGCGCTCGCCATCCAGAAGCTGGAGGTCTGACGATGAAGCAGCACCGTTACCGCGTGACTGTCGAACACCTCGCCCTGCCGGACGGCAGCCCGCCGCCCACACCGCAGCCGCTGAGCTTCGAGGCCGGCAACCATGACGACATCCTCGCCATCGTGGCCCGCATGCGCCAGCGCGGCGACCTGCCCGAGGCGGACGCCACCGCTCTGGCCGTGGGCCTGAAGCTGTTCAGCGAGGTCATGCTGCAGCACCGCGGCCTGCCCTTGTTCGCCGGCTTCACGCCGCACTTCAAGGCCTTCATGCAGCAGCTCAAGCGCGGCCCGGCTGCCTCGCAGGCCCTGCCATGAACCGCCGCCAGTTCACCCAGGCCCTGCTAGCCATGGCCGCCACCGGCGCAGGTGGTGCATCCCGCGCCGCCGATGCGGGCGCCGACCCGCTGCGGCCGGACCTCAGCCGCTACACCACGCAGGACATCACGGTCGGCGGGCAGACCCTGCGGGTGCGGGCCTTCGAAGGCCTGCCCACGGTGGCGCGCCCGCTGGAGCCGGCCTACCAGGCGATAAACCTCTACGTGCCCGAAGCCTACTTCGAGGGCGGCCATATCGGCGCCTTCGAAGCCCGCACGGCGCCCATCTTCCTGCCCAATGCGGTGGGCGGCTACATGCCAGCTAAGCCGGGTACGCTGGTCAACCGCATGCCGCCTCCGCCGGGCCAGGCTGCGCTGCCGAATGCCAGTGCTGTGGCCCTGTCACGCGGCTTCGTGGTGGCTGCACCCGGCGCACGGGGTCGCACGCTGCAGGCCGTCGACGGCCGCTGGACGGGCAAGGCGCCCGCCGCCATCGTCGACCTGAAGGCCGCCGTGCGCTGGCTGCGCCACAACGCCGGCCGCCTGCCGGGGAACGTCGACCGCATCGTCTCCAACGGCACCAGCGCGGGCGGAGCACTGTCCGCCCTTTTGGGCGCCAGCGGCAACCATCCCGACTATGAGGCCGAGCTGCGCGCCCTGGGCGCTGTGACGGCGCGCGACGATGTGTTCGCCATCTCGGCCTACTGCCCGATCACCAACCTCGCCCATGCCGACGAAGCCTACGAATGGCAGTTCCAGGGCCTGCGCGAGTACCGCAACGTGGCCATCTCGATGTTGGACTTCCGCGTGCAGCGCAAGGAGGTGGTCGGCCAGCTCGACGACGCCCAGCGGGCGTTGTCTGCCGAACTGCGGGACGGTTTCGTCAGCTACGTGAACCGACTGGGACTGAGCACCGAAGACGGCCGTGGGCTGACCCTGCGCCCCGACGGCAGCGGACCGCTTCGCGATCACATCGCGGCGCTGCTGCAGGCCTCGGCCCAGCAAGCGCTGGACGCTGGCCAGGACCTGTCAGGCACCGGATGGCTGCAGCTGCACGAAGGCCGGGTGCAGGCCGTGGACTTTTCTGGCTATGCCCGCGGCGTCGGTCGCATGAAGGCCCTGCCCGCCTTCGACGGCCTTGCGCTGGAAACGGGCGAGAACCAGCTGTTCGGAGACAGCCGCATCGACAAGCGCCACTTCACCCCTTTTTCGGCGCGGCACAGCCAGGTGCCCGGCGCGGCCCAGGCGGATGCCGCTACCGTCAAGGCCATGGACGGCATGCAACAGCTGGCCGACGCCCGCTCGACCGTCGCCCGCCATTGGCGCATCCGCCATGGCAGCGTGGACCGCGACACCTCGCTGGCCGTGCCCGCGCTGCTCGCCGCCGCGGCACGCCGGCGCGGTGCGACCGTGGACCTCGCCCTGCCCTGGGGCCGACCGCACAGCGGCGACTACGACCTGGAGGCGCTCTTCGATTGGGCAGAGTCCATGGTTCGCGGATCGACCTGACATGCGTGGCACAGGACATCAATGAATCGTGAACTTCCGCAAGGTGGTAGGGGGTGTGGCAGCGCCATGTCGACAACGCCTCGGCACGATCCTGCGCTGTGCTGGGCCGTCGGAGAGCCTGCTGCGGCCGGTGACCTAGCGGGTCGAGCCGCGCTTCTTGCGGCTCGCATGCACTCCGGCGTTCTCCCCCTCCGGTCCGGGGAAACCGCTCGGCCTACCGGACCAGCAAAGACTTCGCCACATGGTTGAAGTCCATGAACATCGCCTCCGTATGAGTCTTGACCTCGGCCGGGGCCGTGAGGGGTGAGCCGGCGCTGAGAGGCGGCTCGGCATGTGTAGCACTGAAGTTCACACCGGCTAGGCCCGCCGGTCACGGGCCCGCTCAAGGCGCGTCTGCGCGGCGAGTTCCGCGCGAGTGTGGGGCGTGCTGCTCCTGCCCGTAGCGAAGTCGAAGCCTGTGTGCGGCGCCAACGGCCCCACTGGCGTACTACACCACCGAAGCGAACTGCCGCCTGAAAAGTTCAGAAATCAGCGTACGAAGTTTAGAAATCAAAGAACTTCGACATCGACCACACCACCGATGCCGAGCAACTCCCAATGCTGCGCTCACCCTAATCTTGCCACGAGAAGCCTGCTCTAACGCACCAACACAAGGACAAGGCAACGTGCGCTAGTCACATCGGTGGCTCGGCGTATGTGGCACTGAAGTTCACACCGGTTGCGCCCGCCGGTGACGGGCCCGCTCAAGGCGCGTCTCCGTGGCGCGCTGCTCCGGCCCGTGCGAAGGCGAAGGCTGTGTGCGGCGCCAACGGCCCCACCGGCGTACTACGCCACCGAAGCGACCTGCCGCCTGAAAAGTTCAGAAATCAGCGAACAAAGTTCAGAAATCAAAGAACTTCGACACCAAGCCCCAAAGTTGCGTCGAATTACACACCCCCTTCGCGTAAACCCGAGCCCCGCTTCGCGAGCGCCGTGACCCGTTCCCCCGCGCCCGCATGCGGTTATTCCGGTTTTGCATGACCCACCCGATCCCGGTGGTTACGGCGTGATTACATTGGATTCGACAATCCGCTTCCTCGGGCGCGGTGTGCTTGGGCCAGCGGTACGGCTGACCCAAACACATTCCCATGATTGGAGCTTTCGCCATGAACCAACCCGCGATGCAGGGCCTGCGCCTGAGCCTGCCTGCCTATGTCAAACACGCCCGGCTGATTGCCTGGGTGGCCGAGATCGCCGCGCTGACCGAAGCCGCGGACGTCTATTGGTGTGACGGCAGCACCGACGAGTACCACCGCCTGTGCGACCAGCTCGTGGCGGCCGGCACCTTCAAGAAACTGAACCCCGAGCTGCGCCCGGGCAGCTTCCTGGCCAACTCCGACCCGAGCGACGTCGCCCGCGTGGAAGACCGCACCTTCATCTGCTCCGAAAACAAGGAAGACGCCGGCCCGACCAACAACTGGATGGCGCCCGCCGCGATGCGCGAGCTGCTGCAGACCGGCGAGCAGGCCCTGTTCAAGGGCTGCATGCGTGGCCGCACGCTCTACGTCGTGCCGTTCAGCATGGGGCCGCTGGGCTCGCCCATCGCCCACATCGGCGTCGAGCTGAGCGACAGCCCCTACGTGGCCGTGAACATGCGCACCATGACGCGCATGGGCCGCGCGGTCATCGAGCTGCTGGGCACCGACGGCGAGTTCGTGCCCTGCGTGCACACCGTGGGCGCGCCGCTGGCGGAAGGCCAGAAGGACGTGGCCTGGCCGTGCAACCCGACCAAGTACATCGTCCACTACCCCGAGACGCGCGAAATCTGGAGCTACGGCTCCGGCTACGGTGGCAACGCGCTGCTGGGCAAGAAGTGCTTCGCGCTGCGCATCGCGTCCACCATGGGCCGCGACCAGGGCTGGCTCGCCGAGCACATGCTCGTGCTGGGCGTGGAGAGCCCCGCGGGCAAGAAGTACCACGTGGCTGCTGCCTTCCCGAGCGCCTGCGGCAAGACGAACTTCGCGATGCTGATCCCGCCGAAGACCTTCGCCGGCTGGAAGATCACGACCATCGGTGACGACATCGCCTGGATCAAGCCGCACGCCGACGGCAAGCTCTACGCGATCAACCCCGAGGCCGGCTATTTCGGCGTCGCCCCGGGCACCAACTCGCACACCAACCCGAACTGCATGGCGAGCCTGGCGCGCGACGTGATCTTCACGAACGTGGCGCTGACCGACGACGGCGACGTGTGGTGGGAAGGCATGACCGACACCCCGCCGGCCCACTGCATCGACTGGCAAGGCAAGGACTGGACGCCCGAGATCGCCCGGGCGACCGGCGCGAAGGCCGCGCACCCGAACGCCCGCTTCACGGTGGCCGCCACCAACAACCCGGCGCTCGACGCCGCCTGGGACGACCCCGCCGGCGTGCCGATCGACGCCTTCATCTTCGGCGGCCGCCGCTCCACCACGGTGCCGCTCGTGACCGAGGCGCGCGACTGGACCGAGGGCGTCTACATGGCCGCGACCATGGGCAGCGAGACCACCGCTGCCGCCGCCGGCCAGCAGGGCGTCGTGCGCCGCGATCCGTTCGCGATGCTGCCCTTCATGGGCTACAACATGAGCGACTACTTCCAGCACTGGCTGGACCTGGGTGCCCGACTGCAGGCCCAGGGCGCGAAGCTTCCGGCCATCTACTGCGTGAACTGGTTCCGCAAGGGCGCCGACGGCAAGTTCGTCTGGCCCGGCTACGGCGAGAACATGCGCGTGCTGAAGTGGATGCTGGACCGCCTGGAAGGCACGGGCCGCGGCGAGGAACACGTCTTCGGCGTGACGCCCGGCTACGACGACCTGACCTGGGACGGCCTGGCCTTCTCCCGCGAGCAGTTCGACACCGTCACCCGCATCGACGCCGCCGAATGGCAGGCCGAACTGAAGCTGCACGACGAGCTCTTTGCGCAGCTCGCCCACCACCTGCCCGCCGCGCTGCCCGCCGTCAAGGCGCGCATCGAGGAGCGCCTCGCCCAAGAGGCGGGCTGACCGTGTTCCCTTGACCTTTCCGGTGACACACCTTGCGGGCGCCTTCGGGCGCCCCTTTTTTTGTGTGCGGCCCTTCCGCGCCGACGCCGGCCGTCAGGGCCAGGCCTTCAGCGTTGACGTGTTGCTGCCGCCCTGGCAGCGCGCCGGGTCGCCCGCGTCGTTGATGACGTGGTCGATGCTGCCCTTGTCCACGAGGCAGACCGTGATCATGTGCGTGAACCGCACGCCGGGCGCGCGCGGCGCCTCGATGGCGCGGTCCAGCCGCACGCCGGGCTGCAGGAACACGCTGTAGATGCCCAGCCCCCAGGCCTCGTGCCGGGTGACCGCTGGGTCGACAAGGTAGGCCGGGTGGCCGTCGCCGTGGTCGCTGCGCCAGGCCGCCTGGGTGGGCGGGTCGTAGGGCAGCTCCGATTGGTAGAAGTAGACCCGCCCGCCATTGCCGCGCCACACCACCTGTGCCTGCTGGAAATGCTCGACGAAGAGGCCGTAGACCGTCACATCCTCGCCCTCGACCCAGAGCCCGTGCGCGGCCGGGTTGCTCGTCCAGCCGACGCCGGCGCCATGGTCGGCGCGCCACAGCCAGGTGTGGTCGACCAGCGTGTCGTGCGCGTGGATGCGCAGCGCGGTCGTCACCTGCCCGGGTGCCGCACCGCCGATGCGGAAGAACACGTCGTGCAGCACCGTCGGGTCGGCGCGGTGCCGCTGGCGGCTGCCCGGCGGGCCCACCTCCATCAGCACCCCAGCGTCTTGCGCGCCGGCGTCCAGGAACAGGCCGGCCACGGTGATGCCGTCCACGTCGGCCGTCTTGACGAGCGGCTGGCCGTTGTCCGAGCGCAGCGTGGGCAGGCCGATGCCCAGCACCACGGTGCCCGGCCGCGTGATGCGCAGCGTTTCGGTGAACAGGTACTCGCCTGGCGTGAACAGCAGGTGCTTGCCGGCAGCGAGCTGCGCGTTGAGCGCCGCGGCCGTCTCGCCCGGGCGGGCGATGTGAAAGCGCGCCAGCGGCAGCGTCTTGCCGGGCTCGGAGCGCCCACCGGCCCACGACACGCCGACGCTGTTGCGCTTGAGCGCCGGCACGCGCACGGCATAGCGGCCCCGCGCGTCGATGACGAGGTAGGGCTTCTCGCGCACGAGCGGGGTGCGCTCGATCTTGGTGTAACGCTGCCCGGGCGTCGGGAACTCGCCCTCGGGCGCGCCGCGCACGCCGACGAACACCATGTTCCAGTTCGAGCCCGTCCAGCGCCCCCAGGCGCTGTTGCGCGACAGCCATTGCTGCTGTGTGGCCGAGTTGACCGTGCCGTCCACGAGCACGTCGGCAAACCAGCCGCCGCTGGACCAACCCTCGTTCTGGTTCAGCCGCATGTTGCCGCGCACATGCATGCGCCGGAACGGGATGGCCTGCGACACTGCCCACTGCATCGTGTTGTCGCCGATGCCGAGCGTGGGCGTGACCGAAAAGTTCTCGGCGCCGCGCCAGAAGTTCTGCGTCGCGTTGTCGTCCAGGAAGGCCGTGGAGCGCAGGTCGCCGATGACGTGCACGTCGTCCGGATGCGCGCCCAGCCCCAGCACCTGCGTGAAGAAGCCGACGGGGATGCGCAGGTCGCGGTAGGTGCCCGGCTTCAGCAGGATCGCATCGCGCCGCGGGCCGAAGTGGTTGGGCTGCTGGGCGGCGTAGATGTCGTCGATGCGCTGCTGCAGGCCGGGCGTGGCCGGGTCCAGCACGTGGACGTTGGGGCCGAAGTCGGGCTCGCGGGCGGCGGCCAGGGTGGTGCCGGCGGCCAGCAGCGAGGCGAGCCAGCGACAGGCCCAGGTCCGGCGGCGGAGGGGCAATGGAGGGGTCATGTCTCGTCTCGTCGGCGTGCCGTAGGTGCGGATGAGGGGATCAGTTGGAATCGGTTCCAACCACATTGGAACATGCGCGGGCGAGGAGGGCCTTCAGGGATAGCCCGCCGGTGAGCGGAGGCTCTTGGGCTTGCTCGGCGAACTGCTCAATGTGTGGTCGCCCAGGAGCGTGCGAACGTCCGAATGCGCGTGCGACCGGCAGCGGTGGCTGATGCACGGTCGGCGACCTGTTGCCTCACCGCTCATTTCCACCGAAGCGGCTGACCTGGCTTCACGTCGGAGAGCCGCAACGCCCAGCCAGCCCACCGACCGGCGAGCGTCGAGATTCCCACGACGACGACCTTGATCCGGTCCGCTTGAAAAGCCAGTTGCTGAAACAGCGCGTCGTCCCGCACCTCGATCGGCTGATCCAGACGAACCGCGCGGACCACGCCTTCGTCGTCGCCTGTCATCACGACGCCGGTGAGGATGCTGTCGGTCGACGCGGCGCGACCGTCGGGCGCACGCGCAAGGACCTCAAGCTCGCAGGGCCGATGCTCGGGGCACGAAAGCCTGATCCAGGCGGGATCTCCCGGCCGAGACTCGCGCAGCATGCCGGGCTCCAGTCGATGAACAGCCCAGACACGTTGTCGCCCCAGCAGGGAATCCATGGCCGAATAGCCGACCTCCAGGGTCACGGTCGAGGCCGGTGGGGCCTCTTGCGCGCTGGCATGCGTCGTCACCGCGGCCAGGAGCCCGATGGCTGATTGCAGCACGTAAGGTGTGATCCTGCTCATGGAGATCTGACGATCAGGTCGAATGGGCTGATGGCGGCTTCGATCTTGCGCAAGAGGGCGCGCTCGTCGGGGCCCGACGGGAGGTGAATCCAGGCCACACAGCAACCCTGAACGAACTCGATGTACCGGGCCGCCGATGTGGCGTCGCCGCGCCGGGCAGTCAGGCCCCTCGACCGGCAGAACGACAGAAAGCGCTGTTCCTCGGCCGGCGACTGCTCGATCAGCGACTCCAAGGCGCAGACGTCGGATTCATCCGGGATGTTGCTCACGCCGAGAAACACGTCCGGCGCAACGCCGCATCCCCAGACATGGCCCTGGATGGCCTTCCCGAATTCCGCCGGCAAGGCGCCACCTGGCTTGGACCACACCTCGAACTCGGTCACCCGCTTCACTGAAGATTCCGTTGGGGAGTTTGGACTTGCCTGGCATTGTTCCAGCCCCGGCGGCAGCACGCCGTGGTGATGACGACTCACCGCCCATGCCACCGCATCGCCGCCCGCCGCACCACCTCGGGCAGCAGGTGCTGTTCTTCTTCCACCTGCCGCAGCCAGGCGGCGTCGTTGCCGGCGCCTTGGATCTCCCGCCGCAGGACCTGCAGTGCCGCTTCGGCGTGGAGGTCGCCGGCGTGAGGGTCCAGGCGCGAGAGCACGTGGCTGAGGTCGTCGCGCAGCACGCGGTGCTCGCCGGTCTCGGGGTCCACGAAGGTGCCGTCCAGCCCGAAGCGGCAGGCCTGGAAGCGGTTGAAGGTGTAGGGCAGGTAGTCGTCCTCGCCGAGCTTGAAGGGCTTCTCGCGCGTGAGCCACTGGCCCAGGCACTGGATGAAGCCGGCGAGTGCCGCGGCCTTCTCGAGGGTGAGCGGCGTGTCGAGCACGCGGACCTCGATGGTGCCGAACTCGGGCTTGGGGCGGATGTCCCAGTAGAAGTCCTTCATGCCGGAGACCACGCCGGTGCGGGTCATCTTGTTGAAGAAGACCTCGAAGTCCGCCCAGGTCTGCACGAAGGGCGCGCGGCCGCTCAAGGGGAAGGCGAACACCGAGTTCAAGCGGGCCGAGTCGAAGCCCGTGTCCTCTCCCTGCACGAAGGGCGACGAGGCCGCGAGCGCGATCAGGTGCGGGATGAAGCGGCTCATCCCGTGCAGCAGCACGAGCGCGTCGTCGGCGCTCGGGCAGCCGATGTGCACGTGCTGGCCGAACACGGTGAACTGCTTGGACAGGTAGCCGTACAGCGACGACAGCTCGTGAAAGCGTGGCGTCTCGAAGATGCGCCGGCGCGTCCAGTGCTGGAAGGGGTGGGTGCCGCCACCGCACAGCGCCACGTCCAGCGTCTCGGCGCAATCCACCAGGGCGTCGCGGATCTCGCCCAGCTCCGACAGCACCTGGCCGTGGCCCGCGCACACGCCGGTGGACAGCTCGATCATGCTGCTCGTGATCTCGGGCTTCACGTCGCCCGGGATGCGGCGCTTCGCCATCAGGCGCAGCAGGTCACCCGAGACGGGTGCGAGGTCGTAGTCGTCGCTGTTGACGATCTGCAGCTCCAGCTCCACGCCGAGCGTGAGCGGCTGCGAGGGGGCAAAGATGCCGAGGCTCATGATGGCTTCTGCGGGTTCGTGGGCTGGCGTGGCCGGCGTGCCGGCGTGGGCGGCAGCTCACCCGCCAGGCGCAGGGCGACCTGCACGGCGATCGGGCCGGCGAGCTCCAGCACGGCAATGCTGGCGAGGATGATCGGCGCGGCCCCCGCGGCGAGCGCAGGCTCGGCCCGCATCAGCTCGCTGAGCATGACGAGTGCGGTCGCCGACAGCGGCGTCATCGTGATCGACAGCGCCAAGCCCTGGCGCCAGCTCGCCTGGGCCCAGGGGGCGAGCGCGATGATGGTGATGGACTTGGCCACGAAGCGCGCCGCCATCAGCGCGAGGGCCGCGAAGCCGCCCGCCACCAGGACCGGCGGCGACCAGGCTGAACCGACGATGACGAAGAGCATCAGCACCAGCGCGCCACCCGAGGTGCCGAAATGGCGCGGCCACACCCAGGGCCGGTCGCTGGTGTTGCGCAGCAGCAGGCCGGCGAGCAGCGGCATCAGCAGCGTCGACACACCGATGGCGCGCGCGGCGACGACGGCGAACGCCACCAGCCCGAAGAGCAGCAGCACCGCGCGCTCGTTGCGCAGGTCCAGCCGCCGGGCCACCAGGTACACCGCACCGGCCAGCAGCGCAGCCAGGCCGAGCGTCGTCATCAGGGAGATCGCCAGCCCGGCCAGAGCCTGGGGCACGTGGCCGCCGTCGTCGGCGGCCCACCAGGTGCGCATCAGCGTCAGTGCGACGGTGGCGTACAGCGTGTTGAGGGCCGTGAGCAGCGAGGCGCGCTGCGTGACCTGGCCCTCGGCGCCGAGCTCCAGTGACACACGGCCCGACACCGCGGCAGGCGCCGGCATGGCCAGGATCGCGCAGGCGATGGCCGTCTGCCAGCCGAGGTCGAACAGGCGCAGGACCGCAGCCACCGCGACCGCGCTGAGCAGCGCCTCCAGCAGGCTCGTGGCGGCGAGGCCCGGATTGCGGCGCAGCCAGCGCAGGTGCACACGGCTGCCGATCTCGAACAGCAGCAGGCCGAGGGCCAGGTCGGTCACCGTCTGCGCCGCACCGGTCAGCGGCAGGCTCACGCCATGCCCGAAGGCCGCCGCCACGCAGCCGGCGAGGGTGTAGCCCACCACGCGCGGCAGCCGCGTCGTCGCGGCGATGAATTCACCCGCCAGCGCGCCGGCCAGCAGCACGCCGACGACGAACATCAGCGCGCTGGAGGGGGCCACGGCGAGACCGGCCCAGAGGCGGGCGCCGGTGTCCAGAGCGTTCATGCGTCTCCCTTGAAAGCCTGCAGCGAGCCTAGGGGCGCCATGCCGCCGCCCGTGTAGGCCGACACGCCGACGGCGTCCTGGACAATCGGCCGCATGCAGCTCCTCAGCGTCAACACCGCCCGCGTCGAACACTTCGCCGCCACCAACGGCGAGACCCTCGCCTCGGCCATCCGCAAGCGCGCCCGCGACGGCACCGTCGCCGTCCGCCCGCTGGGCCTGGAGGGCGACGAGCAAGCCGACCTCAGCGTGCACGGCGGCCTGGCCAAGGCCGTCTACGCCTACCCGCAGGCGCACTACGCCTTCTGGCAGACGGTGCGCGGCCAGGCCAAGGTGCCGGGCGAGTTGCAACCCGGCGACTGCGGCGAGAACCTCACGCTCGACGGGCTGCTGGAGAGCCAGGTCTGGATCGGCGATGTGCTGCGCTTCCCGGACTGCGAGCTGGTCGTCTCCGAGCCGCGCTACCCCTGCTTCAAGTTCAATGCGCACATGGGCTTCAACCAGGCCGCCAAGCTGATGGCGCAGAGCGGCTACTGCGGCTTCTACCTGTCGGTGAAGCGCGAGGGCACGATCGCCGCCGGCCAGGCCTTCGAGCTGCTGCCCGGCCCGCGGGAGGTGGGCATCGTCGAGCTGTTCAAGGCCAAGATGAAGAAAAAGGCATGAGGCCGCGCCGGCGCTCCGTGCTGGCCGCCGCCGGCCTGCTGCCGTGGGCAGCGCAGGCGGTGCCGGTGCTGCGCGTCGGGCCCACGCGCGCCGTCAAGTCGCTCGCGGCCGCGGCACGCCAGGCGCGAGATGGTGCGGTCATCGAGGTCGATGCCGGCGACTACGCCGGCGACGTGGCGGCATGGCCCCAGCACGACCTGACGCTGCGCGCCGTGGGCGGCCGGGTGCGCGTGATCGGTGCCGGCGCGCAGGTGCAGGGCAAGGGGCTGTTCGTGACGACCGGGCGGCGCCAGCGCATCGAGGGCTTCGACTTCTCCGGCGCTGTCGTGCCTGACCGCAATGGCGCGGGGATCCGGCTGGAGGCCGGCTCGCTGACGCTGGTGGACTGCAGCTTCCGCGACAACGAGAACGGGCTGCTGTCGGCCAACGACGGCAGCATCGAGCTCGACATCGTCGACTGCGACTTCGGCCCCATCCTCCCGGGCGACGGCCGCACGCACAACCTGTATGTGGGCGCCATCCGGCGGCTGGCGGTCAGCGGCAGCTGGTTCCACCACGGGCTGCACGGCCACCTGCTGAAGAGCCGCGCGGCGCTCAACCACGTCCTCTACAACCGCCTGACCGACGAGATCGGCGGACGGGCGAGTTATGAGCTGGAGTTCGCCAACGGCGGCGTGGCGGTCGTCATGGGCAACCTGATCGCCCAGAGTTCCACCACCGAGAACCCGCACGTCATCTCCTTCGGGGTGGAAGGTGCGACCTGGGAGCAGCAGGCGCTCTACCTCGTGAACAACACGCTGGTGGACCAGCGGCCCAGCGGCGGCATCTGGCTGCGCGTGTCGCCCCCACGGGCCGAGGTGGTGCTGGCCAACAACCTGCTGGTGGGCGCGCCCAAGCTCGCGGCCGAGGGCCACTGGCTGCGGCGCGCGAACTTCTTCGCGGAGTGGGACGAATTCGTGCGCGCCGCGCGCGACGACTTCCGCCTGAAGCCGGGTTCGTCGCTGCGCGGCAAGGCGCAGGACGCGGGCGAGGGCGGCGGGCTGAGACTGCGGCCCACGCACGAGTACCGGCACCCGCGCGGCACGGTGGCGCTCGCAGAGGGCAACGCAGGCCCGCTCAGCCCGGGTGCCTTCCAGCGCTGATCAGGCCGCGGCGGCCGTCGGGTAGTCGGTGTAGCCCTCGGCACCGCCGCCGTAGAAGGTCTCTTTCTGCGGCGCGGCCCACGGCACATCGGCGCGGATGCGCTCCACCAGGTCGGGGTTGCTGATGAAGGGCCGGCCGATGGCCACGGCATCGGCGTGACCGCTGGCGATGGCGTCGAGTGCCATCGTGCGGTCGTAGCCGTTGTTGACGATCCACGGGCCGTTGAAGCGGCGGCGCAGCTCCGCGTAGTCGAAGGGGGCGTTGTCACGCGGGCCGCCGGTGGCGCCTTCCACGACTTCCATGAAGGCCAGCTTCAGCGGGCTGAGCTGCTCGGCCACGTGGTTGAAGAGCGCCTGCGGGTTGCTGTCCTGGCCGATGTCGTTGGCCGGCGTGACTGGCGACACGCGCAGCCCGGTGCGGCCCGGGCCGATGGCCTCGGCCACGGCCGTCATCACCTCGATCAGCAGCCGCGCGCGGTTCTCGATCGAGCCGCCGTAGGCATCGGTGCGGTCGTTCGTGCTGTCGCGCAGGAACTGCTCCAGCAGGTAGCCGTTGGCGCTGTGCACCTCCACGCCGTCGAAGCCGGCGGCGATCGCGTTGCGGGCGGCCTGGGCGTAGTCGGCCACCAGCTGCGGGATCTCGTCGGTGGCGAGCGCGCGGGGCTCGTCGGTGGGCACGAGGTCGCCGTGGGCGGCGTAGGTGCGCGTCTTGGCGGCGCGGTTCGTGGACGACACCGGGGCCTGGCCACCCGGCTGCAGGCGCCTCACCGAGATGCGGCCCACGTGCCAGAGCTGCACGACGATCTTGCCGCCTTCGGCATGCACCGCATCGGTCACGCGCTTCCAGGCGGCGATCTGCTCGGGCGTGTAGATGCCCGGGGTGTCGAAGTAACCCTGGCCGTCGGGGCGGATCTGGGTGGCTTCGGTGATCAGCAGGCCGGCGCTGGCGCGCTGGCGGTAGTACTCGACGTGCAGGTCGCCCACGACCTGGTGCTTCGCGCGGTTGCGCGTGAGCGGGGCCATGACGAGGCGGTTGGCGAGCTGGATGTCGCCGAGGCGGACGGGGTCGAACAGAGTGGTCATCGAGTGATCGGGAGGAGAAACAAGGGCGCGAAGACTACGCAGCCCGCGCCGGCCCCGTGAGGCGTGCGGTTGCTGCGGGCTGTGGTACGCCACAGATGCTGGCAGCTTCGCGAAACACAAGACGCCACCTTGGCGACAATCCCCCCATGCTCGCCTACCGCCACGCCTTCCATGCCGGCAACCATGCCGACGTCCTCAAGCACCTCGTGCTGACCCGCGTGCTGCGCTACATGGGGGAGAAGGACAAGCCCTACACCCTCATCGACACCCATGCCGGCGCCGGCGGCTACTCGGTCGAGGGCCGCTACGCGCAGAAGAACGGCGAGTACGCCGGCGGCATCGCCAAGCTCTACGACGATGCCGAGGCCCTGCCCGCGCCGCTGGCCGACTACGTGCAGCTCGTGCACGACTTCAACCCCGACGGCCAGCTGCGCCAGTACCCCGGCTCGCCGGCGATCGCCCACTTCGTGCTGCGCGACACCGACCGGCTGCGCGCCTACGAACTGCACCCGACCGACCACCGCATCCTGGCCAGCTACCTGGAGGCGCGCCCCAACACCCAGGTCAGCGACCGCGACGGTTTCGCCGCCATCAAGGCCGAGCTGCCCTCGCCCACCCGGCGCGCGGCGCTGCTGATGGACCCGCCCTACGAGATCAAGACCGACTACGGCAAGGTGCTGACCGCGCTGCGCGAGGCGCTGGAGCGCGCGCCGGACACGGTCGTCATGATCTGGTACCCGCAGCTGCAGCTGCTGGAGTCGACCCAGCTCGCGACGCGGCTGAAGGCCAGCGCCGATGCGGCGGCCAAGAAGGGCTGGCTGCATGTGCGGCTGACCGTGGCGCAGGCCGACGAGCGGGGCTTCGGGATGATGGGCAGCGGCATGTTCATCGCCAACCCGCCGTTCACGCTGCATGACGAGCTGGCTGAGTGCCTGCCCCTGCTGGTGGAGCGACTGGGCCAGTACGACGGCGCGAACTACGTGCTCGAGCAGAAGGCGGTATGACGGAGAGCAAGCCCATCACGATGGAGCAGATCGCCGCACTGGCCGGGGTGTCCACGATCACCGTGTCCCGCGCCCTGCGCGACAGCCCGTCCGTCACGCCCGCCACGCGCGAGCGCATCAAGACGCTCGCCGAGGCCGCGGGCTACCGCTTCAACCACCATGCCCGCAACCTGCGGCTGCGTCGCAGCCACATGGTGGCCGTGATGCTGGAGATGCAGCCCGACACCGACCGCCCGATGACCGACGCCTACCCGCTGCAACTGCTCGGCGGCATCACGCAGGAGCTCACCTCGCGCGGCTACAGCGTGCTGCTGTCGGCCCTGCAGAGCCCGGGCCAGGGCATGGCGGCCTCGGCCGACGGCGTCATCCTGCTTGGCCAGGGAGCGCACGGCTCGGCGGTCAAGTCGGCGGCGGCGATGGGCCTGCCGCTGGTGGTGTGGGGCGCCGAGCACGGGCGGGGCGACGCGGTCGTGGTGGGCGGCGACAACGCGCATGGCGGCGCGGTGGCGGCCGAGCGGCTGATGGCCCTCGGGCGGCGCGAGCTGCTGTTCCTCGGCGACGTCAGCCACGCCGAGATCCGCGACCGCCAGCAGGGCTTTGCCAAGACGCTCAAGAAGGCCGGGTTCAAGGCCCACACGCTCACGCCGGCCGCCTTCACCTTCGGTGCGGGCTTCACGGCGGTGCAGGCACACCTGGCCAAGGGCGGCCGGGTGCCCGACGGCCTCTTCGCCGCGAGCGACCTGCTGGCCATGGGCGCCGTGCGCGCCTTCACCGACGCAGGCCTGGCCGTGCCGGACCAGGTCTCCGTCATCGGCTACGACGACTCGCCCGCCGCCCAGAGCTTTGCGCCGCCGCTCACCAGCGTGCGCCAGGACTGGCACCACGGCGGCGTGCTGCTCGCGCGCAAGGTGCTCGACCTGATCGCCGGCCAGGGCGCGGCCAGCGAGATCATGCCGACGGAGCTGGTGGTGCGGGGGACCTAGGAGTCTGCCTGGGCCACGTCGGCCTCGGCTTCGGGCCACAGCGCGGGGAAATAGAAGCGCAGCGCATGCAGCGGCAGGCCAAAGCGCACGCGGCCTTGCGGTGAATCGGTGGCCAGCAGGCCGCGTCGCAGCAGTGCCGACAGCAGGCTCACGGCCGTGCGTTCACCCAGGCCGGTCATGCGCTTGAACTCGCCACGCTCCAGTGATGTGCCACTCAGGAAGAGGTAGTGCAGCGGGCGCAGGGCCTCTGGCCTGACGCCGTTCTTCAGCGTGCTCTGTTCGAACTGCAGGCAGGCCGCGATGCGGCCCTCCATGGCGGAGAGCTGCAGCAGCCCCGTCATGAACCGCACCTGATCCAGGCAGGTGTCCAGGACGTAGGCGATCCAATCCACCAGCGCGGCTTCGCTGAGGTTGCCGCGACCATCCAGGTCGCCCCGACGTGGTTCATCAGCGGCGGCGATGAGGCCGTAGTAACGGTCCACCGAGCGCGCAAATCCGCGCAGTGGCGACCACAGGCCCCGGGTGTAGCCCAGAGCGGTCAGGCCCAGGTGGGTGTGCAGGCGCATCACGCGCCCGTTGCCGTCGATGAACGGATGGATCCAGCCCAGGCGCTGGTGCGCTGCCGCGAGGGCGACCAAGGTCGCCTCGCCACGACGGGCGCCGCTGTAGACCTCGCCCCAACGCCGAATGAGTGCCGGCACGCTGGCTGCAGCGGGTGCCACATGCCGGCCCACCTGGACTTCACGTGCCCGCCACGCGCCAGGCGAGATGGGCTCACCTTCGGCGGTGCGTTGGTCAGCCTCGGGCAGGCGGGCGAACAGCTCGCGATGAATGTCGCGCAGCGCTGCATCGCCATACAGTGCGTGCAGGCCGGCGTCGCCCATAAAGCGGGCCTCCAGCGCAGCCTCGGCGTCGATGTGCGCCAGCGCGAGGCGCTGCCGGGCTGCCAGACGGGCATCGCCGGAGAAGTCGTGCCGCAGGGCCTGCGCCAACTCCAGCGGTCGCGTGTGCTGCCCCTCGATCCGGTTGGAGTAGTAGGAGTTCATCGCCCGCAGCAGCCCGCGCAGTTCCTCGGGCAGCGGCTGCGCGGCCATGGCCAGCGCAGCGCGGCTCAGGTCATGCGCCTGGGCGAGCAGGGGTTCGAGCAGCGCAGCGCGGGGAAGCAGCGGCTCGAACTGATGCGGAGCGTTGTAGAGTGCGTTCAAAGCTGCGCACGCGATAGAGGATGTAAATCCTTGAATTACAACATCTATTCGTCGAAGGTGCGAGATTGATTGCGAACTTGACTGCGCTCAGTCCAGCACCACTTCCGTCCGCACCACCCCCGCCCGCTCGGCGCTTGCCGACAGGGCCAGCCGCGTGCCCACCGGCGCGCGCACGACCCACTCCGCCACCGCGCGGTCGCCGGTGGGGTGCTTGTTGAACAGGAAGGCGAGCTGGCTCTGCTTGGGCGCATGGCCTTCGAGCTGCGGGCCCTCGATGCGCTCCTTGCCGTTGACGAGGCTGATGGCCGGGTCGTTCACGGGCATGTGGATCTCGAACATCACGCCGCGCACCGTCTTGCGCTCCAGCGCGCGCTGCGTCACGTAGGCCGGCAGGTAACCGGCGTTGGCGACCGCCATGCGCACGCGCCACATGTCGGGGCCGAGCGCGCGCACCTCGGTGCGGATGAGCTCCAGCTTCGGCAGGCTCATCGCGATCTGGCTGAGCCAGCCGGGGAAGCGCGCCGCCTCGCGCTCGCGCAGCGCCGGCGGCGGGTTGCGCCAGAAGTTCATCTTGTCCCAGCCGCCGATCTCGACCGCGCCGAGCTGCGGGTGCTGGAAGGGCTGCCAGTCGACGTGCGCCTGGCCGCCGCACTGCTCGTCGCTCCACTTCAGCAGCTTGAGGTCGTCTTCCACCGGGTGCTGGCGGTACCAGTCGATCCACTTCGTCGTCTCGACGCCGGCTTCCTTGTTCGGCGACCACAGCTCCACCACCCAGAACAGCGCGCCGAGGTGTTCGTAGACCCAGTCCTGCGTGCCGGTGATGACTTCCTTGGGGTGGTAGCGGAAGTCTTCGTAGATGCTGATCGCCGGGTAGCCGGTGTGCTTCTCGCCGAGGGCCGAGAAGTTCTGGAACAGCCACAGGTCCTCGGGCGTCATGTCCTTGTCGCTGCGGGTGCCGCAGGGCCGCAGGATCACGCCGCTGTGGGTGTGGAAGCTCACCGCCGCGCCGATGTTGGGGTGCTGGATGATGAAGTCCACCATCGCCCGCACCTCGGGCTCGCTCGTCGGGTAGGGGCCGGCGCCGAGCTGCTGGTACTCCTGGCGCCATTCGCCGGGGAAGTTGCGGTTCAGGTCCAGGCCTTCGCGGTCGGGGTTGACCTTGACGGTCAGGCCGTCGTGGTTCTTGATGAAGCCCTCGGGGATCAGGCGGTAGTACTCGCCGCCGAACTCGCCCGGCTCGCGCGGCACCATCAGGCGCGGCTCGGTCGGGTGCTTCTTGTAGCCGCCGTGGGGGTCGGGCACGCGCATCGTCAAGATGCGGCCGTCGCCGTCGATGTCCTCGGCCGTCAGGCCGTCCACCGGCTCCTCGGTGTAGGGGTAGGGGCGCGTGGAGCTGCGGATGTGGCGCGGCCGGTCGGCCAGGGCGAGTTCCGCGCCGTCGGGGTTCAGGCGCGGCACGAGGTAGACGGTACGCGTGTCCAGCAGCCGGTTGATCTGCGCGCTCTCGGGCGTGCTGCCGCCGTGCTGGCTGACGAGCTGGTGCAGGTAGTACAGGCAGGTGGTGGACGCCGTCAGCTCGGCCGCGTGGATGTTGCCGTCCACCCAGAGGGCCGGCTTGTCGATGTCCATGCCGCTGGCGAGATTGGTCACGACGACCACCCAGATGTCACGCCCTTCGTAGCTCTTGCCGATGGAGCGCACCGACACGAGGTTGGGGCGCGCCTCGGCGTAGGCGAAGAGCAGCGCGGTCAGCTCGTCGTAGCGGTAGAAATGGTCGAAGCGCGGCGTGGGCAAGGGGCTGGGCATGGTGTCGGTGTCCCGTGTCGTTGGCCCCAAGATTTAGGGGCCTTTGGAATGCCGCGGATTGTCTGGACGCGGCCGGAGCGCTCGCCCAAGGGTTTGCCCTTGGAGCCGAGCGGCGACCGCTCACTGCCCCTTGAACAAGGCCTGGAACTGCCGCGACACCGGCAACCGCTCCTCGCGCCCGCGCAGGCTCACCACCATCGTGCCCTCGTCCACGCGGATGGCCTTCGCGATGCAGCGGCTGTTGACCAGCACGCTGCGGTGGATCTGCCAGAACTGGTCGGGGTCGAGCTGGGTGAGCAGCTCGCGCAGCGGGGTGCGGATGAGCGCATCGCCGCCGTGGTGCACGACGCGCGTGTAGCGCTGGTCGGCCTCGAAGTAGACGATGTCCTCGGGCTGGATCAGCAGCACCTCGCGGCCGACGCTGGCCTGGATGGGCCGCGGCGCGGCCTTCGGAGCGGGTAGGCTGGCCAGCAGCCGCTGCAGCGCGGTCACGTCGGGCGCGGGCTGGGCCACGCGCGCGCGCACACGCGCCAGCGCCTGGGCCAGCCGCCCGTCGTCCACGGGCTTGAGCACGTAGTCGACCGCGCCGGCATCGAAGGCGGCGAGCGCATGGTCGTCGTAGGCCGTCACGAACACGATGACCGGCGGCGCGGCCAGTGCCGACAACCGCCGGGCGACGTCCAGCCCGGTCAGTCCCGGCATGCGGATGTCCAGGAAGGCCACGGCCGGCTCATGGGCCAGGCAGTCGTCCCAGGCATCGACGCCGTTGGTGCTGGCGGCCACGATCTGCAGTTCCGGCCAGAGGCGGCCGAGCGCGGCGCGCAATTGCTCGCGCGGGGCTTCCTCGTCGTCGGCGATGAGTGCGGTGATCGGCAGGGTCAGGGGGGCGTTCATAGCGTCAGCGTGGCCTCGCAGCCGGGGGCGGCATCGGTCAGGGTCAAGGTGGCGTGTGGCAGGGCCGCGCCCAGGCGCCGGCGGGTGTTGGACAGGCCCACGCCCTCGGTCCAGCCCGGCGCCAGGCCGGGGCCGTCGTCGCGCACCGTGAGGGCCACACGCCCGCCTTCGCGGCGGGCCCGCACCTCGATCTGCCCGCCGCGCAGTTGCGGCTCGATGCCGTGTGCAATCGCGTTCTCCACCAGCGTGAGCACGATGCCGGGCGGCACTTCGGCATCGAGGTCCGCCGGCACGTCGATGCGCGACGCCAGCCGCGTGCCCAGGCGCGCCTGCATGATGGCCAGATACCGCCGCACCA
This sequence comes from Burkholderiales bacterium, assembly GCA_003963005.1. GTDB lineage: Bacteria > Pseudomonadota > Gammaproteobacteria > Burkholderiales > Burkholderiaceae_C > Pelomonas. Next base: position 105,708 of record RXJW01000046.1, read on the forward strand.
TCTCGATCTCGTCGGCCAGCGGCTGCAGTTCGCGCTCGAACATCGGCAGCGTGGCGCGCAGGTAGGCCGTGAAGTCGCGCAGCAGCGGCGCGGCACGGGCGTCGCCGGTGTCGACCCAGTGCTGCAGCGAGGCCAGCGTGTTGAACAGGAAGTGCGGCTGGATCTGGGCGGCCGCCAGGCGCGTGGACAGGCGCAGCGCAGCGTCCTGGTCGGCGAGCTCGCGCAGCCGGGCCTCGATCTGCTGCACGCGGAAGATCGTCACCATCCACCAGGCGCTGAGCACGCCGGTCATGCCGGCGACGATCGTGATGTTGTGGTCCAGCACCCAGGTCACCGGCAGGTGACCGCGCTTGACGAGCACGCCGACGATCACACCGAGCGTGAACATCCCGCCATAGCAGTACAGGTTCAGCCGCCTGCGCGTCGGGTGGCGCCACAGCGAGCGGGCGCCCACCAGGGCGAGCGCCGCCAGCGCACCCCACATCAGCCACCAGCCCAGCTCGGTCGCCCAGTCGCGGCCGTGCCGGGTGTAGAGCATGGTGGGCAGCAGCGCGACGAGGTTGATGGCGACGTAGCTGTCCGCCGCCTTCGGCCAGGGCTGCTGGCCGGCCTTGGCCATTTCCTCGGGCGTGAACACCCGCATCGGGCCGGGGTAGAACCAGTGGCGCCAGTACTGACGGTCGAACAGGGAGGGCATGGCCGCGGAGTCTAGGTGGCGGGCCCGCACGGTGAGCGGCCGGCGCGGCGAATGGCGGGCTGGGGCGTGTGAATGGTTGATCGACCGATCGGTCGGGAATACGCGGAAACAGGCAGAATCACCGCATGACTGCCTGGACCGCCCTCGACCTCGCCCGTCGCCCTGACGGTGTTGCCGTGCTGACGATGAACCGGCCGGCCGTGTTCAATGCCTTCGACGAAACCTTGATCGCCGAGTTGGACGCTGCCTTCGAGCAACTCGGGCAGGACACCGCCGTGCGCGCCATCGTTCTGGCCGGCGCCGGCAAGCACTTCAGCGCCGGCGCCGACCTGCAGTGGATGCAGCGCGCCGCCGCCGCGTCGCAGGCCGACAACCTCGCGGACGCCCGCCGCTTCTCGGCCATGCTCGCGCGCATCGCCGAGTGCCCGAAGCCGACACTGGCCCGCGTGCAGGGTGCCGCACTCGGCGGCGGCGTGGGCCTGGCCTGCGCCTGCGACATGGCGGTGGCGGCCGACGTGGCCACGTTCGCCGTCAGCGAGGCGCGCATGGGCATCCTGCCGGCCGTCATCGGCCCGCATCTGGTGAACGCCGTGGGCCTGCGCGAAGCACGGCGGCTCGCACTCACGGCGAGCCGCATCGACGCGGCCGAGGCCCTGCGCGTGGGCCTCGTGCAGCGCGTGGTGCCGCCGGACGGCCTGGACGCCGCCGTCGACGCCCTGCTGTCCGACCTGCTGGCCTGCGGCCCGGCGGCCCAGGCCGAGATCAAGCAGCTCTACGCACGCCTCGCGCCGGGCCCGGTCACGGCCGAGGTGCGCGAACTGACGGCGCAGACCATCGCCCGGGTGCGCAGCGCGCCCGAGGCTCGCGAGGGCTTCGACGCCTTCCTGGCCAAGCGCCCACCGAACTGGAAGGCCCCCGCATGAACCTCGATTCCGCCCGCATCCTCGTCGTCGGCGCCGGCCTCATGGGCGCCGGCATTGCCCAGGTGGCCGCCCAGGCCGGGCACGACGTCGCGCTCTACGACACCCGCGACGGCGCCGCCGAGGCCGCCAAGGCCAAGCTCGCGGCCACGCTCGAAGGCCTGGCCGCCAAGGGCAAGCTCACGCCCGAGGCGGTGGCTGCGACGCTCGCGCGCATCTCGCCGGTGGCCGCGCTGCAGCCCGCCGACCTCGTCATCGAGGCCATCGTCGAGCACCTCGACATCAAGCGCACACTGTTCGCCGAGCTGGAAGCGTTGCTGGCGGACGAGGCCGTCATCGCGACCAACACCTCGTCCATCTCGGTGACCGCGCTGGCCCGCGGCATGCGGCGGCCCGAGCGGCTTGTCGGCATGCATTTCTTCAACCCGGTGCCGCTGATGAAGCTGGTGGAGGTGGTGTCGGGCCTGGGCACCTCGCCCGAGGTGGCTGCGGCCATCCACGCGCTGGCCGGCCGCTGGGGCAAGACGGCGGTGTACACCCGCTCCACGCCGGGCTTCATCGTCAACCGCATCGCCCGGCCCTACTACGCCGAGGCGCTGATGCTGCTGCAGGACCGCGCCGCCACTCCGGAGGTGATCGACGCCTGCCTGCGGGCCGCGGGCTTTCGCATGGGCCCCTGCGAGTTGATGGACCTGATCGGGCACGACACCAATTTCGCGGTGACGAACTCGGTGTTCGCGGCCAACTTCTTCGACCGCCGCTTCACGCCGTCGCTCATGCAGCAGGAGCTGGTGGATGCGGGCTGGCTGGGGCGCAAGAGCGGGCGGGGCTTCTACCGCTACCCCGAGGGCGCGCCGGCGCTGCCGCCGGTGGACACGCCAGCGCCTCGCGGTGGCCGCGTGGTCGTGCACGGCCGTGGCGCACTCGCGGAGCGCTTCGTGGCCAATCTGCCCGAGGCCACGCGCGCGATGGACAGCGACTGGGTGGGCCTGGCCGTGGACGACCACCAGCTGCGCCTGACCGACGGCCGGCGCGCCGCCGAGTTCGGCCCGGGTACGGCCGTGTTCGACCTGCCGCTGGCGCTGTCCGGCGACATCGCCTGTGCAGGCGACCCCGGCGTGGCCGCGTGGTTGCTGCGGCTGGGCCTGACGCCGCGCTCGGTCGCCGACGTGCCGGGCCTGGTCGTGGCCCGCACGATCGCGATGCTCGTCAACGAGGCAGCCGATGCTGTGCAGCAGGGGGTGTGCGATGAAGCAGGCGCCGACGCAGCGATGAAGCTCGGCGTCAACTACCCGGCCGGGCCGTTCGAATGGCGCACGCTCTGGGGCGCGGCCTCGGTGGTCGCGCTGCTGGACCGGCTCGACCAGCACTACCGCGGCGAACGCTATCGCGTGTCGCCCTACCTGCGCTGAACCCTCCGTCTCCCGAGAATCCCCATGACCCACGCCTACATCTGCGACGCCATCCGCACCCCCTTCGGCCGCTACGGCGGCGCGCTGTCGAGCATCCGCACCGATGACCTCGGCGCCCTGCCGATCAAGGCCTTGATCGCGCGCAACCCGAAGGTCGACTGGGCCCAGGTCACCGACATCCTCTACGGCTGCGCCAACCAGGCGGGTGAGGACAACCGCAACGTCGCCCGCATGGCCGCGCTGCTGGCCGGCCTGCCGGTGGACGTGCCGGGGGCCACGATCAACCGCCTCTGCGGGTCGGGCCTGGACGCCGTGGGCAGCGCCGCGCGTGCCATCCGCGCCGGCGAGGCCGGGCTGATGATGGCCGGCGGCGTGGAGAGCATGAGCCGCGCGCCTTTCGTCATGCCGAAGGCCGAGAGCGCCTTCAGCCGCGCCAACGCCGTCTACGACACCACCATCGGCTGGCGCTTCGTCAACAAGCTGATGAAGGCGCAGTACGGCGTCGACTCGATGCCCGAGACGGCCGAGAACGTGGCTCGTGACTTCGGCATCGAGCGCGAGGCGCAAGACCGCATGGCCCTGGCCTCGCAGACCAAGGCGATCGCGGCCCAGCAGCGCGGCTTCTTCGAGCGCGAGATCGTGCCGGTGGCCGTGCCGCAGAAGAAGGGCGACCCGGTGCAGGTGCTGCTCGACGAGCATCCGCGCGAGACGAGCCTGGCGGCGCTCGCCAAGCTCAAGGGCGTGGTCACGCCCGAGGGCAGCGTCACGGCCGGCAATGCCAGTGGCGTGAACGACGGCGCCTGCGCCCTGCTGCTGGCCAGCGAGGCTGAGGCGGCGCGCCACGGCCTCACGCCGCGTGCCCGTGTGGTGGGCATGGCCACCGCCGGTGTGGCGCCGCGCATCATGGGTATCGGTCCTGCACCGGCCACGCGCAAGGTGCTGGCGCTCACCGGCCTGACGCTGGCGCAGATGGACGTCATCGAGCTCAACGAGGCCTTCGCAGCCCAGGGCCTGGCCGTGCTGCGCGACCTGGGTCTGGCCGACGACGACGCCCGCGTGAACCCGAACGGCGGTGCCATCGCCCTCGGCCATCCGCTGGGGGCGAGCGGTGCGCGGCTGGTCACGACGGCGATCAACCAGCTCGAGGTGACCGGCGGCCGCTATGCGCTGTGCACGATGTGCATCGGCGTGGGGCAAGGCATCGCGCTCGTCATCGAACGGGTGTGATCGGCGGCTGAAGCAACACAGCCACAGAGAGTCTCTGCGGCTGTTTCTGCTACTCGAAGAACAGCCTGGAGATGCCCTTCAGGCTCACGAGGTTGCCCGGGTTGCTGGTCTCGTTGAGCACCCCGCTCATGCGCTGGAGCAGGCGCGGGCTCTTCTTGGCGCGCCAGATGAGCAGGTCGGCCAGCCAGGGGTGGGCGTTCACGCGGTTGGCGCGTTCGTAGAGGTCGAACTTGGGCTTGAGCGCGGTCAGGGCGGCTTCGTACCGCGCGCGGGCGGCGGTGTCGTCGTCGGGGTGGGCCAACAGCGCGTCGGCGGCCAGCATGCCGGTCTCCATCGCCTTGCCGATGCCTTCGCCCGTGAAGGAGTAGGTGCTGCCGGCCGCCTCGCCGGTGACGAGCAGGCCAGGGCGGCTCCACTTGGCGCCGGTCAGCGTGCAGCGCAGCGGTGCGCCCTTGAGGTCACCCACCAGTTCGCCGACGCGCATCAACTCGGCCGCGGGCGGGTACTTCGCCACGAAGGCCTCGAAGATGGCGCGCAGGTTCACGTCCTTCTTCTGACCCTTGCCATCGCCCAGGTCCCGGTGGCTGTCCGTCACGCCGACGCCGATGTTGAAGTGGCCGTCGGGGGCGGGGAAGATCCAGCCGTAGCCGGGTCGGACGGCCTTGTCCCACACCACCTCCAGCGCGGTGATCTTGCCGACCATCTGCGGCGCCTTCACGTAGCCGCGCAGGGCCACGCCGCTGGGCGTGTGCCGCTCGCACATGCCCGCGGCGCTCAAGGCCTTGGGCACGGCGCCGGTGGCCAGCACCACCCAGCGGGCACGCACCTCCAGCAAGTCGTCACCGCGCTTGAGCCTCGCGCCGACAACGCGGCCGGCGTCCTCCAGCGGCGCCTCGAAGCGCGCCTGCTCGAAGGTGGCGCCGGCTTCCTGGGCCGCACGCAACAGCAGGGCGTCCAGCTCACGCCGGGGCAGCACCGCCAGCGTGCCGGGCACGTCGATGCGCCCACCGCGCGGGCCGATGCAGCCGACGTGGGCCACGGCCTGCGCGCGGCGCATGACTTCGTCCAGCAGGCCCAGCCGGGCGAGCGCCTGGTGGGCATCCGGGATCAGGCCGTCGCCGCAGGTCTTGTCACGGCCGGCGGGGTGCTGGTCGACCAGCAGGACCTCCATGCCCGCCTGGGCGAGCACGCGGGCGCAGGCGCTGCCGGCCGGGCCGGCACCGATGATGAGAACGTCCGGGGTGGGCGAAGTGGTGGGCATGGTCGCGGAGGTAAAAGCGGATTCTCGCAGCCCAAAGAAAAAGGGCCCGCCGAAGCGGGCCCTCTGGGCTGCGGTGAGCCGCTGCGTCAGAAGCGGTAGTTCGCCGAGACGTAGACGAAGCGAGCGCGCGGGTCGTACTGGCTGATGTCGTAACCAGCCTGGAACTGGTTCGAGACCGGCACGTAGATCGGCGGGTTTTCGTTGAACAGGTTCTTCACGCCACCGGCGATCTTGAAGCCCTTGAAGACCGTGTACGAGGCGTTCAGGTCGAAGGTCATCGTGGACGGCACGTAGTTGGGCAGGCCGTCGATCTGACGGTTGCCCGTGCGGTATTGCGCGTAGTAGTTCTGAACGACGCCCAGCGACCAGGTCGGTGCGACGTAGGTCAGGCCGGCGCGGTGCTTCCAGCGCAGAACCACACCACCACCGTCGGCTTCCAGCACCGGCGTGCCGTCGGCTTCCACCATCGTACCGACCTTGCGGGAAATCGTGCCGCCCGGGCTGGTCTGGTTGTACTTGATGAAGTAGGTGCCATTCAGGGTGGCGTCGATGCGGGCGTCCGCCAGCTTGAACTTGCCGAGGACGTCGAAGTCGATACCGCTCAGGTCGGCCTTACCGACGTTCTGGTTGACGGCGATCGTCTGGTCGACTTCATTCGTGGCGTTCAGGATGACCAGGTTCTTGTAGGCCGGGTCGCCAGCGCGGAAGCGGCTGACGATTTCCTGGGTCGACGGCGCCGTGATGATGCCGTTGACCTTCAGGTGCCAGTAGTCGGCACCGATGGTGACGGAGTCGCTCGGCTGCAGCACGATACCCAGGGTCTGCTGCTTGGACTTCTCAGGCTTGAGCAGCGGGTTGCCGCCGGACTTCTCGTTGACCTGCAGATTGGGGTTGTTCGGGAAGGCCGGGTCGGTGAACTGGGCCGACGTGCCGACAGTCTGCGGCAGCCACAGTTCCACCAGCGTCGGAGCGCGGAAGCCCGTGCCAACGCCGCCACGCAGCACCACCTGCTTGATCGGCTGGTAGCGCAGGCTCGCCTTGTAGGTGTTGGCAGTGCCGACGTCGTTGAAGTGGTCGCGGCGGGCGGCCACGTCACCTTCCAGGTTCTTCAGCACGGGCACCACGAGTTCGGCGAAGTACGCGTCCGTCTTGCGGCCCTTGTCGACACCGGCCTGGGCGCCGCCGAGGCCGGCGATGTCGCCCGAGAACAGCGCAGCGCTGGGCACGCTGGTGTACTTTTCGTCGCGGTACTGGGCACCGATGGCGTAGCCGATCGGGCCGGCCGGCAGTTCGTACAGATCACCCGACAGCTTCGCGTCCAGGATTTTCTGCGTGGCCTTGCCGTCCAGCGTGGAGCCGGTGTACTTGGCGGCAGCGATGGCCTTGTTGAAGCCATCGGTCTGCTTCAGCGACCAGGGGTTCCATTCGTTGCTGCCCTGCACGGCCTTGGCGTAGGCCACCTGCGAGAAGTAGCCATCCGGCACCGTGCCGGTCAGCTTGTAGGTGCTGTCGGCGTAGGCCACTTCGTAGCTGTGGCTGCCGATGTCGCCACGCGCACCGACCACGGCACGGGTCTGGACGGTGATGTCCTTGTTCGTGCGCGGGCCGAAGTCGAACACGCGGGCCGTGATGGCCAGCGGCTGGCCGACCAGCGAGCTGAAGCCATTGGCGTTCAGGTAGTCAGCAGCGATCTTGTAGTTGGGGTTGGACGGGAAGATCAGCAGGGCCGGGTCGACCTTCTGAAGCTTGAACTGGCCGTCCGAGGTCAGGAAGCTGCGGCGCACCGGGCTCGGCTGGTAGCGCTGGATCTGCTCGTTGCGGGTGTAGAGCAGGTCGGCGAAGAGCTCGAGGTTCTCGGTGGCGCGGAACACGCCGTTGACCGTGCCGTTGGCCGTCTTGCGCTCGGGGATCAGGCCCACGAAGGCGTTGCTGTCGAACGTGCAGAAGGGCTTGCCCTTGCTGGTGTTCGTCAGGTTCTTGAACATGTTGATGTCGGCGCAGTTGCCCGACGCGGCCAGCGGGTTGCCGTAGCCGGTGCCCGGGCTGTTGCCGAAGCCGGGCACGCGAGTGCCTTCGGTCCAGTTGCCGGCGGCGTCCACCTTGCCGGGAACGAAGGCGCCTTCGATGTTGCCCTGGCCCGTGGCGCCGGCCGTGATGTACGGCGGCACATTGCCGGTGCGGGCGAAATCGCGGTCCTTGGCGAACAGCTGCTTTTCCTTCTCCATCGAGAGCGAGGCCGTCACGTTGAAGCGGTCCTTGCTGACGGAGCCGATGCCGCCGACCAGCGTGCCACGCTGGGTCTGACCGCCACCGTCACGGGTGGGGGTGCCGTAGCTGGCACCGATGTCCACGCCCTGGAAGTCCTTGGTCAGGATGAAGTTGATGACGCCGGCCAGGGCTTCGGAGCCGTAGATGCTGGACGCGCCGTCCTTCAGCACTTCGATGCGCTCGACCGCGGCCATCGGGATGTTGTTCACGTTCACCGAGCTGCCACCGCCGATGGCGGGGGCCAGGCGACGACCGTTGACCAGCACCAGCGTGCGGCCGCCGGACAGGCCGCGCAGCGACACCGTGGAGCGGCCCGCGGTGGAGGAACCGGCGCCGGTGGCGTTGCTCACGCCACCGATCGAGCTGACCGCGGCGATGCTCTGCAGCAGCTCTTCCGTGTTGTTGGCACCGCTGCGGGCGATGTCGTCGCGGGTGATGACGGTGACGGGCAGCGAGCCTTCAGCGTCGATGCGCTTGACGGCGGTACCCGTGATCTCCACGCGTTCAAGGGTCTGCTGTTGTGCTTGGGTGGACAACGCGACGGTGCCGAATCCGGTCAGGACGGCGGCACTGATGACACTGCGTTTAAACATGGATGAACTCCTGAAACAAATGATTTACAGCGACGACCAATCGCCTCTGGGTAAAGCGAGTGAAGGCGCAGAGTGTGAACAACTGTGGCTGTCGCTCCCGTGCGGGTTCCCCCCAATTGCTTGAGGCGACCCTCGATTCAGCGGCGTTTCACCCGGAGATTTGCCGTATCGAGGTCTCGCAAGTGTGTCCCTCGCGCCACAGGCAGCCGTTCCGGCCCAGGCCGGACATGGGCTTGTGTCGTTTCTTCGCTTCATTCCCTCGGGTTGTCGCAGTTCTGGGCTGGACCCAGGAGCGATGACCGCTGTCCGGAAGCTGTCCTAGGGGGGGCTGAATGTCGCCCAGGAATGAAAAAGGGCGGCCCGAAGGCCGCCCTTGGCGCGCTGGATGCAGCGCCGGAGGTGCTTAGAACTGCTTGTTGTACTGCACGGACAGCTGGATGCGGCGTGCGGCGCTGTACGAGATCGGCTGGCCGAACACGTTGCTCTTCACGGCGCGGGCATCGTCCATGTAGACCTCGTTGACGTTCTGGGCCACGACGCTGTTGGTCACGTTGAAGACCTCGACCGCGGCACGCAGACCGTCGAACCACTTCGGCGAGTAGTTCAGGCTCAGGTCCAGGCGGCGGTTGGAGGGCAGGGTGCCCAGGGCGCCGCGCGGCGAGACCTTGCCGTCGCAGTAGTGGTAGGACGAACCGTAGTCGACATCGCCCTGCGTCGGGCTGGTGCCGGCGTACCAGCCCAGGCAGCTGCGCGGGCGGCCGGTGGCGTACGACAGGTTCGCGCCCACTTCCCACTCGGGCAGGATTTCATAGAAGCCGAAGGCCTTCAGGGCGTGGCGGCGGTCACCCGGCAGGTAGCCGTACGCGTATTCCATCAGCTCCGGGTGGTCCCAGGTCTGCGTGGCGGCCACGTCGGTCTGGCCGACGTCAGACAGCGTCTGGCCTTCGGTGTTGCCCTTGTTCTTGGAGTACGTGTAGGCCACCTTGCCGTACCAGCCGTTGCGCTTCGGGTGCTCCACGCTCAGGTCGATGGCGAAGTAGGTGCGCTTGGCCTTCGGGAAGCCCAGGTCGTCGGCCGAGAGGTCCACGCGGGTGTAGTCCTGACGGGCCTTGGCCGGGTTCTGGTCGTGGAAGTCCACCAGGAAGGAGTTGGCGCGACCCGGGTTGAACGTGGCGCAGCCAAAGCCGCCCCATTCGCTGGTGTCGACCTTGTGGTCGGCCGCCCACTTGTTGAACGGACGCGGATCGCACATGTCGTCGATCGTGGTCTTCAGCGAGCGGTAGGTCACCTGCGCGCGGCCGATGTACTCACGCGACAGCGCCTTCTCGAACGCGAAGCTGATTTCGTCCTGGTAGGTCGGCTTCATGTCCAGCGCCGAGACGACCTTGTTGTCCTTGGCCTGACCGTACTCGTTGTTGGCCGAGTAGGGGGTCGTGATGTCGCGGCGACCGGTCGGCTGGCCGTTGGCGTCCACACCGGTGTAGGTGAAGAACTGGCGCGTGAAGGTCGAGCGGCTGGCGCCGCGCACGGCGATGTGCGTCGGGATCTGGATCGAGTAGCGACCGGCCGTGGCGCTCAGCTTGTTGTTGCCGTCACCCGTGACGTCCCAGGCCGCGGCCAGGCGCGGGTTGATCTGGTTGTTCATCTTCAGGAAGGAGACGTTGTCGCCGTTGCGGTTGTCAAAACCTTCCTTGCGGATGCCGCCCGTCAGCGTCAGGTCCTTGGTGAGGCGCCACTTGTCTTCGATGTAGTAGGCGTCCTGGTCGGAGTAGGCGTTGGTCGTCGTGATGAAGATCTGCTCACGGCCGTAGTAGCCCAGGGCAGCGAGCGGGCCGTTGGCCGGGTTCGCGAGCCACACGCGCTGGCCACCGGTCTGCGAGTTGTTGATCGCGAAGTTGGTGTTGGCGGCATTGGTGGCCGAGGTCTTCAGGTAGGAGATGACCGTGCCCTTGCCGCCCGTCAGCGCCTCACCCGCGTTGATGGAGGTGAGCTTGTTGTTGTCCAGGCCGGCACGAACGGTGTGGGCGCCGATGCGCCATTCCAGGTCGAGGCGGAAGCTCTTGACCGAGTCCTTCGAGCCTGCGGCGAGTGCGCGCTGGCCGGCGACCGGGTTCAGCTGGGCATACGTCAGGCCAGGTGCCTGGCCGTTGGTGCCGAACAGCACGCCGGGCACGGTGCCGGAGTAGGGGCCGAGGTCCTCGGTGTGCTGGGTCTTGCTCTTGCCGTACAGGGCCGTGAGCGTGAGGTCGTCGGTCAGATTGCCGACGTACTTCAGGATGCCGATGTCGGCGCCGGCGTCGGTGAAGCCGTCGACGTTCTTGTAGGACTGCGTGCCGACGATCTGACCGTTGCGGGCGCCGGTCGTGTAGTCGTAGCCTTGCTGCGAGCGCTTGGATTCCGGCTTGTCGCTGATCAGCGTGGCTTCCAGCAGGTGGTCGTCGGTGATGTTGAAGTTCAGCTTGCCGTACAGGCGGGTCGTGGTGTCCTTGCGGTCCGTCCAACCCTTCGTGGCGGCCTGGCTGCCGGTGGAGACGGCCGGGTTTTCTTCGCTCACGTAGCCGCGCTTGATCACGGTCTGCTCGGCGGCGGCGAAGAAGAACAGCTTGTCCTTGATGATGGGGCCGCCGGCGTAGACCGAGGTGGTCGTTTCCTGGCGGGTGTTGTCGCCGCGCAGGCGCAGTTGGCCATCGGTCGAGGCGTTGGCCGGGTCGCCGGTGACGGCGTAGTAGAAGTCCTTGCTCTTGCCGCGGCCGGTGTTCGGCGAGTACAGCACCTGGCCGCCCGCCTCGAAGGTGTTCGAACCGCTCTTGGTCACGACGTTCAGCACGCCACCGACAGAGCGGCCGTATTCGACGCCGTAGCCGGTGGTCAGCACCTGGGCCTGCTCGATGGCGCCGAAGGGGAGCTGGGCCGAGCCGAGCTGGGTCAGCGGGTTGGTCGCGGGGAAGCCGTTGATGTAGTAGGCGTTCTCCGACGGGGCACCGCCGGCGATGGACATGGCATTGCCGTAGCGCGAGTCAGCATCCGAGGTGCCGGGAGCCAGGCGCACGATGTCGTTCAGGTTGCGGCCGATGGGCAGGCCTTCCAGCACGGCGGCGGTGAAGTTGGTGCCGATGTTGGCCGTCGTCGTGTCGATCAGGCGGCGGGTCGACGTGACCGTCACGGTCTCCAGGCGGGCACCGAAGGCGAGCGGATAGTTCTGGCCGATGACGACTTCGAACGGGTCGGTGGACTGCACGACCTTGCCGTCGCGGATCAGCGAGGCCTTGTAGCGACCGACCGGCAGGGCGCTGGCCGACACGCGACCGGTGGCGTCCGGCGTCAGCGTGCGCTTCAGGCCGGTGTCCAGGTTTTCGATCAGCACGGTCGCGCCGTCGGCGTTCTGCACGACACCGGCGACACCGCCGGAGGCATTCGATTGCGCGCGCGCGTCCTGGGGCAGGGTCAGCAGCGCGACCGGCGCCACGGCAGCGCCGAGCGCGATTAGCGCTGCGAGATTGACACTGTTGCGTCGAAACATGGGGAACTCCTCAGAAGAAAAGGGGATGAGGCAGGACCGGATAGGCTCCCGCCGAGCAGACAACACACCCGCGCGACGATCAGCCACGCGGTTAATCCCAGTATTCGGGAGTGGGTCCCCTGATCCACCCGGGGGTCGTCCCTAGTCCTCGTGTCAAGACCCTTGCAAAGTTCTTGCAAGTTGTTGAGAACGCAGAAGAAATGTGTCCCATGACCTCCGGCATGGGTTAATCCCCTAGACGTTGGGCGAGGCCAACGCTTTACAGAGCGTTAACGTTCCGAGTGCTTCGGTTAACGCGATGCGCCCGACTTCACCCGCAGCCGCCAGGCGTGCAGCAGAGGCTCGGTGTAGCCACTGGGCTGGGCTTCGCCCTTGAAGACGAGATCCAGCGCGGCCTGCATGGCCGCACCATCGGGGTGCGTGGCCAGCGGTCGGTAGGCCGGATCTGCGGCGTTCTGCGCGTCCACGATCCGGGCCATGCGGGCGAAGGTGTCCCGCACCTGTTCGGCGCTGACCACCCCATGCCGCAGCCAGTTGGCGATGTGTTGGCTGCTGATGCGCAGCGTCGCGCGGTCTTCCATCAGGCCCACACCGTTGATGTCCGGCACCTTGGAGCAGCCCACGCCCTGGTCGATCCAGCGCACGACGTAACCCAGGATGCCCTGGACGTTGTTGTCCAGCTCCTGCTGGCGCTGCTCGGGCGTCCAGTTCGCGTCGGTGGCGACCGGGATGGTCAGCAGCGCGTTCAGGATGCCTTCGCGCTCGGCGCCGAGGTCGACCTTCTCCAGCTCCTGCTGCACGGCGGCCACGCTGACCTGGTGGTAGTGCAGCGCGTGCAGCGTGGCGGCCGTGGGCGACGGCACCCAGGCGGTGTTGGCGCCGGCCTTGGGGTGGCCGACCTTCTGCTTGAGCATCTCGGCCATCAGGTCGGGCATGGCCCACATGCCCTTGCCGATCTGGGCCCGGCCGCGCAGGCCGCAGGCGAGGCCGGTCAGCACATTGCTGCGCTCGTAGGCCTGGATCCAGCTCGAGGTCTTCATGTCGCCCTTGCGCAGCATCGGGCCGGCGCGCATGGCGGTGTGCATCTCGTCGCCGGTGCGGTCCAGGAAACCGGTGTTGATGAAGGCCACACGGCTGGCGGCGGCGGCGATGCAGGCCTTCAGGTTGACGGAGGTGCGGCGCTCCTCGTCCATGATGCCCAGCTTGACCGTGCTGTCGGGCAGGCCGAGCAGCTGCTCGACACGGCTGAACAGCTCGGAGGCGAAGGCCACTTCCGACGGGCCGTGCATCTTGGGCTTCACGATGTAGACCGAGCCCGTCCGTGAGTTGCCGCGGCGCTGCAGGTCGTGCATCGCGATCGTGGTCGTGACCACCGCATCCATGATGCCCTCGGGAATTTCGCTGCCGTCGTCCAGCAGGATGGCCGGGTTGGTCATCAGGTGGCCGACGTTGCGCACGAACATCAGCGAGCGGCCGTGCAGCGTCAGCGTGCCGCCGTGGGGGGCGGTGTAGACCCGGTCGGCGTTCAGGCGCCGGGTGAAGGTCTTGCCGCCCTTGGCGACCTCCTCGGTCAGCGTGCCCTGCTGGATGCCGAGCCAGTTGCGGTAGGCCAGCAGCTTGTCCTCGGCGTCCACCGCGGCGACGGAGTCTTCCAGGTCGAGGATGGTGGACAGCGCTGCTTCGAGCACCACGTCGGCCACGCCGGCGGCGTCGGTCTTGCCGATGGGCGTGCTGCGGTCGATGCGGATGTCCAGGTGCAGGCCGTGGTGCACCAGCAGCACGCTGCTGGGGGCGGCAGCGTCGCCCTGGTAGCCGGCGAAGGCGGCGGGGTCCTGCAGGCCGGTGGTGGCCCCGGACGCCAGCGTCACGACGAGCTGGCCGCCCTCGACGCGGTAGCCGGTCGAGTCGGCATGGGTGCCGCTGGCCAGCGGCGCAGCCTGGTCGAGCACCTGGCGGGCAAAGGCAATGACCTTGGCACCGCGCACCGGGTTGTAGGCGCCCTCGCGGCTGGCGCCGTCGGTCTCAGGGATGGCATCGGTGCCGTAGAGCGCGTCGTACAGCGATCCCCAGCGGGCGTTGGCGGCATTCAGCGCGTAGCGGGCGTTCAGGATGGGCACCACCAGCTGCGGGCCGGCCTGCACGGCGAGTTCGGCGTCGACGTTGGCCGTGGTTGCCTTGACCTGCGCCGGCGGCTCGACGAGGTAGCCGATGCGGGTCAGGAAGTCGCGGTAAGCCGGCATGTCGGTGATCGGGCCGGGGTGGGCCTCGTGCCAGGCGTCCAGCTCGGACTGCAGGCGGTCGCGCTCGGCGAGCAGCGCGCGGTTCATCGGCGCGAGCTCGTGGGCAATCTTGCTGAAGCCGGCCCAGAAGGTGTCCGGTGCCACGCCCGTGCCGGGCAGCACTTCGGTGTCGATGAAGCGGGCCAGATCGGCGTCGACCTGCAAGCGATGGAGGGTGGTGCGGGGCATGGCGGAACTCCTGCGAGAGTGAACAACGAATGGGCCCAATCTAGCCGGCTTGGGGTGCCCGATTCACAGCCGGGGCCGCAGGGATTCTGTGACTAAAACGCAAAACCGGATCGTGAAATCACGACCTTTGCGTCGTCGCCCCAGCACAATCCGAGCATGGACAAGCTCAAGCAGATGGAGTCCTTCGTCCTGGTGGCGGCCAAGGGCAGCCTGACGGCCGCAGCCCAGGCCGAGGGGGTGGCGCCCGCCGTCATGGGCCGGCGGCTGGACGCGCTGGAGGCGCGTCTGGGCGTGAAGCTGATGCTGCGCACCACCCGCCGCCTGACGCTCACGCCGGAAGGCCAGGCCTTCCTCGAAGACTGCCAGCGCCTCATCGCCTCGCTGGCCGATGCCGAGGCCGCCGTCAGCGCCGGCGGCTTGAAGGCCAGCGGCCACCTGCGCGTGACGGCCCCGGCGGGCTTCGGCCGCCGTCACGTGGCGCCTCTCGTGCCGGGCTTTCTGGCCGACCATGCCGACCTGAGCCTGTCGCTCAACCTCAGCGACCGCATCGTGGACATCGTGCACGAGGGCTTCGACTGCGCCGTGCGCGTGGGCGATCTGCCCGACTCCAGCCTCGTCAGCACCCGCCTGGCCGACAACCGGCGGCTTTGCGTGGGCGCACCGACCTACCTCAAGCGTGCCGGCGTGCCCCGCCACCCGGACGACCTCGCCCGCCACGCCTGCCTCACGCTCAGCTCCGAGGCGAGCCAGACCCGCGGCTGGGCGTTCCAGATCGATGGTGCCGTGCAGCACCTTCGCCTGACCGGGCGGCTGGACTGCAGCGACGGCCAGGTGCTGCACGACTGGTGCGTGGCCGGCCTCGGACTGGCCTGGCGCAGCACCTGGGAGGTGGAGGCCGACCTGGCGGCGGGGCGGCTGGTCAGCGTGCTCGACGACTACGCGGCGCCGCCCAACGGCATCTACGCGATCTTTCCGCAGTCACGCCACCTGCCGCTGCGCACACGCTTGTGGGTAGAGCACCTGCGGGCGCATTACGGCAGGACGGAGTACTGGCGGGGTTGAACGCTGCTGCCCTGCGCCCCGGGGAATCCAAGCCGGTCCGTCAGCAGGTCAGAGCTGCCCGCTCGCCCGCATCCCTTCGAGCCGCAGCGCCAAGGCTTGCTCCAGCTCGGCCAGCTTCTGACGCAGCGCCTCTCGGTTGCTGTCGTCCACCGCCGCGTCCAGTTGACGGCGCAGTTCGGCACGGGCCTGGAACACCGCCAGCTCCGGCGGCGGCACGCCGGCGTTCTTGAGCACCTTGAACGCCATGCGGAACTCCGCCGGCGTCTCGTCCCAGCCGTCATCCTCGGTCAAGGGCTTGCCGAAGCTCGCCGCGCTCTGCAGTTCGCCGGAGCGCATGGCTTCGGCGAGATCACGCGCGATGCGCTCGTCCTGCTCGCGCAACAACGTGTTGCGGTGGGTGTCGGGGTCGACGGCCATGCCGGGCATTCTGCCCGGTAAGCACCATCAGTCGCCGAAGATGATCTTGCTCTTCTTGCTGACCCAGCCCTCGAAGCTGCCCGAGTAGGCCTCCTCGATGCGGTTGCGCTTGACCTTGAAGGTCGGCGTGATGAAGCCGTTGTCCACCGTCCAGGGCGTCTTGATCAGCACCAGCGCGTCGAGCTGCTCGTGCGGGTCCAGGCGGGCGTTGACGTCGTCCAGGTGCTTGGAGAGCTCGGCCATCAGCGCGGCGCGCTCGGCCTCGGTGCTGGCGCGCTCTAGGCCTTGCGGCGACAACATCGCGATGCCCAGCGGCTGGCCCATGTTGGCGCCGGCCACGCAGCAGGCCTCGACGTTGGGGTTCATGCCCAGGCGGTCCTCGATCGGGGCCGGGGCCACGTACTTGCCCTTGCTCGTCTTGAACAGGTCCTTCACGCGGCCGGTGATGCGCACGCAGCCGTCCTGGTCCATGCTGGCCTTGTCACCGGTGCGCAGCCAGCCGTCTTCGGTGAAGCTGTCGCGCGTCTGCTCCGGCGCCTTGAAGTAGCCGAGCATGACGGCCGGGCTGCGCATCTGCAGCTCGCCCGTGGTCGGGTCGATGCGGACCTGCACGCCCTCGTAGGCCGGGCCCACGGTGCCGCGCTGGTTCTTGCCCGGCAGCGTCAGGTGCGACAGCGCCAGGTTCTCGGTCATGCCATAGCCTTCGTTGATGTGCAGGCCCAGGGCCGCGTACCACTCGAGCAGCGCGACCGGCATCGGCGCCGCGCCACCGGCGGCGAACTTGCATTCGTTCAGGCCCAGGGCCTTGAGCACCTTCTTGCGCACCAGGCCGCCGATGATCGGCAGGCGCAGCAGCTTGTTGAGCTTTTGCTGCGGCATCTTGGCCTGGACGCCCTGCTGGAACTTCACCCACAGCCGCGGCACCGAGAAGAACACGGTCGGCAGCGCGCGCTGCAGGTCGGCCGTGAAGGTGTCCAGCGACTCGGCGAAGTAGATCTTGATGCCCCGCGCCAGCCAGCCGTGCTCCACCAGCGTGCGCTCCACGACGTGGGCCAGCGGCAGGTAGGACAGCATGCGGTCCGAGCCCGTCATCGGGATGCGCTTCAGCCCCGCGTCCACCGCCCACGCGAAGGCGCCGAAGGTGTGCATGACGCCCTTGGGCAGACCGGTCGTGCCGGAGGTGTAGATCAGCGTGCAGAGCTCGTCGGCGCCGCGCACCGGCGAGGCCTTCAGCGGCTCGGTGCGGGCGCAGATGGTGTCCCAGCTCTCGTAGGCCTTCTTGGCGTCGTCGGGCGACAGCGCGTAGCTGGCACCGGGCAGGCTCGTCGGCACGCCGGGCTTCATGCCCTCCCAGCCGTCGAGCTTGCCGATGAAGATGAAGCGCGACTCGCTGTGCTCCAGGATCTGCGTGATCGTCTCGGGCGCCAGCGTCGGGTACAGCGGCACGCTCACGTAGCCGGCCATCCAGATCGCCAGGTCGCTCATCAGCCACCAGGCGCAGTTCTTCGACAGGATGGCCACCTTGGCATCGGCCGGCCAGCCTTCCGCCGCGCCCTTGGCCTTCAGGAAGGCGGCCATTCGGCGCACCTGATCGCCCACCTGGGCCCAGGTGTAGTCCTTCACGGCACCGCCCCCCATCGGCTGGGTCAGGGTGACCTGGCTGCCTGCGGTGCGCTCGAAGTGATACAGACGCTGCAGCGCAAGCTGGTCGGCGGCAATGGTGGCCATGAGGGTGTCTCCTTCGGAACTTATCGGGGTCCGAAAGTTAACCGCGTGTAAAACCCGAGCTCCTACGGGAAAACACTCTTCGATGTGACCTGCTGCCCAGGACGGCTAGGGGCGGTCCTCTAGAAAACCGCCGGCTGCGCGGCTCTCGGGTGCCCGCCGGAGCTGGCGAGCCGCGCACGACAATCCGCCGCTTCACCCAGGAGCGACTGATGGACCTGCCCGCCCACCAACTGACGATGACCGTGCTGATGACGCCGGACACCGCCAACTTTTCCGGCAATGTGCACGGCGGCAACATCCTCAAGCTGCTCGATCAGGTCGCCTATGCCTGTGCGAGCCGCTACGCCGGCCGCTACGTGGTGACGCTGTCGGTGGACCGCGTCATCTTCCGCCAGCCCATCCATGTGGGCGAGCTCGTGACGTTTCTCGCCAGCGTCAACCACACCGGCACCTCGTCGATGGAGGTGGGCATCAAGGTGGTCGCCGAGAACATCCGGACGCAGGAGACGCGGCACGTGAACAGCTGCTACTTCACGATGGTCGCCGTGGGTGACGACAACAAGCCGGTGCCTGTGCCGCCGCTGCGCCCCTTCACGCCCGAGGAGCGCAGCCGGCATGCCGCCGCGATCGCGCGCAAGCAGGCGCGTGCCAGCCTCGAAGGGCGCGCCGGCACGTCATCTGACACCACCGCGGGGGCCTGAACGGATGGGCACCACCGAACACGCCTTCACGCTTGCGCTCGCCCAGGCCGCCACGCTCGGCGAGGGCCTGCAGTGGCACCCCGCCAGCGGCCGCTGGTGGTGGACCGACATCGAAAGCGCGAGCCTGCATGCCTGGACGCCCGGCGACGGCGCCACGCTGACCGTGCGCCTGCCCGAGCGTGTGGGCTGCTTCGTGCATGCCCGCTCCGGCCGCCTGCTGCTGGCCATGGCCAAGCGCCTGGCGTGGCTCACGCTGCCCGACCTGCGTGCCACGGGCACCGTGAGCGGCGAGCCCGAGACCCTCGTGCCGCTCGAGCCGGGTCTTGCCACCCGCGCGAACGACGGCCGCTGCGACCGCAGCGGCGCCCTCGTATTCGGCACGCTGCACGAAGGCCATCCACAGCGCCCGGTCGGCAGCCTCTACCAGTTCAGCCTCGCCCGCGGCCTGCGCCGCCTGCCGCTGGATGGCGTGGCCATCGCCAACAGCATTTGCTTCAGCCCCGACGGGCGGCGGCTCTACTACACCGACACGCCCACGCGGCGCATCCGCGTCTGCGACTACGACTCGGCCAGCGCCCGCGTCAGCGAACCCCGCCTGTTCGTCGAGAAGGGCAAGTCACAGGGCTACCCGGATGGCTCCACGGTCGATGCCCAGGGCCACCTGTGGAACGCCGAATGGGGTGCCGGCACCGTGGCGCGCTACTCGCCCCGAGGCGAGCCTGCCGGCCGCTGGACAGCGCCGGTGGCCAACACCACCTGCCCGGCCTTCGGCGGTCCGTCGGGCAGCCAGCTGCTGGTGACCACCGCCCGCGCGGGCCTGAGCAGCGCCGAGCTGATGGCGCGGCCGCAATCGGGCAGCCTCTTCGCCCTGCCGGTGGACCCCAGCCTTTACGTGGCCGAGACGCTGTTCAACGACGCCTGAACTCGCGCCGGCACCCGGGAGTCGTCCGCCTGCCCGGAAGCTGTCGAGCGTCAGGCCTGCCCCGGCGCGACAGCCGGCCGGTGCTACTTGCCGATGCAGAAACTGCTGAAGATGACCCCCAGCAGCTCGTCCGCCGAGAACGCGCCGGTGATCTCGCCCAGCGCGTCGTGGGCCAGGCGCAGTTCCTCGGCCAGCAGGTCCAGCGCCGCATCGCGCTGCAGTGCGATGGCGCGTGCCTGTGCCAGGTGCTCGGCGGTGCGGGCCAGGGCCTGCACGTGGCGCTCGCGGGCGATGAACAGGCCCTCGGGCACGGCCTGCCAGCCGGCGGTCTGCAGCAGCCGCTCGCGCAGGGCCTGCAGGCCGTCGCCGGTCTTCAGGCTCAGCGCAATCTCGCCGGCGGGCGGGGTGCCGAGGTCGGTCTTGTTGAAGACCTGGACGATGCGGCCGGCATCCACAGGCGCCAGGCGGGCGCGGATGCGTTCGTCTTCCGCCGCGTAGACCGGGTCATCGATCCGCGACAGGTCGTGCAAGAACAGCACGACGTCGGCCTCGCCGATCGCGTCCCAGCTGCGCGACACGCCGATGCGCTCGACCTCGTCGGTCGTGTCGTCGCGCAGGCCGGCGGTGTCGGTGATGTGCAGCGGCACACCGTCGATCTGGATGGTCTGGCTGACCTTGTCGCGCGTCGTGCCCGGGATCGGCGTGACGATGGCCAGCTCCGCGCCGGCCAGCGCGTTCAGCAGCGAGCTCTTGCCGACGTTGGGCTGGCCCGCGAGCACGACCTTCAGGCCGTCCCGCAACAGTGCGCCCTGGCGCGTGCGGGCCTGCACGGCGCTCAGTTGCGACGTCAGGCGGTCGAGCCGCCCGAAGGCATCGGCCTTCTCCAGGAAGTCGATCTCTTCCTCGGGGAAGTCGAGCGTGGCCTCCACGAGCATGCGCAGCTGGATGAGCTGGTCGCGCAGCACGCCCACCTCGTGGCTGAGCGCGCCGCCGAGCGCCCGGCTGGCGCTGCGGGCCGCTGCCTCGGTGCTGGCATCGATCAGGTCGGCCACGGCCTCGGCTTGGGCGAGGTCCAGCTTGCCGTTGAGGAAGGCGCGCTGGGTGAACTCGCCGGGCTCGGCCAGTCGCACCGCCTGGCCCGCCTCGATGACGCGCGCCAGCAGCAACTGCATGACGACGGCGCCGCCGTGGGCTTGCAGTTCAAGCACGTGTTCGCCGGTGTAGGAGTGGGGTGCCGGGAAGTGCAACGCGAGGCCGTGGTCGATGGGCTGGCCGGCGGTGTCGCGGAACGGCCCGTAGGTGGCCTCGCGAGGCTTCAGGTCACGGCCACAGACCGCACGTATGAGTGGCGTCAGATCTTGCGGCGACGACACCCGCACGATGCCGACGGCACCCCGCCCGGGAGCGGTGGCGATGGCGGCGATGGGGTCGGCGTGGCGGGCGAGCATGGCCGAATTGTCACGCCCGAAAAGCACACAGCCGCGCGAAGGCGGCTGTGGCGGGTGTTGGCGCGGGGGAGGCCGGGTCCAGGTGCTCTCGTGAGCCCCGTCCGGGCCGGTGTTCTCTGCCCCGCAAGGCCATTGAACCCCGAACGCCGGGCGCAAAAAAGCCCCCGCGTGCGGGGGCTCATTCGAGGGGTGTGATGCAGTTCACGCGCTGCCTGCGCACGCGTAGCGCTGCGCTCCCTCCAGCGGCTGCCGCAGGTCCGGCTATGCCGGTCTGACGGCAGCGCCCCCTCGAGGGGGCCGGCGAAGCCGGTAGGGGGTGGTCAATTCACGCCCAACTGCTTGTTGATCATCCACTGCTGGGCGATCGACAGGATGTTGTTCGTCAGCCAGTACAGCACGAGGCCGGCCGGGAAGACGAAGAACATGATGCCGAAGGCCACCGGCATGATCCACATCATCTTCTGCTGCATCGGGTCGGCGGCCGGCGGGTTCAGCCAGACCTGGAACAGGCTGGAGGCCATCATCAGCAGCGGCAGGATGAAGTAGGGGTCGCGCACCGAGAGGTCGGTGATCCAGAGCATCCACGGTGCCTGGCGCATCTCGACGGTTGACAGCAGCACCCAGTACAGCGCCATGAAGATCGGCATCTGCGCAAAGATCGGCAGGCAGCCGCCGATCGGGTTGACCTTTTCCTCGCGGTAGATGCGCATCATCTCCTGCTGCATCTCCTGCGGCTTGTCCTTGTAGCGCTCCTTCAGGTCGTTGATGCGCGGTGCCAGGGCCTTCATCTTGGCCATCGACTTGTAGGCACTCGCGTTCAGGCCGTACAGCGCAATCTTGAGCAGCAGCACCAGGGCGACGATCGTCCAGCCCCAGTTGCCGATGAAGCCGTGCAGCTTGTCGAGCAGCCAGAACAGCGGCTCGGCAATGATGGTCAGCATGCCGTAGTCCTTCACGCGCTCCAGGCCCGGGGCGAGCTTGGCGAGGTTGTTCTCCTCCTGCGGACCGGCAAAGAGCGTGGCCGTCTGCGTGGTGCTGGCGCCGGGGGCGAGCGTGGGCAGCGTGAACACCAGGCCGGTGGCGTAGGTGTCGGCACGCACACCCACCTGGCCCGGCAACTTGCGCACGAAGAACTCGCGGTTGCCGGCTTCGTTCACGAGCCAGGCGCTCGCGAAGTAGTGCTGCACCATCGAGACCCAGCCGTCGTTGGCCGTCTTCTCGATGTCGACCTTGTTCTTGTCGATGTCCTCGAACTTGATCGTCTTGAACTTGGTCTTGTCGTTGTAGACCGCCGGGCCGGTGAAGCTGGGCGTGAACGCAGCGCCGCCGGTGACGGTGCTGCCGTCGCGCACGAGCTGCAGGTAGACCTGCGGCGTGACCGGTGCCGTGCCGGTGTTCACCACCTCGTGGGTGACGCCCACCGTGTAGGCGCCACGCTTGAAGGTGAAGGTCTTGATGAGCTTCACGCCGCCGACCTCGGCCGATTCCAGGCGCAGCTTGATCTCGTCCTGGCCGTCCTTCAGTGCGGTGTCGCCGGCCACCACGGTCATGGGCGTGGTGTGCGCAGGCAGCGGGCCCTGGGCGCTGACCAGGCCGGTCTGGGCGCGGTAGTGCTGGGCTTCGTTGAACAGCACCACCGGCTGGGGCGTGAAGGGCGCGGGCTGCTTCAGGCGCACCATCTGCAGCAGCTGATCGGTGACCGTCGGGTCGGGCGAGGTCAGGTACTTGGGCAGTTCGGCGCGGATGATGTCGCCGCCCAGCGTGTCAACGGTGACCGTCAGCACGTCGGTGCGGATGGTGACCTTCTCGGACGGTGCCGCGGCGGGCGCAGCGGCGGCGACGGGCGCCGCACCCGCAGCGGCGGTGGCCGCGGGCACGCCGGTGGCTGTGGAGGCACCCGGCGCCGGGGCCTGCGCGGCCGTGCGCGGCGCGGGGCTGAACATCGAGGGGTGGCCGTTGTGCCTTTGCCAGCCGTCCCAGAGCAGGAACAGCGACGCGGTGAACACCACCCACAGCACGGTGCGGCGAATATCAGTCATGGAAAGGCTCAGGCGAGGAAGACGACGCCGCGCGCGCCGGCGCAGCGGGAGAGGAAACGAGGCGCGAAAACAGCCGCGGCGGATTGTCAGGCACGGGATCGTGCCCGCCCTGGCAGAACGGCTGGCAGCGCAGCAGGCGGTGCACGGTCAGGTAGCTGCCGGCCAGCGCCCCGTGGCGTTCGAGGGCGGCGAGCGAGTACCGGGAGCAGGTCGGCTCGAAGCGGCAGGCGTTGCCGAGCCACGGGCTCAGCAGCAGGCGGTAGCTGCGCACCGCGGCCATCAGGGCCCGGGCGGGCCAGCTCGGCCGGCGCGCGGGCGTCATGCCGACACCTCCGGCGGCGCGGCCTGCGGCGGGCGAGGCTTCAGCGCCCGGTCCAGCAGCTGGGCCAACTCGGCGCGCGCGGCCTGGCGCAGGGCGTCTGACGCGGCACTCGGGAACTGTTGGCGGTCAAACGGTGAACGCAAGCGGACGACCCACATCCCGGGCGGCATGCCGGGGCGTTCGGCAAATGCGGCGCGAATCTGCCGCTTCAAGAGCTGACGCGTCACCGAGCGCTTGGCATGCCGCTTGGGAACGACCATGCCCACCCAGCACCCTTCGGGCGCGGGCGGGACTTGTTCCACAGGGTTGTGCACAGGTTGTGTGCCGCCTGTTGATAACTCGGCCTGGGCTGTGCGTAACCTGGCGGCGTGCCAAGCACTGGGTGCCGGCGTGGCCGGGAGGTGGTGCAGCGCGAAATGCGCGCTGCGCGCCCGGCTCTGGCGGCCGAGCACTCGCTCGAAATCCACCGGGCGTTGCAGCTTGCCGATCATCGGGTGCGCCCGGAGGCTGGCGGCGCAGAGGGCGCCGCCGCGCGGCTTAGACGGCCAGGCGCTTGCGGCCCTTGGCGCGACGAGCGGCGATGACGGCGCGGCCACCGCGGGTCTTCATGCGCACGAGGAAGCCGTGGGTGCGGGCGCGGCGAGTCTTGGAGGCTTGGTAGGTACGCTTCATGGGAGACCCCTTGTGAGCTCAGTGAGGGTTTGTTCGGGTCGGGCACAGCGGTTGGCGCCCGACTAAAAAGCGCATGGCGAACGGTGTCGCGATGCGCGAAAACCCGGCATTACAGCAGAAGCCGCCCGGGCGGTCAATAAGTGTCCCGGCTCAAGGCGGGTTTGCCAGGGATTGACCCCCTGCGAAATTCTGTGGATAACCCTCCTTTTGGCGGCCCCGGTTCCGTACAATCCGGCCGCTCGAAAAGAAGTTTTCCACAATGAGCCAAGAAGAACACAGGGTGGACGGGGTGCAGGCTTTGAACTCGGGCGCGGTGGCGGTGAATTCATCAGGCAGCGACGGCGCCATGCCGTCGTCGTTGGCGTCGGGCGCCGTGCCGGACGGCCTGCAGGACGTCTGGCAACGGGGCTGCGAGCGCCTGGCCACCGAGCTGCCGGAGCAGCAGTTCAACACCTGGATCCGCCCGCTGCCGGCCGCGACCGTCGTGGCCGATGCCTCGGGCGGGCTGGTCGCCACGTTGAAGGTCCCCAACCATTTCAAGCGCGACTGGATCCGCCGGCAGTACGCCGCCCGCATCGAAGCCATCCTGAGCGAACTGGCGGGCCGCCCGACGCGGCTGGAGCTGGCGCTGTCGGCGCGCGAGCCCGCGCCGGCGGCCCCGTCGGCCCCGGCCCACGCGGCGGCTGCGCCTCAGCCTGCGAGCCTGCCGGCCGATGGCGCTGCAACCGCGCGCCCGGTGGCTGCGCCGGCGGCGAGCGCCATCCAGCTGCCGTCGCAGGCCCCGGCCTCGGCCAAGCACCGCATCAACCCGCAGCTCACCTTCGACACCCTCGTGCCCGGCCGCGCCAACCAGATGGCCCGCACCGCCGCGCTGCACGTGGCCGGCGCGCCCGGCGTCACCTACAACCCGCTGTTCATCTACGGCGGCGTGGGCCTGGGCAAGACCCACCTGATCCACGCGGTCGGCAATGCGCTGCTGAAGGACCGGCCGGACGCCCGGGTGCTCTACCTGCACGCCGAGCAGTTCATCTCCGACGTCGTCAAGAACTACCAGCGCAAGACCTTCGACGAACTCAAGGCCAAGTACCACTCGCTGGACCTGCTGCTGATCGACGACGTGCAGTTCTTCGCCGGCAAGGACCGCACGCAGGAGGAGTTCTTCAACGCCTTCGAGGCGCTGCTGGCCAAGAAGGCGCACATCATCATGACGTCGGACACCTACCCGAAGGGCCTGGTGGACATCGACGAGCGTCTGACCTCCCGCTTCGACGCCGGCCTGACCGTCGCCATCGAGCCGCCGGAGCTCGAGATGCGCGTGGCCATCCTGATCAAGAAGGCCGAGGCCGAGGGGCAGCCCATGCCCGAGGACGTCGCCTTCTTCGTCGCCAAGAACGTGCGCGCCAACGTGCGTGAACTGGAAGGCGCGCTGCGCAAGGTGCTGGCCTACGCCAAGTTCTCGCACAAGGAGATCAGCATCGCGCTGGCCCGCGAGGCGCTGAAGGACCTGCTGTCCATCCAGAACCGCCAGATCGGCGTGGAGAACATCCAGAAGACGGTGGCCGACTTCTACAAGATCAAGGTCGCCGACATGTACTCCAAGAAGCGCCCGGCCAGCATTGCCCGGCCGCGCCAGATTGCGATGTACCTGGCCAAGGAGCTCACGCAGAAGAGCCTGCCCGAGATCGGCGAGCTCTTCGGCGGCCGCGACCACACCACCGTGCTGCACGCGGTGCGCAAGATCGGCGGCGAGCGGCAGAAGAACACCGAGCTGAACCAGCAACTGCACGTGCTCGAACAGACGCTGAAGGGCTGAGGCCGGGCGCGTCGGGTTTTCCCGGGGCGATCCGGGGCCCGCGACCGGGCCCGCCCGCCGGGCGGCGTCACGATTCCGGGCGACAATCGCAGCTTCACGCGCGCGCGCGTCTCAGAGGGTGTCAGTGCCCCCTGACTTCACCCGTTCAGCTCCTACAAGCTCTTACCCAAGAGGCCTCCATGATCGTTCTGAAAGCTCCCCAGGATCAGGTGCTCGCCGCGCTGCAGGCGGTGTCGGGCATCGTCGAGCGGCGTCACACGCTGCCGATCCTGGCCAACGTGCTGATCCGCAAGACCGGCAACCAGGTGGAGCTCACGACCAGCGACCTCGAGATCCAGGTCCGCACCACGGTGCAGTTCGACGGCGACGCCGGCAACCTGGCCACCACGGTCGGCGCCCGCAAGCTGATCGACATCCTGCGCTCCATGCCCGCCGACCAGACGGTCAGCCTCACGAGCAACCAGAACAAGATGACGCTGCAGGGCGGCAAGAGCCGCTTCACGCTGCAGACGCTGCCGGCCGACGACTTCCCGCTCGTGCAGGAAGCCGCCGACTTCGGCCCCGCGTTCAGCGTGCCGCAGAAGGCGCTCAAGGGCCTCATCAACCAGGTGCACTTCGCGATGGCGGTGCACGACATCCGCTACTACCTCAACGGCATCCTGTTCGTGGCCGAGGGCAAGAACCTCACGCTGGTGGCCACCGACGGCCACCGC
This sequence comes from Burkholderiales bacterium, assembly GCA_003963005.1. Classification (GTDB taxonomy): domain Bacteria; phylum Pseudomonadota; class Gammaproteobacteria; order Burkholderiales; family Burkholderiaceae_C; genus Pelomonas. Next base: position 131,911 of record RXJW01000046.1, read on the forward strand.
CTGGCCCTGGCCCAGGCCGAGCTCGACACCGACATCCCCAAGCAGGAAGTCATCCTGCCGCGCAAGACCGTGCTGGAGCTGCAGCGCCTGCTGAAGGACGGCAAGGACGACGACGCCATCGAGATGCGCTTCGCCGGCAACCAGGCCAAGTTCAGCTTCAGCGGCATGGAGTTCGTGACCAAGCTCGTCGAGGGCAAGTTCCCCGACTACAACCGCGTCATCCCGAAGAACCACAAGTTCCGCCTGACGCTCGGCCGTGCGCCGCTGCTGTCCAGCCTGCAGCGTGCCGCGATCCTGACCAGCGAGAAGTTCAAGGCCGTGCGCCTGACCTTCGAGCCGGGCCTGCTGTCGATCGCGTCCAGCAATGCCGAGCAGGAAGAGGCCAAGGAAGAGATCGAGATCGACTACGCCGGCGACAAGATCGAGACCGGCTTCAACGTCACCTACCTGATGGATGCCCTGTCCAACATGAGCCAGGACATGGTCTGCATCGACCTGAACGACAGCGCCTCCAGCGCCCTTCTCACCATTCCGGACACGACGGGTTTCAAGTACGTCGTCATGCCGATGCGGATCTGAGCCTGCGGCTCTGATCCGCTGCGCGGTGCATGTTTCGCACCCCCCTGCCCCCCGCCGAGCGGGGGGTTCTAGTTTGAGAGTTGTACCGGCCGCATGGCGGCCTTGAAAGTCCCCGATGAGCGATAACGCCACCCCGAACAGCAATCCTGAAGGCCTGAACGAAAAGCAGCAGGCGGCCAAGGCAGCCGAAGCCAAGGCGGGTGAGGCCTACAACGCCGATTCCATCCAGATCCTGGAAGGCCTGGAGGCGGTGCGCAAGCGCCCGGGCATGTACATCGGCGACACGTCGGACGGCACCGGCCTGCACCACCTCGTGTTCGAAGTCGTCGACAACTCCATCGACGAGGCCCTCGCTGGCCACTGCGACGACATCGTCGTCACCATCCACACCGACAACTCCATCTCCGTCATCGACAACGGCCGCGGTATCCCGACCGGCGTCAAGATGGACGACAAGCACGAGCCCAAGCGCTCGGCGGCCGAGATCGCGCTGACCGAGCTGCACGCCGGCGGCAAGTTCAACCAGAACAGCTACAAGGTCTCGGGCGGCCTGCACGGCGTGGGCGTGAGCTGCGTCAACGGCCTGTCCAAGTTCCTGCGCCTGACGGTGCGCCAGAACGGCAAGGTGCACTTCCTGGAGTTCGCCAAGGGCGTGCCGCAGAACGGCGAAAGCGTCATGGTCGACGGCGTCGAGACGCGCCCCATGAAGGTCATCGGCGAGACCGACAAGCGCGGCACGGAAGTCCATTTCCTGCCCGACACCGAGATCTTCAAAGAGAACAACGACTACCACTACGACATCCTCGCCAAGCGGCTGCGCGAGCTCTCGTTCCTGAACAACGGCGTCAAGATCCGCCTCGTCGACGAGCGCAGCAACAAGGAAGACAACTTCGCCTACGCCGGCGGCGTGAAGGGCTTCGTCGAGTTCATCAACAAGGGCAAGACGACCCTGCACCCGAACATCTTCCACGCCATCGGCGACAAGATCTCCGACCAGGGCACCAACATCGGTGTCGAAGTGGCCATGCAGTGGAACGACGGCTTCAACGAGAACGTCCTCTGCTTCACCAACAACATCCCGCAGCGTGACGGCGGCACCCACCTGACCGGCCTGCGCGCCGCGATGACCCGCGTCATCAACAAGTACATCGAAGACAACGAACTCGCCAAGAAGGCCAAGGTCGAGGTCGCCGGTGACGACATGCGCGAAGGCCTCGCCTGCGTCGTGTCGGTGAAGGTGCCCGAGCCCAAGTTCAGCTCGCAGACCAAGGACAAGCTCGTGTCGTCCGAGGTGCGCGCGCCGGTGGAAGACATCGTCAGCCGCCTGCTGACCGACTACCTGCTCGAGAACCCGCTGGACGCCAAGACCATCTGCGGCAAGATCCTCGACGCCGCCCGCGCCCGCGAGGCCGCCCGCAAGGCCCGCGAGATGACCCGCCGCAAGGGCGTGCTCGACGGCCTGGGCCTGCCCGGCAAGCTCGCCGACTGCCAGGAAAAAGACCCGGCCATGTGCGAGATCTACATCGTGGAGGGCGACTCCGCCGGCGGCTCCGCCAAGCAAGGCCGCGACCGGAAGTTCCAGGCCATCCTGCCGCTGCGCGGCAAGATCCTGAACGTGGAGAAGGCGCGCTATGAAAAGCTCCTGACCTCCAACGAAATCATCACGCTCATCACCGCCCTGGGCACCGGCATCGGTCGCGGCGCGGGCAGCGACGACTTCAACCCCGACAAGCTCCGCTACCACCGCATCATCATCATGACCGATGCGGACGTGGACGGCGCCCACATCCGCACGCTGCTGCTGACCTTCTTCTACCGCCAGATGCCCGAGCTCGTGGAGCGCGGCCACATCTACATCGCGCAGCCGCCGCTGTACAAGGTCAAGGTCGGCAAGCAGGAGCAGTACCTGAAGGACGGCCACGAGTTCGACGGCTTCCTGCTCAAGGTGGCCCTGCAGGACGCGAGCCTGGACACCGGCACCGGCAGCACCCTGAAGGGCGACACGCTCGACGCGCTGGCCCGCAAGTACGTGGCCGCGCAGAGCGTCATCGAGCGCCTGTCCAACTGGATGGACATCGAAGCCCTGCACGTGCTGGCCAACGGCCTGGCGCTCAAGCTCGACGTTCGCGAAGACGCCGAAGCCAGCGCCGCCGCCCTGAAGGCCGCGCTGCACAACGCCGAGGTGACCGTCGAGACCGACCCGCGCACTGACAAGCTCTTTCTGAAGATCGCCCGCATCCACCACGGCAACGTGCGCGCCAGCATCATCTCCGCCGACTTCGTGCACGGCGCCGACTACGAAGTGCTGGCCGACGCGGGCCTGAGCTTCCAGGGCCTCATCCAGCCGGGCGCCGTCGTGCGCAAGGGCGAGGGCGAGAAGGCCAAGGAGGCCAAGGTCGACGACTTCCGCGCCGCGATGGCCTGGCTCATGGGCCAGGCCGAAGGCGCCGTCAACCGCCAGCGCTACAAGGGCCTGGGCGAGATGAACCCCGAGCAGCTCTGGGAAACGACGATGGACCCGACCGTGCGCCGCCTGCTGCGCGTGCAGATCGAAGACGCCATCGAGGCGGACAAGGTCTTCACGATGCTGATGGGCGACGAGGTCGAGCCGCGGCGGGATTTCATCGAGACGAATGCGCTCCGGGCGGGGAACATCGACGTTTGACGTCGGCATGCTGCCCTAGAGCAGCCGAATGAACAGCGACCGGCAGTCGCGAGTTGATGCGACTCGTCTTTGTTCCTAACGGGTGAGGTCGTGGGCAATGATGCGGCCGACAAATCTCGGGAACGCCTCCCGTGCGGTTGTTCTTTGTTCAGAACGCCGCGCCTCCGAGACCGGCTCGAGACGTCCGAGACAGTTGCTCCCGGAGGACGGCAGGTTGAACGTCAGGGTGGCTTGCCCGTCAACCGCCTGTAGCGCAGGTCACCTTGATCGACCGCGGCTTGCGCATGCCACGCCAGGTCACGCGGTCCAGGTTGCAGCGCGGCTCCAGCTCAAGGGCCTCGTGCAGTGTTCCGCGCTGTGCCTCAGGCCAACGCCTTGCGGGCAAGGCCCGGGTCGTCCGCAAAGAAGCCATCCACACCCGCTGCAATGAAGCTGCGTGCCTCAGCGATGGCGCCTGCCTCGTGACGCGCGTTCTCGCCGGCCTCGCTGCGGAAGTCCGCCGCCAAAAACCGGTTCTCAGGGCGGAGCGTCCATGTATGCACCTGCAAGCCGGCAGCATGCGCGTCGGCAATCAAGCGCGTCGGTGGCAGCTGGCGCTGGGCGGCATCCCAAGGGATGAGCATGCGTGTAGGAGGCGCAAGCACGTCCACATGCCCCGCCAGCGCCTTCAGGCCCTGGGGAGTCAGCACCGTCTCGAACAGCTGCGGCTTGCCGGCGGCCACGCTGTCGGCGGTGGGCATGTTGGGCGCACCCACCAGTTGCATGAGCCGCAGACCTTCGCGCCGCCCCAGCTTTTCGCGCACCACTTTGAGGTTGGCCAGCTCGAAGGATTGCACGATGAGTGGCTGCGTGCGGGTGTGATGGTGCGCTTGGACCGTCTGAACGAACCGGTCTTCCAGAGACAGGCCGATGGCGGTGTGATAGCTGGAGTGCTTGAGCTCGGGCACCAAGCCGATCACGCGGCCGACCGTCGCCGACTGTGCGGCCACGAACTCGATGATTTCCTCGAACGTCGGCACCTGGAACTGCCCGTCGTAGGCGGTGTTGCCGGGACGGATCTGCGGGATGCGCTCGACGGCGCGCAGGCGCTTCAGTTCGGCGAGGGTGAAGTCCTCCACGAACCAACCCTCCTCCACATTGCCATCGATCGTCTTGCGTGTGCGGCGTGATGCAAATGCCGCGTGCCGGGCGACGTCGGTCGTTTCCGAGAGGTTGTTCTCGTGGCGCGCCACCAGCACGCCGTCCTTGGTGCTGACCAGATCGGGCTCGACAAAATCGGCGCCATCAAGAATGGCCTGTGCGTAAGACGCCAGCGTGTGCTCGGGCCGCAGGGCACAGGCCCCACGGTGGCCCAGCACTTCGACCTTGCGGGCACGGTTGGCCGATGGAGCACCCTGGGCGAAAGCAGGCCCCTGAGCCAGGCCACCAGCCAGGGCCAGTCCCAGTTGCAAGGCGGTACGGCGCGCGGGTTGATGCGGTGTCATGGGCGTCTCGTTCAGAAGGCGGTGCTGAAGGTCAGGTAGGCCTGCCGCGGGGGAATCGGGTAGGTGTTGTACGTGTTGGCGGCCGAGCCCACGACCACATTCAGGTCCCCCGTCTTGTTGGCCAGGTTGGTGACGGTCAGGCGCAGTTTGGCGTCCTTGAGCATGTCTCCGGTCAGCATCGGCAGGCGTGCGTACAACGACAGGCTGGTGAGGAAGTAGCTGGACACCTGCTTGTCGTTCGTGAAGGTGGCGTAGCGCTTGCCCACGTAGTCGCCAATCAGCTGGGCTTCTACCAGGCCCACCGGCACCGTGAGAACGAACTTTTCCAGCAGCTGCGGGCTGCCCGGCACTTGCTTGCCATGCGTGGCGACCGTGGCACCGGAGGCGCCGGTCTGATAGTCGCTGTTGTAGACCGAGCGGTTGTAGGACAAAGCGTTGTAGAACGAGACGCCACTCCCAAAGCGCAGGGTGCCGCTCAGGTCCACGCCGTTCGTGCTGACACCACCCACGTTGGCCAGGATAGGGTTGCCGGGGTTGATGGAGCTGATTACCGGTGTGGACGTGATCTGCAGCAGGCGGTTGTGGAAGTCGACGTGGTAGATGCTCAGCTGGGCGTCGATGTCGGTCAGCACGCCGCCATCCGCGCGCCGCTTGACCCGGTAGCCGGTCTCGTACGTGACCGACTCTTCAGGCTTGGCCGTCGCCTTGAACAGGTCAAAGCCCGCCTGGCTGCTCAGGCTCCAGGGCGACAGGCCGCCGGCGCCGTAAGTGACGAACTGGCGCAGGTTCTTCTGCACGTTGGCGTAGACCTGGTCGCGCGGCGTCCAATCCCACACCGCACCCAGCTGCGGGAGGAACCATCGCTTGGTGTCGATCGAGCCTTCGGGCAATGCCGGCGAATTGCCGGTGATGGAGCCCGCCTTCTGCTGCACCGGGAAGCGGCCCTGCGCGAACTGCAGACTGCTCTTGAACCCAGCCTGAAGCGTCAAGCCTGGCTGCACCGTCCACGCGTCTTGCAGGTAGAGCTGCACCACCTTGTTGTCGATCTCGCTGCCGTACTGGGTGAACAGCGGGCGGCCGGTGGGCTTGTCGTACGGCGACGTGGGGTTGTTCGCATCGAACCCGTACCAGCGGCGGTAGGCCGACGAGCGGTTCTGCTCCAGCCAGAAGCCGGCCTGAACGTGGTGGTCATCCAACTCGGCGTCCACACGCGACAACACGCCGCCACGGTGGATGGCGTATTCGGTGGTGCGCAGCGCGATACCCGAGTTGCCAAACACCTGCTTCAGGTTCTGGTTCGGGAAGTACACGCCGAACAGACCCGGCAGGCCCGCGACGCCGATCGGGCCAGCCACCAAGCCGGCACCCTGGTCGCGGTGGTAGTAGGCCTGGTTGGTCCAGGCCAGGCGCTCGCTCAGGCGCAGGTCGTATTTGGCGTAGCCCAGCCAGTCGGTGCGCTGCGCGGCGCTGTAGTAGTTGCGGTAGTTGTTGCCCTCGGCCGCCGGCGTGGCGCTGGTGGTCGGGTTCAGGTAGGCGAGGTAGCCGGCCAGGTCCGGGTAGAAGAACGGACGCGTGGCAGGCTGGTAGGTCTCGGTGTTCGAGCGAACGATGGAGTCTTCGTTGGGCTCGGTCTTGTCGTTGTAGTTGAAGTAGAGCGTCAGCTTGTCATCGCCCGTGGTGCGCACGAACTTGCCATTGAGCTGGTTGCCACCTTGTTTGCCGTTGAAGTCCCACGCACGCGCGTTCTGGCGCATGAAGGATACGTAGGCCGAGTTGCCCTCGCCGAACGCGCCGGTGTCATACCGAACGAAGGTACGCGATGCCGAGTAGCTGCCCAGGGTCTGCTCTAGCGACACGCGGCGCTGGGCCAGCGGATCGCTGCTGAACGTGTCAATCGTGCCACCGAGATTGCTCGTCGATGCTGTGGCAAGGTCGCCTGCGCCTGACGACAGCAGCACGCCACGCACGTTTTCGCTGCTGATGGCGCGCTGCGGCGACAGGCCGTTGTAGTTGCCGTACTGCTGGTCACCCAGGGGCACGCCGTCCAGCGTGTAGCCCAGCTGCTGCGTACTGAAGCCATGGATGAACAGCGACGCGTTTTGCTCATTGTTACCCCAGGGGTCAGCCGTTTGGTAGCTGACACCCGGCAGCGTCTGCAACGCCTTGATCGGGTTGGTGCCTGGCAGCAAAGCCTGCACTTCCTGCGCCGTTAGGCGGGTGGACGAGCGCGTGCGCTTGACACTGATCTCTACGGCCTTCAGCACATTGGCCCCCTCGGACGCAGCGGCTGATCCTTGCGCCTGGGTTTGTTCCTGCGCGTTAGCGCCAGCGCAGTACAACGCAGCAACGGCGGCGTACAAGGTCAGGACTGCCAAGTTCCCGCTCTGCCGGGTGGTGTGGTTACGCAGGTGCTGATTCAGTCGCATAGGGGTGTAGTCTCAGAAGGCGGAAGGGGCAAGCCATTGCAGCCAGCCGCGCACGGCATCCGTGTGCCCTTTGGGGCGGCAGTTTCGGCAGCGACGATGAATCGGGTGTGAATGTCGGGATGCAGACCACTGCTTGAACTCGTTATGCAGCGATGCCCAAGCGTCGACGATGCTGGGGGGACTGCGAGAACCCAGCGAGCTCTTGGTCGAGACCTCGTTGTGCCCGCAGGTGCAGGCCTCCACCGCCGTCACGGATGCCTCGATGGTCGCCGGGAGCCCGTGGCGGGCAGAGAGCGGCTCGCCCTTGATCCACTCCAAGGACAGGCACTCTCACGCCACGTTGTTAGGCGAGCATCCCCGGCGTGCCATCGCGAGGACCAGCTTGGCATTTGCGGTTCAAGCGGGCGGCTGAGCGCGAGGCGTGGAAGTGAGCGTGTGACTCATGGATGAGTCGGTGATTCAGGCCGATCGGCCCTGTGTCGATCCGCCAGCGGATTGATGACGACCTGAGTGACGAACTGCCGCGTTTGGCGGTTGAGCGGCCATTCCTGATCCCCGGTCAGGCGCTTGGATGACTGCGCCCGTTGGATGCCGGCTTGGCCTCGGGTGTGTCCGATCTGAACCAGCCGGACGATCAAAGCAGCACACATCGTCTGTGCGCGTCAGCGCCCCGCGCTTCGTGATGCCGTTGTGGCCACCTACTCGATCAACGGCTGACCGGCGCCAGGCCGAATTCAGCAACCTGAAGTGGCCTCAGTTGGGCAACTCCACATCCGGCGGGATGTACCTTCCGCGGTAGATCTCCGCCAGCATCGCCTGCCGCTCGTACACCAGCGTGCGCAGCCGGGCGTCGATGACCGAGGCCTCGACCTGGTCGGCGTCGGGCCCGCGGGACTGGCGCAGGCCGGAGCGCAGGCGGTCGATGGCGCCGTTGAGGTCACCCGCCGCGGCGTGGACTTCGGCTTGGGCGCGAACGGCGCGCAGGGGCTGGTCGAGGCGCTGCCAGACGAGGGCGAGCTGGGACCAGGCGAAGGAGTCCTTCGGGTCCAGGCTCACGTGGGTTTGCAGCGCGTCGGCCGCCTCGCGGACGGCGGCGGGGTTGGCGCCAGGGGTCAGGGCCAGGGCGACGCGTTGCATCAGCATCGGGCGGGAACGTTCGCCCTGCAGCGTGTCGAGGGCCGCCACGCCGTCCATCGGCCGGCCGCGGGCCTGGGCGAGTTCGGCGCGAAGGTAGGTGAGCTGGCGGCGGGCAGCGGCGGTTTCGGCGGGGCTGGGGTTGATGAGCTGCAGCGTCACGTCGGCGCTGCGCAGCGTGGCTTCGGCGCGGTCGAAGTTGCGCAGCTTGAGCGAGGCCAGCGCCGCGGCGTAGCGGGCGCCGAGCTGTTCGTAGCCGCCGCTCTCGCGGATGTTGCGAGCGCCGGCGTCGTAGTTCTCCAGCACCTTCCAGGCTTCCACGCGCGGGTCCATCAGCACGCGGGCACGGGCGGCCATCAGCGCGTGCTCAGCCAGGCCGCGCGGGCGGGCGAAGGGCTCCAGCGCCAGGCGTGTGCGGGCGTCGCCGATGCGCTCGCTCGTCAGCGGGTGGGAGCGCAGGTAGGGGAAGGCGCCGTTGTCCATCAGGTGGTAGGCCTGCTCCATGCGCTCGAACATGCTCACCATGCCGCTGCCCGCGAAGCCGGCTTCCACGAGCACGTTGAAGCCCACGCGGTCGGCCTCGCGCTCCATGTCGCGCGAGAAGTTCAGCGACAGCTGCGTGGCCGCCGCCTGCCCGCCCACGATGCCGGCGTTGGCCAGGTCGATGTTGCCGCGTGACGCGGCCAACACGCCCAGCAACAGGCCGGCGATGGCGATCATGCTGTTCTTGGAGTCGCCCGCGATGCGCCGCGCGATGTGGCGCTGCGTGACGTGCGAGATCTCGTGCGCCAGCACCGAGGCCAGCTCGTCGCGCGACACGGTCATGGCGATCAGCCCGAGGTGCGTGCCCACGAAGCCGCCGGGCAGCGCGAAGGCGTTGATGGTTTTGTCCTCGACGAGGAAGGACTCCCACGCGAAGCGGGCCTGGATGTCGTCGCCGATGTGGCCGAGCTTGCGCGACGCACCCACCAGCGGCTGGAAGATGCCATCCATGTACTCCTGCAGGATCGGGTCCTGCACGACGGCCGGGTCCAGCCGGATGGAGCGCATGTAGCGCTCGCCGAGTTGCCGCTCGGCGGTGATGTCGAGGTCCTGTGAGACCGAGTCGCCCAGTGCGGGCAGGTTGACCTGGGCGTTCAGCGGCGCGCCGGGCAGGGCCAGCGTCGCGGCGGCGACCAGGCTGAGCAGGGGGCGGTGCAGGAGCTTCTTCATCGGGCAGCCGCGCGTGCCGGAAGGCGCCGCGCATCAAGGGGACCCTCCTATGATGCCTGCAACCGCGTTGCCCCAATGTTTCCAGGCATGACGACCCCCCTCACCCATTTCGATGCCCAAGGCCAGGCCCACATGGTGGACGTGTCGGCCAAGGCCGAGACCCACCGCATGGCCGTCGCTACCGGCGAGATCCGCATGCGCCCCGAGACCTTCGCGCTGATCGCCAGCGGCAGCGCCAAGAAGGGCGACGTGCTCGGCGTGGCGCGCATCGCAGCCATCCAGGGCGCCAAGCGCTGCAGCGACCTGGTGCCGCTGTGCCACCCGCTGCCCATCACGCGCGTGGCGGTGGAGTTCGAGCTGGACGAAGCCGGCAGCCGCGTGCACTGCCGCGCGCAGGTCGAGACGCTCGGCCGCACCGGCGTCGAGATGGAGGCGCTGTGCGCCGTGCAGGTCGGCCTGCTCACCGTCTACGACATGTGCAAGGCCGCCGACCGCGGCATGGTCATCACCAACGTGCGGGTGCTGGAGAAGCAGGGCGGCAAATCGGGTGAGTGGCGGGCCGACGTGGCCGACTGACTCAGCGCAGCGTGCGCCAGTCCACCACGCCGGAGGCGGGCTGGCACTGCGGCATCGCAGGCGCCGAGGCCGCGTCCTCGCAGGTGGCGAACCAGGTGTCGCCCGTCGGGTTGCGGAACTCGCGCAGCCGGTCGGCCAGGTAACGCGCGCCTTCGACGTCGCCGGTGGCCTGCAGCGACTGGGACCAGTGCATCAGCAGCCGGGCGTCGATGAGGCTGAAGGCCGTGCGGCGTGTGGCGGCGAGTGCGAGCTTGCCGGGCGGGAAGCTGGTGGCGGCGGCGTAGTCGGCCTGGTGGGCAAAGAACACCGAGCGCTGGCCCGCGGCGATGCGCTGGTTCAGCGGCTCGGCGTCTTCGGCCGGCGCGTAGATAACCACGACGCGCTGGTAGTCGATCACGGCGAAGGCGCTGCCCGCGATGAGCGCCGCACCCACGACCTGCCACACGCGCGGTGCAGCCGGTGCGGGCGCTTCGGGGGCCGGCAGCGCCAGGCCGAGTGCAAAGCAGGCCGGCAGCAGGAAGTAGGCGTACCAGAGCGGGTACTCCAGCAGGCTGTGCAGGCCGATGGTCAGCACGATCATCAGGGCCGCACGGCGCACCAGCGCATCGTCCTCCTTGGCGCGCACGGCACCGACGCCAGCCCTGATCAAGCCCCAGCCGAGCAACCCCAGCACCACGCCCGCCCACGGCAGGCCCAGCTCCACGGCGAGCTGCGAGGGCAGGTTGTGCGTGTGGTCGAAGAAGGCGATGGGCCGGCCGGGGAAGGGCGTGAGGCTCCAGGCGAAGTTGAACTCGCCCCAGCCCACTCCCAGCCACGGGTTGGCCATCGTCAGGGCCCAGGCGTTCTTGAGGATGGCCATGCGCGACGGCGAACCCGCGCCTTCGGACAGCCGTGAGGCCGCACCGAAGGCGTGGCCGCTCTCGGCAGACCACAGCGCCATCAGCCACCAGCTGACGCCCAGCATGAGCGGCGTGGCGAGCAGGGTCAGGCGCGCGCTGCGCGACAGGCGCCGGTCGACGATGCCCCACACCGCAAGCATGCCGATGCCGATGAAGCCGGTGCGCGACGCGCTCAGCACGACGGTGAACACGCAGGCGAACAAGAGCGGTGCCAACGCCGGCCGCCAGCCGCGCCGCTCGGTGATGAACACCGCGGCGACGGCCGCCCACATCATCAGGCTGGCCAGGTGGTTGGGCTGGCGCAGGTTGCTGACCGCGCGACCCGGGATGCCCGAATGGGCAATGATGCTGCCGTCGGCCCACGCCGGTGCGAACACCTGCACGAGGCTGATGGCGATGCTGAAAGCCCCGGCCACCAGCAGGCCCCAGCACAGCGCCTCGGCGGCCATCAGGCGGCGCGCGCGGGACAGGCCCTGGGCCAGCAGCAGCACGGCCAGGCCCGCGCCGAGGATGGCCGCCGCGCCGAGGCCGAGCGAGGACGGCAGGCCGCGCCACAGCACGGCGCTCAGCGGGGCCGCCAGCAGCAGCGCCAGCGCAAGGGCAGCGGGGCTGCTCAGGCCCGCGCGCCAGTTCGGTGTGGCGCGCGCCCAGAGCAGCAGCGCCAGGCCCCAGCCGGCCAGGGCCAGCAACTGGTTGTAGAGCGTGGCCGCCGGCGTCTGGTTGTAGGCCAGCAGGGGCGGCAAGGCGGCGGCGAGGACGAGGCCGAGCGGGGCGACCGGGGCGGCCGGATCAAAGGAGGAAGGTGTCGCGGCAGACATGGGCGCGCATCATGGCATGCGAGGCCGTCAGTTCTTTGTCGGCGCTTCCTCGTGGTAGTCGTCGTCGATGTTGACGGCCCAGATCGCTTCACGGCCGGCGCCGCCGTTCAGGATGGCCTGGGCCGCCAGTCGAGCGGACAGCATGGAGTGGTCCTGGTTGTTGTAGCGGTGCATGCCGTTGCGGCCGCAGAGGTAGAGGTTGTGCAGGCCGTCGAGCCAGCCGCGCAGCGTGTCGAATTGCTGGAAGGCAGCCCCGAAGTAACCGGGGTAGGCCTTGGGCTGGCGCAGTACGGTCGCGTCCAGCAGCTCGCCCTCGTCGGCCAGGCCGAGCTGCCGCATCTCGCGCACGGCCAGGGCCTTCAGCGCGTCTTCGCTCATCGCCCAGAGGTCGTCGTCGTCGCGGGCGAAGAACTCCAGGCCGAGCCAGACGGTGTCGGGGTCGGCAACGAGGTGCGGGCTCCAGTTGTTGAACACCTGCACGCGGCCGACCTTCACGCCGGGCTCCTGGATGTAGATCCAGTTGTCGCTGACGAAGCGCGCCCGGCCGGCGACCTTCGGCGACATGCGGCGGTACAGCAGGCCCACCGTGATGAAGTCGCGGTATTCCAGACCGGTGGCAATGGCCAGCGTCGGCGCGTCCGGCGCCGGCCGCAGGGCCTGGGCGAGTTCGCGGATGGGCATCGTGGAGACGACATCGCTCACTTCGAAGCTCTGGCGCAGGCCCTCGGCGTCGTGCGCCACGACGCGCTCCACGCGCTGCTCGCGGCGGTGGATCTCGTCCACCGTCCAGCCGCGCAGCAGCCGCCCGCCGCGCCGCTCGAACTCGGCGGCCGCGGCCTCCCACATCTGGCCGGGGCCGTACTTCGGGTAGAGGAAGCTTTCGATGAGCGAGGTCTGCTCGGTGCCCGCCGAGCCGGTGACGAGCTTCTTCAGGGCCTGCTTGGCCGCCGTGCCGATGGACAGGCTCTTGATGCGCTGCGCGCCCCAGTCGGCGCTGATGTCGCGGCAGGGCACGCCCCAGACCTTCTCGGTGTAGTCCTTGAAGAACTGCCGGTAGAGCTGGCGGCCGAAGCGGTTGATGAAGAAGTCTTCGAGCGTGCGCTCGGGCTGGATCGGGCGGGCGGCGGCGGCCAGGTAGCTGCCGGCGAACTGCAGGCAGCGGCCCACGCCCATCTTGCGCACGAGGTCGGGCCCGGGCTTGAGCGGGTAGTCGAAGAAGTTGCCGCCGAAATAGATGCGCGACTGCCGGCTGCGCACGAGCAGCACGGCGTCGTCGGCCTCGCTGGCGGTGGCCTGCGAGGCGCCCAGCAGGCGCTCCTGGCCCTGGTAGGCGAGCCGCGCATCGCCGCCGCCGGTCGGGCGTGCGACGGGCAGCATCTGGCGCCACCAGTCCATCACCCAGTCCGACTTGGAGAAGAAGCGGTGGCCGCCGATGTCGATGCGGTTGCCCTTGAAGTTGACGGTCTTGGAGATGCCGCCGATGGCCTGCGTCGCTTCAAGCAGGGTCACCTGGAGGTGGCCGGCGCGCAGCAGTTCCAGCCCGGCGGTGAGGCCGGCCGGGCCGGCGCCGATGACGAGGGTGTGGGCGGTCAACGCGCAGCTTCCAGGCGGAGGGGGGCGGCCGATGGGCCAGGGGGACGGCGGAACAGCAAGGCCTTGCGAATGCCGAAGTTGAACAGGAACACCGGCACGGCGGTCAGCAGCTTGGCGGGCACAGGCGCGATGTGCAGGCGCTGCACGAACAGCCACAGCAGCGCCTGCATCAGCAGCAGGCCCGCGATGCCGACGGCGCCGAACACCGCGAACTCCTGGGCCCGATCCTGCAGGCGGCGCACGCGGAACACGCAGCGCACGCTGCACAGGTAGGCACAGCCCAGGCCGGCCAGGAAGCCCAGGCAGGCGGCCAGCGCGAGCGGGCAGCCCAGCGCCAGGGCTGCGGCATAGGTGCCGGTGTCGACCCCCAGGGCCAGGCCACTGGCGAGCAGGTAGCCGATGAACTCGACGCCCAACGTGCGGCGGTCGGTGGCGTCAGCGGAACTGGGAGCAGGCATAGAGGTAATGATGCTGCAGATCCGCCTGCGCGCCGGGCACCGACCAGTGCGCGATCGGGGCTCGCATGAAGGAATTGGGGCTGATGACGAAATCGAGGTCGGCGCGCTGGCAGAGCATTGACACGTCGGCTTCCTGCAAGGCGGCACAGGAGGCGTCACCCGGGGGGTGGGCGCTGGCGAGATCGCGCAGGGCTTCGCAGCGTTCGCGCCGCTGCCGCAGCGGCGCGAGCAGGCGCCAGCGGGCCCCGAAATCCTCGGCCGTGGCCTCGTTGAACAGCAGGCCCGCGCCCTGGGCCTTGGCGTAGAAGCTGGGGCGTTTCAGCAAGGGCCAGGCGGCGCTGAAGTCTGCATGCCAGTAGACCTGGGCGCCGGGCGGGATGTGGGCCTGGAAGGGATGGGGGACATGCAGGCCGGCCTCGACCGTGCGGATCCAGGCGCTGCGCCGGTCCCATTGCTGGAGCGACAGCAGCAGCGCGCCGGCGGCCAGTGCCCAGCCGGCGGCCTGCGCCGCCCGATGGCTCGGCCAGTGGCGCAGCAGGGCAGCGACCGCCAGGCCGATGGCGAGGGGCCAGGCCATGGCGACCTTGCCGGCCAGGCTGATGTCGAGGTAGGCGGTTTCGTCGGCCGGGGTCTGCCACAGCAGCCGGAAGGTCAGGGCGCCCAGCGCGAGGATGAGGCCCGCCGACACGGCCTGCGACAGGCGCCGCACCGGCCCGGACAGGGGCGTGCCGAGGCGGGTCATCAGCAGGTGCCCGCCGGCCCAGGCGGCCACGGGGAGCAGGGTGGGCGTGTGCAGCGAGGCCGCCGTGGCCATCACCGCCAGCGCCAGCGCGGCGGCCGGACCGTTCGGGCCCGTGCGCCACAGGGCCAGCAGCACGGCCGGCAGCAGCAGCAGGGCCAGCGCATGCGCCAGCCACAGGCCGCGCCAGAGTTGCAGCTGCGTCAGCAGCACGGCGTGCAGCAGGTCCGCACCCAGGGCGGCCGTCAGCAGCAGGCCCGCCACCGCGGCGGCGATGCAGGCCGCCAGGCGCCCGAGGCCACCGCCCACGAGGCGCCAGGCGGCGAGCAGGACCGCGAAGTCGAACACGACCGACTGCCAGTCGGTCTCGTCCCAGTGGCTGAGCACGACCATGGCGTTGACCTCGTCGACCAGCGCCCACCAGGTCGGCGAGTAGCGGCGCAGCAGCGCCGCGAAGGGGGCGACGCCGGCGGCGGCCAAGGCGAGGGCCGGCAGCGCCAGCAGGGCCAGGCCAATCCAGCGCCGGTCGCGTGCGCAGGCCAGCAGCCAGCACACGGCCAGGGCCGGCAGGGCCACCAGCGGGTGCAGCGCCGCCGCCCCGCCAAGGGCGGCGACGGCCCATGCAGGCCGTGCCGCCTGCATCGCGACCAGCGCCCACAGGCTCAGCGGTTCGGCCAGCGTGCGAGCAGTCAGGAAGTTTTCGCCGAAGGACATCGCGCCGATGCCGCCGTAGATGTGCTGCATCAGCGCCAGGCTCATGAAGCCGGCCCAGCGCAGCTCGCGGTCGAGCGGGCGCAGCAGCATCCACATCGCGACGGCCGTGGCCGCGTGCGCCGGCACGAGCACGAGCAGGCTCACCTGGGCGATGCCAGCGCGCTCGTAGAGCGGCGCCATCAGGCGCGAGTACAGCGACCAGTCCTGCTGCGAGCCATGGGCGAAAAACACGTCGCGGTGCAGGTCGCCCAGGCCCAGGTGGTGCAGCACCTGGCCGAGGTAGAGCACGCCGTCATGGCGGATGCCGGCGTAGGGATGCACGAGCATCCACGCAGCCAGGACAGCCAGGGCTCCCGGCAGCAGGTGGCGGGCGCGAGCGTCGGGGGCGGGCATCGGCAAAACGGTTCGCTCAGCAAAAAAGGCTCCCGAAGGAGCCTTTTCACACCATCAGAGGATGGAGATCAGGTCTTGCTGTTCTTGGTGATGGCCGACAGCAGCGCCGGGGCAGACACGTTGGTCGTGATGGCCCAGGTCACAGCGTTCGCGCCAGCGGTCGGCGTGAACACGATGGTCTTGCCACCCAAGTCGGAACCAACATTGGCGGCGGCAGCGAAGGTCAGCGTGATCACGCCGTTGGCGCCGGTGGCGACGGAGGCGACTTCATTGCTCGGGGCGACGGTCGTGTCAGCCGGGATGCCTTGGGCGCCGTTCGTGCACAGGGTCAGCGTGGTGCCGGTGTAGCCGTTTTCCTGGGCGCACAGGGCGATGGCGGTCTTCCAGGGGTCAACGACGGAGATGGCGTTGCCGATCTTGGCCTTGGCGGTGTAATCCTTGTACTGCGGAATCGCGACTGCGGCCAAGATGCCGATGATGGCCACGACGATCATCAGTTCGATCAGGGTGAAGCCTTGTTGGGCACGTGCTTTCAGGTTCATCTCAAAACTCCAGCGAAGGGGGTTGGTGGGGGAGGACAGTCTCCGTGAATGCAGGCGCCGTGCCAGCTTTTTGTGGGGGGCGAACCGTGGAAAAGAACACGCGGCGCCCCGGCAGATGGTCCGGCACTGACAAAAAGCGTCACTTCGGGCCGACGCATTCTGTCATCTGGCCGCGGCCAGCCAATAAACGTCAGCCGAAAAAAGCAAGGCGCCCGAAGGCGCCTGTGACGGGATGCCAGCGGCTCACAGCGGCATGACCTGGCCGGCGTGCAGGGCGGAGATGCGGTGCGGGCTGCTCAGGGCCTGCACGCCCGCCATGACGGCGTCCACCTCGCCGGGCTTGATGTGCGTGATGCGCACGTCCACGCTGCCGCCGAGTTGGGCGAGTTCGCGTCCCAGGTCGGCCGGGCACAGGTGCTGGCTGACGTGGGCGACTTCGGCTTCGTCGTCGCTGAAGGCGGTTTCGATGACGAGGTGGGACAGGCGCAGGCTCGCCAGCCGCTGCCAAAGCGCCGGGTTGGGGCCGGTGTCCCCGGTGAACACCCAGTGCGCATGCCCGGCATCGGGGCCGGCATCGATCGCGAAGCCGACGGCGGGCACGGTGTGGACGGCGGGCAGGACCTCGATCTGGCGCCCGCCCAGGTTCAGGCGCTCCCCGATCTGGAAGGGGTGCAGCGACAGCACGGGGGACTCGGCGGTCGGGAGCGCGGTGAAGTCGGGCCAGATGATGCCGTTGAACACATGCTGGCGCAGCGCGGCCAGCGTCTCGGGCAGGGCATGCACCTGGATCGGCGGGCGGCCCGCCGCCACGCGCAGGCGCAGCACGGCATCAGCGAGCAGCGGGATGCCCAGCACGTGGTCCAGGTGGGAGTGGCTGAGCAGGATGTGGTCGATGCCTGCCAGAGCGTCCAGCGGCAGGTCACCCACGCCGGTACCGGCGTCGATGAGCACATCGTCGTCCAGCAGGAAGGCGGTGGTCTTGTAGCCGGCGGCGATGGCGCCGGAGCAGCCCAGGACGCGGATGTTCATGCGGTGCGTGACTTGGAGAGGGTGCCACGCATCAGGCGGGGCGGAGCCAAGAATGTACGCACCTACCCGATCGGTCAGACGGTCGTAATACCGGCTTGGTAGCGCACCATGCGTGAGGAAATCACACGGGGCAAAAGCGCGGATGTGTTCCCCAGGAGCGCCTGTCGACGCGGCCTCGTCGGCCCGCGGCTCACGCTCCTGCGGCCCGGGACGAGCCCCTTCGCGAGCGGCGAGCCCCGGGCGCGCCGGGGCCGGAGCACGCGCGGGGTCAGCCTTGGATGAACTGCATCTGCGTGCCGGCCAGCTCGATCAGGTCGCCGGTGCGCAGTGCAATCGATTCGCCCGTCAGCGGGATGCCGTTAACGCTGGGGCGCGACGTGCCCTCGACGTGGGCGAACACGTAGCCGGTGGGGCGCTTGGTGATGGAGGCCACCTGGACACCGGGCTTGCCCAGCGTCGTGACGACCTTGGTGAGTGCCACCTCACGGCCAGCGGCTGCACCGGTCAGCACCTTGATGGACGCCGGGCCGATGACCGTGCCATTGCCCAGCGTGCCGAAGGACGACCCCAGGCCGAGACTCGGCGCCGCGCCGGAGCCCGGCTTGAGGATCATCGTCTTTTCGTAGTCCCCGCCGTCGTTCAGCAGGAACTTGATCTTGTACTTGCCGATCTCGACGGTGTCGTTGTCGGCAAGCAACTGTTTCTTGATGGCCTTGCCGTTGATGTAGGTGCCGTTGGTGGAGTTGAGGTCTTCGATGAAGACGTCGGCTCCCACCATCTGCAGCACGGCGTGCTCACCCGACACCGCGAGGTTGTCGATGACGATGTCGTTGTACGGCCGCCGACCCAGCGTGGTCTTGTCTTTGGTGATCTGGACTTCCTTGATCACCACGCCGTCGAGCGAAACCACCAGTTTGCCCATGTATGACCTCAAGTTCTGTTGTGCGTGCCGCGACTTTCAGGCAACGGAGTCTTTGCCACCACGCCGACCGAAGGGCCACCAGCCCCGTCCTTCGGTACGTTGGCGGCCCTCGGCGCGGGCCAGGATGACCGCGATGTTATCGCGGCCGCCGCTGTCATTTGCCGCATTGATCAGGACCCGGGCAGCTTCGGGCAGTGCCGGATTGTGATTGAGCAGGTTGGTGAGGCTGTCATCATCGACCATGTCGGACAGCCCGTCGGAGCACATCAGGAAGGTGTCACCGGGCTGCACTTCGTGCAGGTGCAGCTCCATCAGCACTGTGTCTTCGACGCCGACAGCCCGTGTAACGAGGTTTTTGTTGCTGGAAAACGCGGCTTCTTCCACGGTCAGCAGCCCGGCGTCGATCTGCTCCTGGAGCAGGGAATGGTCACGGGTGAGCTGGGTCAGGCGGCCACCCCGAAGCCGGTAGGCGCGCGAATCGCCGACGTGTCCAAGCAACAGTCCCTCCGGCCGGAAGACGGCCAGCACCAGGGTTGTGCCCATGCCGGCGTAGCGGGGGTTGGTGTTGGCCGCGTTGAAGATGGCGCGGTTGGCGTTGTCCACGCAGATGTCCATCGCGCGCTTGACCTCACCGGGGCGGGCCTCGCGGCCGGCGTCCTTGAGCCAGCGGCCGAGTTCAGAGCCGACGAAGCTGGTCAGCATCTGGCTGGCGACCTCGCCGGCGTTGTAGCCGCCCATGCCGTCGGCCAGCACGGCCAGCCCCGCAGCCTCGTCCAGGGCCACCGAGTCCTCGTTGTTGTCGCGCGCCCGGCCCACGTCGGTGGCGCTGAAGAACTCCAGGATCATGGGGCTTGGCGTGGGTCTGGCGGCGCAGGGCCGAGGTCGGCGGAGGCAGGATTCTGCCCTGCTTCCCCCGCGTCCAAGCGCAGTGTTTGTGCGAAGGCCGGGTCCTGCGGCGTGACGCTTTCCGCCCCGGCGGGCTCGGCCTGCAGGTCCATGACGAGCACGGCCTCCAGGTCCCGGGCCATCTGCTCGCCGTTGGGGTAGCGCAGCTCGGGGCGCTTCTCCAGTGCCACGGCCAGCACGAGGGCGAGCGACTCCGGCAGGCTGCGCCGGTACGTCCGCACGTCCGGTGCCGGCTCGGTCGCAATCAGTTGCATCAGTCGCGCCATCGATTCACTTTGATGCGGCAGCTGACCGGTCAGCAGTTGATACAGCAGCACGGCCAGGGAATAGAGATCGCTGCGCCCATCCACCGTGAGGCCCGCCAGCTGCTCCGGCGACATGAACGACGGTGTGCCCAGCACCAGCCCCGTGCGCGTGCGGCTGCCGTCACCGACGCGGGCGATGCCGAAATCCATCAGCTTGAGCTTGCCGTTGATGCGATCCAGCATGACGTTGGCGGGCTTGATGTCGCGATGGATCACGCCCCGGCTGTGGGCATAGTCGAGTGCACGGGCCAGGCGGGCACCCAGCTGCACCACCTCGCGTACCGGCAGCAGCTGCCCGGCCTTGGTGAACAGGCTCAGGTCGCGCCCGAGCACGTACTCCAGCGCCAGCCAGGCGTCGTTGCCGTCCTGGCCGGCATCGACCACCTGCAGGATGTCCGGGTGTTCCAGCGCGCCGGCAGCCCGGGCTTCGCGCATGAAGCGCTCGCGGACGTCGACGAGGTCTTCAGCGGAGAACTCCCGGCTCAACGCCAGGCGCTTGATGGCCACCTGCCGGCCGGTCGAGCGCTGGGTGGCCTTGTAGACGATGGCCATGGCGCCGCGGCCGATCTCGACACCGATGTCGAAATCGCGGAGGCCGGACGTGGCAGTGTTCGCCAGGTCCGGCGGCGGCGCGGTGTCGCTCGCGGCGGGAGAAGCTCCCGCGGTTAGCGCCTCATCACGCTCGACCGAGCGCCCGATGAGGCGCTGCCAGAAGCTGCCCGCCTTGCCTGTTTTCCCGCCACTCGCCATGCGACCGATCTTAGGCCGCCCGGCGCCTGCCGCGCCGCCCGAGTGCCAGGCCGACCGCGACCACGCCAACCGCGCAGACGAGGCTGACCGTGTAATCCAGGTCGTGCAGGTGAGCCTGGAACCAGTCGTGCACGACGACGTCCGTGGTGGCCATCTCGCCTGCGACGAAACCCAGCAGCGCGGCCCCCAGCGTGATGATGGCCGGGACGCGCTCCATCAGCTTGAGCAGCAGCGTGCTACCGAAGATGATCAGCGGAATCGACAGGCCCAGGCCGATGATGAGCAGGACCAGCCGCATGCTCTCGGGTGCGCTGTTGGCCGCGGCCGCCACCGCGATCACGTTGTCCAGGCTCATGACCAGGTCCGCCAGAAGAATGGTCCGGATCGCCACCCAGACGCTGCTGCTGGCGTGGACGTCGGCCTCGTCTTCACCCGCGGCCAGCAGCTGCACCCCGATCCACAGCAGGAGCGCGGCGCCGATGAGCTTGAGCCAGGGCAGCCGCAGCAGCTGCACGGCAAACAGGGTCAGCACCACCCGCAGCACGATGGCCGCACCGCTGCCGAAGACGATGGCCTTTCGCTGCTGGTCCGCCGCCAGGTTGCGCGCCGCCAGCGCAATGACGACCGCGTTGTCGCCCGACAGCAGGATGTTGACCCAGATGATCTTCAGCAGGGCGATGAAGAAAGCGGCGTTGATCAGATCCATGGCATGCGTGCGGGGGCTTGCCGGCAGTGTCGCGTCGACCGCGAGCCCGTTGCCAGCGTGCAAGTACGCAGGCCGGACGCGGGCACCGCGAAAAGACCGAGGGCCGTTCAGCGAACGGCCCTCCGGGGTTGGGTCAGTAAAGGTTTAGAGCAGGGCCTTCAGCAGCTTGCCCATCTCCGACGGGTTGCGCGTGACCTTGAAGCCGCACTCTTCCATGATGGCGAGCTTGGCATCGGCCGTGTCGGCGCCACCGGAGATGAGCGCGCCGGCGTGGCCCATGCGCTTGCCCGGAGGGGCGGTGACACCGGCGATGAAGCCGACGATCGGCTTCTTCATGTTGGCCTTGCACCAGCGGGCGGCTTCAGCCTCGTCCGGGCCGCCGATCTCGCCGATCATGATGACGGCGTCGGTGTCCGGATCGTCGTTGAAGGCCTTCATCACGTCGATGTGCTTCAGGCCATTGATCGGGTCACCACCGATGCCGACCGCGCTGGACTGGCCCAGGCCGATCTCGGTGAGCTGCGCCACGGCTTCATAGGTCAGCGTGCCCGAGCGGGACACCACGCCGATGCGGCCCTTGCGGTGGATGTGACCCGGCATGATGCCGATCTTGATTTCTTCCGGCGTGATCAGGCCGGGGCAGTTGGGGCCCAGCAGCAGGGTGCGCTTGCCGCCGGCGGCTTCCTTGGCCTTCATCTTGTTGCGCACTTCGAGCATGTCCCGCACGGGGATGCCCTCGGTGATGCAGATCGCCAGGTCCAGGTCGGCTTCGACGGCTTCCCAGATGGCGGCGGCAGCACCCGCCGGCGGCACGTAGATGACGGACACGGTTGCGCCGGTCTGCGAAGCGGCTTCCTTGACAGTTGCGTAGATCGGGATCTCGGAGAGCTTCTCGCCGGCCTTCTTGGGATTCACGCCGGCGACGAAGGCGTTCTTGCCGTTCGCATAGGCCTGGCAGCCCAGGGTGTGGAACTGGCCGGTCTTGCCGGTGATGCCCTGGGTGATGACCTTGGTGTCTTTGTTGATGTAGATGCTCA
>RXJW01000003.1 GCA_003963005.1 Burkholderiales bacterium
CTTCTTCGCCGAGCTGGAGAAGACCATCCGCGGCAGCTACCCCAAGCCCAAGATGATGGTGTTCGGCTTCCCGTCCAACCCGACGGCGCAGTGCGTGGAGCTGTCGTTCTTCGAGCGCGTGGTGGCGCTGGCCAGGAAGCACGACATCCTCGTCGTGCACGACCTGGCCTACGCCGACATCGTGTTCGACGGCTATGTCGCCCCGTCCATCATGCAGGTGCCCGGCGCGAAGGACGTGGCGGTCGAGTTCTTCACACTCAGCAAGAGCTACAACATGGCCGGCTGGCGTGTGGGCTTCATGGTGGGCAACCCCGACCTGGTCGCGGCACTGGCCCGCATCAAGAGCTATCACGACTACGGCACGTTCACGCCGCTGCAGGTGGCCGCGATTGCCGCGCTCGAAGGCGACCAGCAGTGCGTGCAGGACATCGCCGCGAGCTACCAACGCCGGCGCGATGTGCTCTACAAGGGCCTGCTGGAAGCGGGCTGGGCGGTGGACTGCCCGAAGGCCAGCATGTACATCTGGGCCCGCATTCCGGCGCCCTACCAGGAGCTGGGTTCGCTGGAGTTCGCGCGCCAGCTGCTGGAGAAGGCCAAGGTCTGCGTGTCGCCCGGCATCGGCTTCGGCGATCACGGCGACGGGCATGTGCGCTTCGCGCTCATCGAGAACGAGAACCGCATCCGCCAGGCCGTGCGCGGGATCAAGGCGATGCTCAAGGCGGACGGGTGCTGAAGTGAGCCGGCCGCAGGCGGTCATCCTCGACCTGGACGGCACGCTCGTCGACACGCTGGGCGACTTCGTCGCCGTGCTCGGCCTGACGCTGGCTGACCTCGGCCTGCCCGAGGTCGGCCGGGATTTCGTCGAGCGCACCATCGGCCGCGGCGGCGAGCACCTCGTGCGCCAGACGCTCGCCCATGCGGGTGCCAAGCCCGGGCTGTTCGACCACGCGTGGTCGCTCTACCAGGCGCACTACGCCGACGTGAACGGCGCGCATGCGACCGTCTACCCGGGTGTCGTGGAAGGTCTGGAGGTGCTCCGCGAGCTGCAACTGCCGCTGGCCGTGCTGACCAACAAGCCCGCCGCGCCGGCGCGCGAACTGCTGAAGCGCAAGGGATTGGCCAGCCACTTCCGGCATGTGTTCGGGGGCGACGACTTTCCCCGCAAGAAGCCCGACCCGCTGCCGCTGCTCAAGACCTGCGAAGCGCTGGGCACGGCGCCGTCAGCGACCTGGATGGTCGGCGACTCACGCAACGACGCCGAGGCCGCCCGCGGCGCGGGCTGCCCGGTGGTGCTGATGACGTACGGCTACAACCACGGCGAGGATGTCCGCGCCATCCCGGCGCGGGCCCACCTCGACCGGCTGGACGCGATCAGCGCTTGCGTTCGCGCTTGATGCCCAGCAGGGCGTCCTTCAGCGCGTCGTCGGCCGGCTTGTCGCCGAGCCAGATGCGCAGCAGCGCCGAGAAGAACTCCGGCTCCTTGATGGCATCGGGCATCACCGACTTGCCGTTGAGCAGCAGCACCGAGCCGACGCCGGGCACGTAGTCCACCGAGAAGCTGTCGCCGGTGTTGAGCTGCTTGCGGCTGGCGAACACCTCGCTGAGCTTGAGTACGCCGTTGATGCACTTCACGAACTCTTCGCGCGGCGCATTGGCTTCCATGCCTTTGGTGAACAGCTTGCCGAGTTCATTGCCATCGATGTCGCGCAGCATCTGGATGTGGATGCGCTTGGGACCCGGCGCAGCCAGCACCTCGGCGGTCGAGCCGGCCTTGTGGGTGAGGTACAGGCCTGCGGTGTAGACCTTCACGACGAACTTGTAGCGGATGCCGGCACCGTTGAGCACGAGCTTCTGGCCGGCCAGATCGACCGACGGCTCATACTTCACATTGGCCACTTCCACCACCTGCGCCCAGGCACTCCCCCCGCTCAGGCTCGCTGCGGCCAGCAGGGCCGCCGCCATCAATGCGCGCATGTCTCGCTCCATGTTCGTGCCGCGATGGCGGCATCTCCGTAGCCCGAAGTATGACCTGAGCCGAGAAAAACCCGACTGCTACACTGCCCGGACCATGTTCACCACGCGCAAGTACATCACGGGGTCGAGTGACCGGGGAGCCTGGCCCTGGCGTCGCTGGTCAGCCCTGTCCTGATGCTGCTTGGCGCGCCTTGACGCGCTTTCTCCCGCGTTGTCCGGTCTCCCCGGGCTGCACGCCAAGCCCTGAAACACCTCTGTTCAAGGTTTGAGACGTGATCACCGAACTGGAATTCCAAAGCCTGGCCGCTGAAGGCTACAACCGCATCCCGCTGATCAGCGAGGCCTTTGCGGATCTCGAAACGCCGCTGTCCCTCTACCTGAAGCTCTGCGCCGGCTCCGGCCAGGGCCGCAACAGCTTCCTGCTGGAGTCGGTCGTCGGCGGCGAGCGCTTCGGGCGCTACTCGTTCATCGGCCTGCCCTGCCGCACGCTGGTGCGCGCCACCGGCAGCTTGTGCGAGGTGGTGACCGACGGCGTCGTCGTGGAGACGCACGAGGGCAACCCGCTGGACTTCATCGCCGCCTACCAGGACCGCATCAAGCCCAAGATCCCGGCGGGACTGCCGCGCTTCTGCGGCGGACTGGCAGGCTATTTCGGTTACGAGGCCGTCCGCGCCATCGAAAAGCGGCTGGCCGACACGCGCAAGACCGGCGGCCTCGGCACGCCCGACATCCAGCTGCTGCTCAGCGAGGAGGTCGCCGTCATCGACAACCTCTCGGGGCGCCTGTACCTCATCGTCTGGGCCGATCCACGTCAGCCGGAGGCCTACTTCCGCGCCACCAAGCGGCTCACCCAGCTGCGCGACAAGCTGCACTACTCGGTCAGCGTGCCGCGCGTGACGCGCAGCGAGTCGCACCCCGTGCAGCGCGACTTCTCCAAGGCCGAGCTGATGGCCGCGGTGGAGCGCGCCAAGGAGTACATCGCGGCCGGCGACCTGATGCAGGTCGTCATCGGCCAGCGCCTGGCCAAGCCCTACAAGGCCGAGCCGATCGCGCTGTACCGTGCACTGCGGGCGCTGAACCCCAGCCCCTACATGTACTTCTACGACTTCGGCGGCTTCCAGGTGGTCGGCGCCAGCCCCGAGATCCTCGTGCGCGAGGAGCACGGCGGCGACGGCTCGCGCAAGGTCACCATCCGGCCGCTGGCCGGCACCCGGCCGCGCGGCGGCACGGTCGAGCGCGACCAGGCGCTGGAAGCCGAACTCAAGGCCGACCCCAAGGAGCGTGCCGAGCACCTGATGCTGATCGACCTGGCCCGCAACGACATCGGCCGCATCGCCCGCACCGGCAGCGTGCAGGTGACGCAGGCCTTCGACGTCGAGCGCTACTCCCACGTGATGCACATCGTCTCCAACGTCGAAGGCACGCTGCGGCCCGAGGTCGGGCAACTGGACGTGCTGAAGGCCACCTTCCCGGCCGGCACGCTCAGCGGCGCCCCGAAGGTGCGGGCGATGGAACTCATCGACGAGCTGGAGCCCGTGCAGCGCGGCATCTACGGCGGCGCCTGCGGCTACCTGAGCTTTGCCGGCGACATGGACCTGGCCATCGCCATCCGCACCGGCATCATCAAGGACGGCATGCTCTACGTGCAGGCCGCCGCGGGCATCGTGGCGGATTCAGTGCCTGAACTGGAATGGCAAGAGACGGAGGCGAAAGCACGCGCCTTGCTCCGTGCGGCCGAACTGGTGGAAGAGGGGTTCTGACATGCTGCTGATGATCGACAACTACGACAGCTTCACGTTCAACATCGTCCAGTACCTCGGCGAACTGGGCGCGGACGTGAAGGTCGTGCGCAACGACGAGATCACCGTGGCCGAGATGGCCGCGCTGAACCCCGACCACATCGTCTTCTCGCCCGGCCCCTGCACGCCCAATGAGGCGGGCGTGTGCGTGGAGGCCATCCAGCACTTCCTGGGCAAGAAGCCGCTGCTCGGCGTGTGCCTGGGCCATCAGTCGATGGGCCAGGCGCTGGGCGGCAAGATCATCCGCGCACAGCGCCAGATGCACGGCAAGGCCAGCACCATCACGACCGACCAGCGCGGCGTGTTCAGCGGCCTGCCGCGGGAGTTCAGCGTCATCCGCTACCACTCGCTCGTCATCGAGGAAGCCACCTGCCCCGACGTGCTGGAGATCACCGCGCGCAGCGAGGACGGCGAGATCATGGGCGTGCGCCACCGCGCACTGGCCGGCACGGCCACGCCCTGCGAGGGCGTGCAGTTCCACCCCGAGTCCATCCTCAGCGAACACGGCCACGCGATGCTGCGCAACTTCCTGGAGTTGAAGCCATGAGCGACTACGCCCCTTCGTCCGGCGGCGGTGCGAGCAGCCCGGTCGTCGACCTGCGCAGCGACACGGTCACGAAGCCCACCGCAGCGATGCGCGAGGCCATGGCCCGCGCGGTCGTGGGTGACGACGTCTTCGGTGACGACCCGACCGTCAACGCGCTGCAGGAACGCGTCGCCGCGCTGTTGGCCAAGGAAGCTGCGCTCTTCATGCCCAGCGGGACGCAGAGCAACCTGTGCGGCCTGCTCGCGCACTGCGCGCGTGGTGACGAATACATCGTCGGCCAGCTCGCCCACACCTACCGCTACGAAGGCGGCGGCGCGGCGGTGCTGGGCAGCATCCAGCCGCAACCGCTGCCCAACCAACCGGACGGCACGATCAAGCTCGAAGACATCGCCGCGGCCATCAAGCCCGACGACCCGCACTTCGCCCGCACGCGGTTGCTCGCGCTGGAGAACACCTGGGGCGGCCACGTGCTGCCGGCGGGCTATGCCGAAGCTGCCTGCGACCTGGCCCACGCCCGCGGCCTGACCACGCACCTGGACGGCGCCCGGCTCTTCAACGCGGCCGTGGCCTCGGGCCGCACCGTGGCGGACCTGACCCGGCCGTTCGACTCGGTCTCGATCTGCTTCAGCAAGGGCCTCGGCGCGCCCGTCGGCTCGATGCTGGTGGGCTCGCGCGAGCTGATCCAGCGTGCCCACCGCATCCGCAAGATGGTGGGTGGCGGCCTGCGCCAGGTCGGCGTGCTCGCAGCCGCGGCCGACCATGCCCTGACGTACCACGTGGAGCGCCTGGCCGATGACCACACCCTCGCCAAACGCCTGGCCGACGGCCTGGCGGCGCTGCCGGGCGTCACGGTCACGCCACCGCAGACGAATATCGTCTTCGCCCAGGTCAGCGACGGCCGCGGTGCCGCCCTGCTGGAGCACCTGAAGGCGCGCGGCGTGCTGGCCACCGGCATGATCGGCCTGCGCTTCGTGACCCACCTCGATGTCGATGCCGCCGGCATCGACCACGCCATCGCGGCGGCCCGCGACTTCTTTGACAAGGCCTGACGCCATGCCGATCACCGACAACGAAGCCCTCACCCGCGTCATCGAGCACCGCGAGATCTTCCACGACGAGATGCTGACGCTGATGCGCCGCATCATGGCCGGCGAGATGTCGCCCGTCATTGCCGCAGCCCTGATCACCGGTCTGCGCGTCAAGAAGGAAACCATTGGCGAGATCACCGCCGCTGCGCAGGTGATGCGCGAACTCTCCAACAAGGTGCCGCTCGGCCCCCTGCCCCACCTCGTGGACGTGGTGGGCACCGGCGGCGACGGCGCGCACAGCTTCAACATCTCGACCTGTTCGATGTTCGTGGCTGCGGCCGCCGGCGCGCAGGTGGCCAAGCACGGCAACCGCAGCGTGAGCAGCAAGACCGGCAGCGCCGACGTGCTGGAGGCGCTCGGCGCCAACATCCAGCTGACGCCGCGCCAGGTGGCCGCCAGCGTGGCCGAATGCGGCATCGGCTTCATGTTCGCGCCCAACCACCACCCGGCGATGAAGAACATCGCCCCGGTGCGCCGGGAACTCGGCGTGCGCACCATCTTCAACATCCTGGGCCCGCTGACCAACCCGGCCGGTGCGCCCAACATCCTGATGGGCGTGTTCCACCCCGACCTCGTCGGCATTCAGGTGCGCGTGCTGCAGCGCCTGGGCGCGGAGCATGCGCTGGTGGTCTACGGCAAGGACGGCATGGACGAGATCTCGCTGGGCGCGACCACCCTCGTGGGCGAGCTGAAGGACGGCGCCATCCGCGAATACGAGGTGCACCCGGAAGACTTCGGCTTTGCCATGGCCAGCAACCGCAGCCTGAAGGTGGAGGGCCCGGAGCAGTCGCGGCAGATGCTGATCGGCGTGCTCGACGGCCAACCCGGCCCGGCACGGGATATCGTGCTGCTCAATGCCGGCGCCACGCTCTACGCCGCCAACGTGGCCGGCTCGCTGCCCGACGGCATCGAGCGCGCCCGCCAGGCGCTGGACAGCGGTGCGGCCCGTGCCAAGCTCGATGCCTTCGTCAAGGCGACCCAGGGCCTCGGAGGCACGGCATGAGCGCCGACATCCTCCAGCGCATCGTCGAGGTCAAGTGGGAAGAGATTGCCGCGGCCAAGGGTCGGCGGTCGCTCGCCTCGCTGCGCGAGGAGGCCGAGGGCCGCCGCGGGGAGCAGCGCGGCTTCGAACGGGCGCTGCGGGCCAAGATCGCCGCCGGCCGGGCCGGCGTGATCGCCGAAGTCAAGAAGGCCAGCCCCTCCAAGGGCGTGCTGCGGGCCGACTTCCGCCCCGCCGCCATCGCCGACAGCTACGCCCGCCATGGCGCGGCCTGCCTGTCGGTGCTGACCGACGAACGCTTCTTCCAGGGCGCGACCGCCTACCTGCAGGAAGCCCGGGCGGCCTGTGACCTGCCCGTGCTGCGCAAGGACTTCATGGTGGACGAGTACCAGGTCATGGACGCCGGCGCGATGGGCGCCGACTGCATCCTGCTGATTGCCGCCTGCCTGTCGGATGGGCAGATGGCCGACCTGGAGGCCGCCGCCCACGCCATCGGCCTGGACGTGCTGGTCGAAGTGCACGACGGCGAAGAACTCGACCGCGCGCTGAAGCTCAAGACGCCGCTGGTCGGCATCAACAACCGCAACCTGCGCACCTTCGAGGTCACACTGGACACCACGCTCGGCCTGCTGCCGCGCGTGCCGGCCGACCGGCTGCTGGTGACGGAAAGCGGCATCCTCGGCGCGGCGGACGTGCAGCGCATGCGAGACGCGCAGGTGAACGCCTTCCTCGTCGGCGAGGCCTTCATGCGCGCGCCGGACCCGGGTCAGGCCTTGGCGACGCTCTTCGGATGAAGCTACCGCTGGCGCTGCCAGACACCGACTGGCGCCCCGTCGTGGACGCCTGGGCGGCCAGCCCCGTCGGCCAGAAGCTGATGGCCTTCCTGGCCGAGCGGGCGGCGGCGGGCGCGACGATCTACCCGCCCGAACCGCTGCGCGCGCTGACGCTCACGCCGCTGGCCAGCACGCGGGTCGTCATCCTCGGCCAGGACCCGTACCACGGCCCAGGGCAGGCCGAGGGCCTGTCGTTCAGCGTGCCCGAGGGCGTGCCGTTCCCGCCGAGCCTGCGCAACATCTTCAAGGAGATCCAGCGCGACCTCGGCAAGCCCTTCCCGCCCACCGGCAGCCTGGTTCGCTGGGCCGAGGGCGGCACATTGCTGCTCAACGCCGTGCTGACGGTGGAAGACGGCCAGCCCACCAGCCACGCCAACCGGGGCTGGGAGGTGCTGACCGATGCGCTAATCCGCGCCGCCGCCGAGGACCCGGCCCCCAAGGTGTTCATGCTGTGGGGCAGTTACGCCCAGGCCAAGGCGCCGCTGATCGACGCCGCGGGGACCGACCACCTCGTGCTGAAGGCCAACCACCCGTCGCCGTTTTCGGCGCTCAAGCCGCCGCGCCCCTTCATCGGCTGCGGCCACTTCTCCACGGCCAAGGCCTGGCTGGAAGCCCGCGGGCGCGGGGCACCGCGCAAGGCCTGACACGCCGTGTGACGGGCGGGATTGTTCCGCCCAGCGCAACTCGCCGTTCTGTGCGGGCCGCTTTTTCGACTCAGGGCAAGTCCCTAGAGTGGCACCTCGTCGGCCCATCCTCCGCCCGGAGGCGCGCCGGCCAGGAGTCCAACATGAACACCCGATCCTTCTTCACGCTGATCACCGCCGCGACGGCCGTCACGGCGCTGGCGGCGGGCATGCTGCTGGCGATCAGCGCGCCGGCGCCCGCGTCGGACGACTTCGGCCCTGCCAGCGTCGCTGCGGCGAGCCAGGAGTCCGCCTGAGCCCTTCGGCCCCGCGCGCTCAGGCGCCCGGGCAGTTCATCTTCATGCCGCCCATCACTTCGCGGCCGATCAGTTCGACGACCCAGTCGACGAACACCCGCAACTTGCTGCTCAGGTGGCGGTTCGGCGGGTAGACCACATAGACCGGGATGGGCTCCGCCTCCCAGTCTTCCAGCACCCGCACCAGCGCACCGCTGCGCAGCAGCGGCCCGGCCATGAAGCAGGTGAGCTGCATCACGCCGAGATGCGCCAGGCCCGCCTGCAGATAGGCACTCGCATCGTTCACAGCCAGGATGTGGTTGCCGACGATCTCGACCTTCTCCTCGCCGCGCAGGAAGGTATCGCCCATCACCTTGCCGGAGCGCGCCGAGAAATAGCCCACCATGCGGTGCGGTGCGTCGCCCAGTTCCCGCGGGTGCGTGGGCTTGCCGTGGCGGCGCAGGTACTCGGGCGTCGCGCAGGTGATGAAGCGCAGCTCCGAGATGCGCCGCGCCACGAGGCTCTGGTCGGTCAGCTCGCCACCGCGGATCACGCAGTCGATGTTGTCGCTGATCAGGTCGACGGTGCGATCGCTGACGCCGAGTTCGATCTGGATGTCGGGGTAGCGGGCGTAGAAGTCCGGCAGGTGCGGAATGACCATCTCGCGCCCCACCACGCCGGGCACGTCGACCCGGATCCGCCCGCGCGGCGTGACGCGCGCCTGGTTCATGCTGCCTTCCAGCTCTTCCAGGTCCGACAGCAGCCGCATGGCCCGCTCGTAGTAGGCCGCGCCGTCGGGCGTGACCGTCACCCGGCGCGTCGTGCGGTTCAGCAGCTTGGTGCGCAGGTGGGTTTCCAGGGTCTGGATCAGGCGCGTGACCGTGGCCTTGGGCAGGTCCAGCGAGTCGGCCGCCTTGGTGAAGGTGCCGGCCTCGACGACCCGGACGAAAGCTTGCATCGCGGTAAGACGGTCCATGGGCAGGTGGGCGGCATGCAGCCGCCAGGGCAAGCGGAATGCGGCGCATTGTTCCACAGGGCGGAAAAGTGATTGGCTTTTCGAGCGGTTTATCGATGGGCTGTCAATCGATAAGGTGCCGGACATGGACACGCGCGGATCACCAGCCCCGTCGGCCCTGCGGCTCGCCGCGGGGGGCGAGCTGCAGTTTCACCCGGCCCGCCGGGCGCTCGGTGGCAGGACGCGGGCGCTGCTGCTGTGGCTGCCCGGCGGCGGTTTCACCGGCGATCTGCCGGCGGCATCGCTGGCAAGCCCGGCACTGCTGGCGCAAGCCGGTGCTGATACCGTCGTGCTGACCTACCCGCGCCCGCCCCGCGATCCCTTCCCGGCAGGCCTCTCGGTCGCCTTCGAGGCGCTGAACGCCCTGGCGCACCAGCCCGGTCGGTGGACGGCCGGCGCGCCGGCGGCACTGTTCGTGGGCGGTGAAGATGCCGGGGGCAACCTCGCCGCGGCGCTCGCACTGATGGCCCGCGACCAGCTGGGCCCCACGTTGGCCGGCCAGGTGCTTGCGCTGCCGATGCTCGATCCCCGCCTGGGGAGCGCCTCGATGCGGCGTGCCGCCTGTGGGGACCTGAGCTGTCCCTACACCCAGGGCTGGAAGGCCTACCTCGGGGACGACGCCCGAACCGACCACCCGTACGCCGTGCCGCTCCATGCGAGCCGCCTGGCTGGCCTCGCGCCGACCTTGATCCTGGCGAGAGCGGACCATCCGCTGGCCGACGAATCTCGTCGCTACGGCGCCGCACTGCGGGCCCAGGGCAGCCCGGCATGGGAGGCGATGCTTGATGACAGCGCCGGTACGCAGGCGGAGTCCACCCTGCACAGCTTCCTGTGCGAGGCCACCAAGCTCAGTGAGGGGTGACAGGCCCGGACGCCGGGCCCGATGGGATCAGGGTTCGGCCTTGCAGTTCGGCTTGCAGACGACCTCGTTGCGGCCGAGCAGCCGGATCGACTGCAGGCTGGACGGGGCGCGGTGCTTGCCGCACTTGAAGCAGGAGCGGGTATGGCCGCTGCCGAGGAAGGGCGATCCGCCCACTTTCGACGCATAACGCAAGCCATCCTGGCGGACCGCGGTGACGGTGTCTTTGCTCATTCTTCGGCACAGGTCGGACGAAACCTGCATTGACTCACGCCGAAGATGACAACGCCATCTCGCAAGCCCGCGGTTCTCGCTGAAAAGCGTCGAATCCTCGGGTTGACCCGCCCTCGATCTGCGGGGTCGAGCTGCCCTGACAATGGCTTCCTGTCAGGAACACCCCATGGCCAAGCTCTTCTTCCGTTATGCCGCGATGAACGCGGGCAAGTCCACCGCATTGCTGCAGGTCGCCCACAACTACGAAGAACGGGGCCATCGGGTGCGGATCTTCACCGCGCGGCTGGACGACCGCTACGGCCGCGGCTTCGTCACCTCACGACTCGGCCCGCAGCGCGAGGTGGAGCAGTTCGACGCCGACACCGACTTCGTCGCCCTGATGGACCAGACACCGGGCATCGCCTGCATCCTCGTGGACGAAGCGCAATTCCTCACGAAGCGCCAGGTGCAGCAACTCCACGAGATGGCCCACCTGCGCCACCTGCCGGCCATCTGCTATGGCCTGCGCACCGATTTCCAGGGCGAACTCTTCCCCGGCTCGGCCACGCTGCTGGCGCTGGCGGACGAGATGGACGAAATGAAGACGATCTGCGACTGCGGCCGCAAGGCGACGATGAACATGCGGGTGGATGCCAACAACCGCAAGGTCACGGAAGGCGCCCAGGTGGAGATCGGCGGCAACGCCCGCTACCGCTCCGTCTGCGGTCGCTGCTTCCGCCAGGGATAAAAACAAAGGCGGCCACCAGCCGCCCGGAGGCACGAGCAAAGCGTGGTGCCTTCACGGCGCCGACCGCCGGGCCGCCCCAAGGCGGCGCCTCTCGATGCATGTCGGGGCCACGGCCCCGACATGCATCGACCCCCTCGGGGGGGCAGCCCGCGCACGCGCGGGCCGGGGGCCACTACTTCGCGGCAATCTGCGCGTCAAGTTCCTTGCAGGACGGCGAGCAAACCGGCTGCGACTTGCCGAGCAGCTTTTTGGACTTCAGCATCGCGCGGGGACGATGCTTGCCGCAGAGAAAGCACGACATCGTGGCCGCGCCGAAGGAGGAGGTCGCCGCGAAAGGCGAGCCGGGAGCTTTGGAGCGGTAGCGCAGACCATCCGCTTCGATGGTGGTCTTGGTGGTTTCTTTGGCCACGCTGGTCCTGTCGAAGAGTGTTGTGAGGGGAGACGCCCAGGCGGACGTCGACGCCCGTATTTTCCACGATGTGGCGAAACCGCCGGCCTAGGGCTTTCAACCCCCCTTGAACTGCGCCGGTCTCTGGCCCGCCCAGGCCGCCTGCCCTTCGCGCAGATCGGCGGAATCGCGCGCCCGCCGGATGTCCTCGGTCAGCACCGCCGCATCCAGCCGACCGGCGGCGATCGCGTTCAGGTGCTGCTTCATCGGCAGCAGCGCGAGCGGCGCCATGCCGAGCAGGTCGTCAATGAGCGCCTGCAGGACCGCGTCGAGCGTGGGAACGTCGGGCAGGAGCTGGTCGAGGTAGCCGCAGGCGAGCAAGCCGGCCGCATCGAACGTGCGCCCGGCCAGCAGCACCTGCTTGGCCGTCGCGAGACCCAGGCGGTTCACGAAACGCCGCAGGCCGCCCGCGTAGAAGTGCAGGCCGATGCGCGCCGCCGGCACGAACATCTCCACCGCAGGGCCACCCAGGCGGAAGTCGCAGGCCAGCGCCAGGTCGGCCGCACCGCCGTAGGCCCCGCCGTGCAGCCGGGCGATGGTGATCGGGCGAGCGGCCTCCAGCGCATCGGCCAGTTCGCCGAAGCGCGCGCCCGCATCGATCGCGCCCAGCGCGCCGAGATCGAACCCGGCGCAGAAATGGCGCCCCTCACCGGCCAGCACCAGCACGCGCACCGCATCACAGGCGTTCACCTCGTCGAGCAGCGAGCGCAACGTGGCGAGATCCTCCACCGCGAGCCGATTGGCCTGGCGCGGCCGGCGCAGCGTGATGCGCGCCACGCCGCCGTCGATGTGCAGAACGGGAGGCTGGCTGCTGCTCATGAGACCGCACCGGTGCCGCGCCCCTGGCGCGCGCAGCCTTGCGCCAGGCGCCGCGGCAGCGCGTGGGTGGGGTTGAAGTCGTCAGGCACGGGCATCGCTTTACAAGCCAGACATTGTGACGACGTAAGCTCGCAGGCCCATTGTCACAAAAACGTCATGTTGCACACCCGCCGTCGCCTGCTGGCCCTGACCGTCGCCGCCAGTTGCTCTGCCTTCACCGCGTGCTCGTCGACGCCGCCCGCCCGTGCTGCCACGGCCACCCCGGTGAGCCCGAAGCTGGTCGTGCTTGTCGTCATCGACGGCCTGCCGATGCGCCAGGTCACAGGCTACCGGGATCAGCTCGCTCCCGACGGCTTCGCCCGCTTCCTGGACCGCGGCCGCTGGTTCGCCGAGGCCCGATACGCCCACGGCCACACGGTCACAGCGGCGGGCCACTCGGTCATGCTCAGCGGCGCCTACCCGCAGCGCAGCGGGATCATCAGCAACGAATGGCGCGACCCGGTCACGGGCGAGCCCGTCTACAACACGGGTGACGCCGCCTACCAGTACATCGACAACCCCACGGCGCCGCTGTCGGGCACGAGCCCGCGCAACCTGAAGGTGGAGACGCTGGGCGACGTGCTGCGCACCCGCTCGCCGGCGTCCAAGGTGATCGGCATTTCGGGCAAGGACCGCGGCGCCATCCTGCCGGCCGGCCACAAGGGCACGGCCTACATGTACATGACGGAGACGGGCCGCTTTGCCTCCAGCACCTACTACATGCCGGCGCACCCGGCCTGGGTGACGGCCTTCAACGCAGCCAACCCGGCCGATGCCTTCTTCAAGAAGACCTGGGCACCGCTGCTGCCCGAGTCGGCCTACGCCCGCTCGGTGCCGGACGGCCAGTCCTGGCAGGTGGCCAGCGGCAACGGCAACCAGTTGCCCGCGGTCATCGGCGACAAGATGGACGCCCCCGGCGCGCGCTTCTACGGCAACTTGCTGGCATCGCCCTTCGGGGACGAACTGACGCTGGCCTTCGCACGGGCCGCCGTCACCAACGAGCAACTGGGCGGGCGCGGCGTGACGGACATCCTGTCGGTGAGCCTGTCCAGCCACGACTACATCAACCATGCCTTCGGCCCCGAGTCGCGCCTGTCGCACGACCACCTGCTGCACCTGGACCGCCACCTGCAGGCCTTCTTCCAGTTCCTGGACAAGACGGTGGGCGCCGGCAACTACGTGCTGGCGCTGACGGCCGACCACGGCTTCACCGACACGCCCGAGTGGGCCGTCACCCAGGGCCGCGACG
Source organism: Burkholderiales bacterium (assembly GCA_003963005.1). Lineage (GTDB taxonomy): Bacteria > Pseudomonadota > Gammaproteobacteria > Burkholderiales > Burkholderiaceae_C > Pelomonas. Next base: position 13,551 of record RXJW01000003.1, read on the forward strand.
CCGGCCGCGTCACCACCGGCCCGGCGCTCAGCCTCATCAACAGCGCCCTCACCGCCCGGTTCGGCGTCGACAAGCTGGCCTGGAACTTCTCCGCAGCGGGCCTGCTGCTCAACGAGAAGCTGGCCGCCGACAAGGGTCTGAAGTTCGCCGACGTGCAGGCCGCAGCCCGCGACGAGCTGATGAAGCTCCCGGGCGTGGCCGCCGTGTTCACGCGCGAGCAGCTGCTGGGCAACGACACGACCACGCCGTACCTGGAGGCGATGCGCAAGTCCTACGACCCAACCCGCGCGGCGCAACTGCAGATCGTCCTGAAGCCGGGCTGGATCTTCAGCTTCCGCGCCGGCGGGAGCACGCACGGCAGCCCCTACCGCGTCGACACGCACGTGCCGCTGCTCTTCTGGGGCCCGTCCTATGTGGGCCAGGGTGAAGTGAAGACCCCGGTCGAGGTGGCCGACCTCGCCCCCACGCTGGCTGCCATCACCGGGCTGCCCGCACCAGCGCAGTCCCAGGGCCGCGACCTGAAGCTCAAGCCCTGAGCAGCAGCGCCGCGGCCGTCTCGCCCCAGATGGCTTCGGTGAGCGTCACCACGCCCAGCCGGCGCCCGAGGGCCGCCGCCTGGGCCGGGCCGGTGGCCGGCAGCATCAGCAGCAGGCGGCCGTCGTCCAGCCGCATGCAGCCGTCCTCACCGCGGATGCGCGACAGCAGTTCGGCCGGGTCGGCCGTGGCGGGCAGGGTCGCCACGGACAGCGGCCAGGCCCGTGGGTCTGCCAGCAGGGCCTGCAGAAGTTCGCGCCCACGCTGGGCCGACAGCAACTGGCCCGTCAAGGGCCGCGGCCCCGCCAGCGCGCTGATGTCCACGCCCGTCATCGCCAGATCGCCCCGTGGCGTGCGCTGCTCCACCCACCAGAGTCGCCGACCGTCACGCCACGCCTGCTCATAGCCGCGCTGTGCCATGCGGCTGCGGCGCTCGGGTGGGTCCACCGGCCCGATGCCGGCCGCGCGTGCAGCCTCGACCAGTTCGGCCCAGCGCGGCGACGAGAGCGCGTCCAGCCCCCAAGCCTGCCGGTAGGCGGCGTTGGCATGCAGCAGGCGGTCGTCCGCATCGAACAGGGCCAGCATCAGCGGGCCGTCATGCAGGGTCTGCCACCAGAGGTCGTCGTGCGTCACACCCCGATTCTGGGGCGCTCCGCCTCACCGGCGCTGGATCTCGCCGGATCCGGTGACGCTTTGGCGCAACTGCGGGCGGCCGGCGTAGGTGAGGTCGCCGGATCCGCTCAGTTGCACGTCCAGTTGCTCCGTCACGCCGAGGGACAGATCGCCCGAGCCGCTCAAGCTGACCTTGGCGCCGCGGCCGGACAGGGCCCGCGCGTCCACATCGCCCGAGCCGCTGACGGTCCAGCTCTGCTGATCGGCCCGGCCCGCCAGGCGCACATCGCCCGAGCCGCTGAGGTTGACGTTCAAGTCCTTCACCTCGACAAGGCCGACGTGAACATCCCCGGAGCCGACAACGGTCAGTGCGAGGCTGTCGCCCTTGAAGCTGTCCATGGCCAGGTCGCCCGAGCCGTGGATGGCGATCGCCTGCAGCGTGCGCGCCGTGATGCGCACCACCGGGGCCGACCGGGTCGTGAAGCCGGCGTCGCGCTTCAGGCGCACCACCAGCGTGTCGTTTTCGACCGCCGTCTCGACGAGCGGCTCGATGTTGTCATCGGCCGTGACGATGGCCTGGTCACTGCCACCCTGGGCGAGCTTGACGTCGACCGGACCGTCGATGCGCAGCTTCGTGAACGCCGACAGCGCCCGCTGCTTCTCGACCTTGACACCCGAACCCCGCACCCGGTGCTTGCCGCTGCCGTAGTCCATCGGCCCCGTGAAGCTCGCCGACCAGCCGTCGGCCTCCCGCTTGATGCGCAGTCGCCAGTCGTTCTCGCTGGCCATGGCCGAGGACGCGAGCAACGCGGCGGCAATCGTGAGGAGGGCGAGGCGTGTCATGGGAATCTCCGGTTCGTCGATCCGGCGGCAGTGTGGCGAGACCGTCCGCCGCCTGCCTGGAGGACGCGACGGACTGCACATTGGCGGTGACGGGCCGTAGGATGAGTCGATCAACAGGAGCCGCCGATGAAATGGGAAGGTCAGCGCGAGAGTGAGAACGTCGAAGACGCCCGCGAGGGCGGAGGTGGCGGCGGCCGGGGCCTGCCGATCGGCGGGCGCGGCATCGGGCTGGGCGGCTTCGTCATTGCATTGCTGGCGTCGTGGGTGCTGGGCGTGAACCCGCTGACCGTGCTCGGCCTGCTCAGCGGCGGTGGCGGGCAGCAAGTCCAGGCACCGGCAGGCGACTCGCATGCGTCGGACCCCGCCTACCGTTTCGTCAAGGTGGTGCTGGCCGACACCGAGGACGTGTGGGGCGCCTATTTCAAGCAGCGCGGTCAGGCGTACCAGGAACCGAAGCTGCGCGTGTTCCGCGGCAGCGAGCCGACGGCCTGCGGCCAGGGCGAGGCTGCGATGGGCCCGTTTTACTGCCCGGCCGACCGCAAGGTCTACATCGACCTGGGCTTCTACGACACGCTGCGCACCCGGCTGGGCGCGCCGGGCGACTTTGCCCAGGCCTACGTCATCGCGCACGAAGTGGGGCACCACCTGCAGCACCTGATGGGCACCAGCGCCAAGCTCGACCAGGCCCGCGGGCGGGTGTCGGAACGTGAAATGAACGCGCTCAGCGTGCGGCTTGAACTGCAGGCCGACTGCTTCGCCGGGGTGTGGGCGCAGTTGTCGCAACGCAGCAAGGGCTGGCTGGAGCAGGGAGACATCGAGGAGGCCCTGAACGCCGCCGCCCAGATCGGTGACGACACGCTGCAAAAGCGCGCCCGGGGCACGGTGGTCCCGGAGAGCTTCACCCACGGCAGCAGCGCCCAGCGGGTGCGCTGGTTCAAGCGGGGGCTGGACGCCGGAGAATTGCGGGCATGTGACACGTTTTCGTCAACCGCCCTCTGAAGCCCGGACCCAGGCCCACCCAATCGAGGGGGCGGGCGATGCGCCTCAGCGGGCTTTGTATGGAACACTCCTTCCCAAACCGCCGAGCCCAACCGACGCCTCGGCGCGCCCAGTAAAAGAGCGCGGACGGCGCCCTCCCGGGTGTCTTCCGATCAGAACTACGAGGCCCACTGTCATGAGCGATCGCCCCATCTCCGACCCCCAGTCGACGCCGCCGGCGCCGGCCGTTGTCGACGCGACCGCCCGCCAGCTGGCCTCCGCCCGCCGCCGCCGCTTCATCAAGCTCGGCGGGGCAGCGGTCCCGACGGCCCTGACCCTGGCCAGCCGCCCGGTGATGGCCTGGCATTGCAACACGGCGTCGACCTGGGGCTCGGCGCAAGGCATGTCCAACAGTGCCTACACCCGGTCGCAGGACTTGAACGTCCGCCTGTTCCCGGACGAGACCTACACGACCGCCTGCTGGCTCAACAACACGGCCCGTGCCGGGCTGAGCGGCAACCCCTGGGGCTGCCTGCCGCTCGGCTGCGACACCGCCAACCCGACCAACAGCAAGTACTACAAGGGCTACACCGTCGCCCAACTGCTCGCCAACACGGGCGGTGCGACGATTGCCGGCGTCAATACGGCCGACACCGTCTGGAGCATCCTGAACGGCGCACCCCAGCGGCCGGCCAGCAGCCCCTTCAACGGCAGGCTCGTGAACAGCAATTCCACCTGCGGCGAGTTCCAGAAGCTGATGCTCGTGGCGTGGCTGAACTTCAAGGTGCTGAACTCGACGTTGAACAAGTGCCTCGCACCCAACAGCACCAACGTGCTGGTCAAGTTCGGCAACACCTCCTACGTCGACCCGACCGGCGCCACGTGGACGCAGGCCAGGATCGTCACGTACCTGAAGAAGAACTTCGTCGCCTGCGCAGACGACAACTGCGTCTGACGGGAGTTCCCCCACCCTTGCTGTGGTGACGCACTGGCAGCTGAACCGCGCCGACCAGGTGCGGGTACGAGAGTGGGATGATGGCGGCGTGATCTACGACGCGGCCAACGGCAACACCCACCTCCTCGATCCGCTGGGCCTGGAACTGCTGGACCTGTTGCGCCAGCATGCCTGGGATCTGGGTGCGCTGGTGGCCGAACTTGCGCCCGTCATGCCTGACGACGTGCCGGCCAGCGATGTCCCCCGCGTGCTGCAGGCCAAGCTCGAGCAATTGATCCGGCTGGACCTGGTGTCACCCGCATGACGCAGCGCCTCGCCGCCCTCGGCGAGGGGGATGTGCTGCAGCTACTTCGTGGCCCGGGACTGACCCTGCAGCTGCCTCCCTTCGTGGCCCGGTTGACCTCCGACATTCCGCGCGTAGCGATCGATCTGCTGCGGCTGTACGGCGATTTCGAGCTCGGCGACGTGGACGACTTCGCCGACTTTCACCTCGCCGTTAGCCACGACCGTGGCCTGCACGCCGTCTGGCGGCGTCTCGCCGGGCGACGGCAGGCGCGCTTCTCGACCGACGGCCTCGCAGCCTTCACCACCCTGCCCGCCCAGCAGGCCTTCCACATGGTGGAGTGGGGGTTGAATTGGGCCGTGACGGCGCATGCCCATCACTTCGTCGTTTACCACGCGGCCGTGCTGGAACGGGGTGGCCGTGCGCTGGTGCTCCCCGCACCGCCGGGCTCCGGCAAGAGCACGCTGACCGCCGCGCTCGCCCACCGCGGCTGGCGCCTGCTGTCGGACGAACTGGCCTTGCTGGACGCCCGCGAAGGCATGCTCTACGGCCTGGCGCGCCCGGTCAACCTCAAGAACCAGGCCATCCCGCTGATGCGCGCCTTCGCGCCCGACGCCGTGATGACCGAGCCGGTCCCGGACACGCTCAAAGGCACCCTGTCGCTGATGAAGGCACCCGCTGACGCCATCGCGCGGGTGCGTGAGGGGGCGCGGCCGGCGTGGGTCGTCGTGCCGAGCTACGAGGCCGGCGCGACGGCCTACCTGGAACCGCTGCCCAAGGCCCAGGCGCACCTGCTGCTCGCCGACCAGGCCTTCAACTACGACATCCATGGGGTCAACGGCTTCGAAGCCACGGCCGATCTGGTGGACGGCGCCAGTTGCTGGGCCTTCACCTACGCCAGCCTGGACGATGCCGTGCGGGTGTTTGATGAACTCGCCGCCGCCCCATGAGCGCCGCGCCGGGCCGTCCCAAGCAAGCTCGCTCCCGCCTGGCGGGACAGCGCGCAGCGCGAAGGGTGCACCCGTGAGCGCCGCGCCGGGCCGTCCCAAGCAAGCTCGCTCCCGCCTGGCGGGACAGCGCGCAGCGCGAAGGGTGCACCCGTGAGCCCACCGCTGCTGCTGCAAGTCCTGCTGGCGCCCGCCGAAGCCGCGCGGTTGAGCCTGGCGGACTGGGACCTGCTGATCCGCCAGGCGCGTCGCGCCAACCTCATCGCGCGCCTGGCCACCGAGCTGCAACCCCAGCTCGATGACCTGCCCGCCGCGCCGGTGCGCCATCTGCGTGCGGCCCTTCTGATCGCGGGGCGCCAGCGCATCGCCACGCGCTGGGAAGTGGCCTGCATCCGCCGGGCGCTGGCGCCGCACGGCATCGAACCGATCCTGCTGAAGGGTGCGGCCTACCTGATGCGGGACCTGCCCGCCGCTCGCGGCCGTCTGTTCGGCGACGTGGACCTGCTCGTGCCCCGCCACCAGCTGGCAGCGGCCGAGGCGGCATTGATCGATGCAGGCTGGGCGTTCGACGCCGAACTCACCGACTACGACCGCCGCTACTACCGGGACTGGATGCACGAGATCCCGCCGCTGTTCCACCGGCAGCGTGACACGGCACTCGACCTGCACCACACGATCCTGCCACCGACGGCGCGCGTGAAGGTCAACACCGAGGCTCTGTTCGCCGACGCGCTGCCTGTGCCCGACATGCCGGGCGTGCGGGTGCTCGCGCCGGTGACGATGTTCCTGCACAGCGCCGCGCACCTGTTCCACGAGGGCGAACTGGACAATGGATTGCGGGATCTCTTCGACCTGGATGCGCTGTTGCGCGACTTCGGGCGAGATGCGACCTTCTGGCCCCGCCTGGTGCCGCGGGCTCGGGAGCTGGGTCTGGGCAGGCCGTTGTTCCATGCGCTGCGCTACACCACCCAACTGCTGGACACACCCGTGCCGGCCGCTGTGCTGCAGTCGGCAGCGACGGACGCTCCCGCCGCGCAGCGCCTGCTCGATGGGTGCTACCTCCGCGCCCTGATGCCCGCTCATGCGAGCTGTGACGACGCCTTCACCGGTGCGGCACGCTTGGGCCTATACGTTCGCTCGCACTGGCTGCGCATGCCGGTGGGCCTGCTGGCCACCCACCTCGCGCGCAAGGCCTGGGGGCGCTTGCAGCCGCCGGCAGAAGCGCTGAAGGTCTGAAGGGATGGGCCCGATCAAGCCGGCGCAGACCGCCTTGTGACCTGGCCGCCTGGATCGCGCTCAGGCCGGACGGCGCGACAGCCAGCTCAGCGGGGACTCCTGGTGCGCGCGACCAGACTGGGATTCCAGCAGGTCGCTCGGCGGCTGGCTGCGGTACTCGCTGATGCCGCCTCCGTCCAGGCAGGCATCCAGCCCGAAAGCGGTTCCGAGGTCGGCCGGATCGGGCGCATGGCGCGCAGCGACGTCACGGCGGAACAGACGCAGTGATGGGACGAATCGCATGGCGCACCTCTCGGACTCATCGGCGCCGACAACCGCATCGACCCCGTGCAGGCAGTGTGCGGGATTCGTGTGACAACCGAATCCCCCACGTGTGAGTAAATATTGCCTGCTCATGCATTACCGCACGCGCTCGTGGGCCGTTTTCCCCAGTGGCGATGGGGCCCCGCGACACGGGACCCTGCGTTCGCGGGGGCGTTGCGCGTTTGCAATTGTTTGCCCACGCTCAACAGGCGTAGGGATAGTCTGAAACACCCGCGCTCATAAGCTCTCTTCCCTCGTTTGCCCCCGGCTCTTGCATGAGTTCAAACCTGTTGACCTGGCTGTCCAGCGGTCTGATCGCCCTCGTGCTGGGTGCCACGCTCTGGCTGGCCCACGCCGTCCACCCCGAGCAGGACGGGCCGCAGTTGCTGGTGGCCCAGGCTGCCCACATGCCAGCTGCGGCGGCCTCGGCAGTCACCCCGTCGCACTGATCAGGCCAGATCCCGCCGCGCGCCGGCTCCCAGGGCCTGGCCGATGCGGTCCAGCAGTGCATCGCGCCCTTGCAGCTGCCATTGGTGCCAGTACAGCGCCACGTCGATGCCGACCTCAGGCCTGATCACGACCAGTTGCCCCTGCGCCACCCATGGCCGCACCTGCACCTCCGGCGCGACACCCACGCCCCAGCCCATGAGCGCCGCCCGCACGTAGGCCTCGCTGGAGGGCACGAAGCGTTCGCGAAGCCGCGGCGCCCGGATGCCGAACGCACGCGACACCCACAGCGCCTGCGTGTCGTCCTTGCGGTTGAACACCAGGAAGGGCGTGTCTGCGAAATTGCCGGCGTGCAGGCCATCGGGCAGCCGCGTCGCCAGAAAGCCGGGGCTGGCCACGGCCACATAGCGCATGACGCCCAGCGGCTGCACGCGGCAGCCCTGCAGCGCCTCGGCCACCGTCGACACGCAGCCCAGCACGGCCCCCTCGCGCAGCCGGTCGTGGGTGAAGTCCTGGTCGTCCACGACCAGCTCCAAGCCGTAGCCTTCGCGCAGGCCCTGCTGCACGAGCGCATCCAGCGCCGGCAGCACCCAGGTCGCCAGGCTGTCGGCGTTCACGGCAATCGCCAGGCGCGACTGCGGCGCCACCCGCTCGCCCAGCTCCCGGGCCACATCCACGCGCAAGGCCTGCATCTGCCGCGCGAACCGCAGCAGCACCTTGCCGGCCTCGGTGAGCCGCAAGGGGCGAGAGCGCACCACCAGGGGCTGTCCAACCTGGGCCTCCAGCGAACGCAGGCGCTGCGACACCGCGCTCTGCGTGATCGACAGGCGCTGGGCGGCCCGCTCGAAGCCCTGCTCGTCGGCGAGGGCCGCCAGGCAATCCAGCGCCGCAGGATCGAATTCGTTCATAAGCCGGGCTAATGTACGGCGAATAATATGAATGGCCCTTCTTGAAATCAGGTCGGCTGCAGAGAATCGGCCGATGCCCGCTGGCGACCCCACCTTCGCGACAGCCCCTGCCGTGTTCGTGCAGGGCTGGCTGATGGGCGCCGGGCTCATCCTCGCGATCGGCGCGCAGAACGCGCTGGTGCTGCGCCAGGGCCTGCGCCGCGAGCACGTGGGCGCGGTGGTTGCGGTGTGCACGTTGTCGGACTGGCTGCTGATCGCCCTCGGCGTCTTCGGGCTGGGCGCACTGATCCAGGCCCAACCGCTGTTGCTGGAAGTGTTCCGGTTCGGCGGCGCCGCCTTCCTGCTGGGTTATGCCGTGCTGGCCGCCCGCCGCGCCTGGCGCCCCGGCACGGGCCTGAGTGGCGCCGGCACCGGTGCCAGCCTCGGCGCCACGGTCTCGGCGGCGCTGGCCTTCACCTACCTCAACCCGCACGTCTACCTGGACACGGTCGTGCTACTCGGTGGGCTGGGCGCACGCCAGCCGCCCGAAATGCGCGGCGCCTTCGCGGCCGGTGCGGCGCTCGCCTCGGCGATGTGGTTCGGCCTGCTCGGGTTCGGTGCCGCCGCGGCCGCGCCCCGGCTGCAGAACGCCACGACCTGGCGCGTCGTCGATGGCCTTGTGGCTTTGCTGATGACCGGCCTCGGTTTACAACTCCTCCTGCAACCCCTCTAAGAACTCGAAGGAACGCCATGAAGATCGTCGTTCTCGGCGCCGGCATCATCGGCATCGCCACCGCCTGGTACCTGCTGGAAGAGGGGCACGACGTCATCGTCGTCGACCGCCAGCCCGATGCTGCACTGGAGACGAGCTTCGCCAACGGCGCCCAGATCTCGGTGAGCTTCTGCGAGCCCTGGGCGAACGCCGGTGCGCCCTTCAAGGTGGCCAAATGGCTGCTGCGCGACGACTCCCCGCTGCTGTTCCGACCGCGGCTGGACCCGAACCAGTGGCGCTGGGGCCTGGCCTTCCTGCTGCAATGCACGAACGCAGCGTTCGAGCGCAACGTCGAGGAACTGGTGCAGCTCGGCCGCTACTCGCACGAGTCGCTGAAGGCGCTCGTCGCGAGCACCGGCATCACCTACGACCGCCTCGAGCGCGGCATCCTGCACTTCTTCTCCAGCCAGGCCGACTTCGACAACGGGGCGGCGGGCGCGGAGATCATGCGCCGCCACGGCGTGGACCGCCGGGTGCTCAACCGCGAAGAGGTGCTGAAGGTCGAGCCGGCGCTGGCCGCCTTCGGCCCCAAGGTGTTCGGCGGCACCTTCACGCCCAGCGACGAAAGCGGCGACGCCAAGGTCTTCACGCAGAAGCTGGCTCAGCGCTGCGCCGATCGCGGCGTGCAGTTCCTGTACGAACACGACATCCTGGCCCTGCAGCGCGCCGGGGGCGACATCGAGTCGGCGCAGATCGCCCACATCCGCACCGGCGAGCGCAAGACGATCAAGGCCGATGCCTTCGTCGCTGCGATGGGTTCCTACACGCCCGCCCTGGTACGGCCGCTGGGCGAGTTCCTGAACATCTATCCCGCCAAGGGCTACTCCGCCACGTTGCGCCTGAAGAGGCCGGAGGCCGCCAGCGTCGTGAGCCTGCTCGACGACACCCGCAAGATCGCGATCTCGCGCCTGGGCGATCACATCCGCATCGCCGGCACGGCCGAACTGTCCGGTTTCGATCTGAACCTGGACTCGGCCACCGCCAAGGTGCGCTGCTCGGCCCTGGTGCGGCGCTACGAAGAACTCTTCCCCGGCGTGGCCGACACGAGCGAGCCGAACTTCTGGACGGGCCTGCGCCCCAGCACGCCCACCAACATCCCCTACATCGGCCGCAGCAAGGCTGCGCGCAACCTGTGGCTCAACGCCGGACACGGCACGCTGGGCTGGACGCATGGCGCAGGCTCCGGACGCGCCCTGGCCGAGCTCATCGCCGGTCGCAAGCCGGCGATGGCCTTCCGCTGCTACAACACCTGATCAGAGCCGCTTGAGCAGCGCCTGCACCTGGGCCTGCTGCGGCAGCTTGTCGCCCAGCTTGGCCAAGCCCTCGAGTTCGGTCCTGGCGGCTGCCTTGTCACCGGACTGCAGCAGGATCTCCGCCAGGTTGACGCGGAACGACGGCTGGTCGGGCACATCACTGACGAGCTGGCGCAACTGGCTGATGGCCTTGCCGTAGTCCTTCTCGTTGGCGAGCACGGTGGCATAGGTATCCCGCAGCGCGGCGTAGTCGGGATTGATCTTCAGGCCGCGTTCGGCGAGCTCCCGGCCGCCCGGCTTGCCCAGGCGGCTGCGAAGCCAGGCGACGTTGTTGATGACCGGCAGCAGGTCGGGGTTGCGCTTGAGCAAACCTTCGTAGCGCTGCAAGGCCTGCTCAAACTCACCGCGTGACAGCAGCACATCGGCCACGGCGCTCGCGAACACCGTGTTCTGCGGATGGGCAGCCTGCCACTGGGTCTCGAAAGCCAGGGCCTCGTCGCGCTTCTTGTTCAGCAGCAGCGCCGCGAACAAGCGCTGCGGCGCGTCGTTGGGATCACGCAGCGCCGTGGCCTTGCGCAGCAGGGCAATGGCGGCATCGGCCTTGCCGCGGGACAGCTCCACCTCCGACTCGGCGATCAGGCCATAGGCTTCCTCGGGGTACTTCTTCTGCCGCTCGCGCAAGGCGGCCACGCCTTCGTCCAAGCGCCCCTGGCGCAGTGCGAGCTGGATGAGCAGCCGCTGGGACACGACCGAGCTCGGCTCGGCTTCCAGCGCACGCTTGATCTCGCGTTCAGCGCCGGCGTAGTCCTTCTCGATGTAGCGCAGCTGGCCCAGACCCAGCCAGCCGGACGCCCGGTTGGGAGACAGCGCCGTCAGCCGCGTGTACGTCTTGGCCGCCTGGGCTCGGTCACCGCCTGCGAGCTGGACGCGCGCCAGGCGCTCCATCACGTCCGGGTTCTGCGGCAGCGCCGACGACGCTTCCTGCGCCGCCTGCGCCGCCTTGGCGGTATCGCCGACACGGAGGTACTGGTCGATCAGCGCCACACGCAGCGTCGCCTCGGTCGGCTCCTCGCGCACGCCCGCGGCGAGCACTTCGGTGACGCGCTCGGCGGGGGCCCGCGTCTGCAGCAGCACATCGGCCAGCGCCAGGCGCGCCTGGGCGGCATGCGGTTGGCTGGTCACGAAGGTCTCCAGCCGCTTGACGCCTTCCTCGATGCGGTTCGAATTGAGGTCGATGGCCACCAGCCCGAGCACCGCGGGCAGGTAGCCGGCATCGGCCTTGAGTGCCGCCTCGAAAGCCGTCTGGGCGGCGGCATTGTCCTTGCGGGCCAGGTAGATGCGGCCCCGCAGGCCGTCGGGCACCGGGCTGCCCTTCATCTTGGGTGCCAGCTTGTCGATGGCTGCCAGCGCTGCCGGGAGTTCGTTGAGCCGCATCAGCGCGTTGACGAGCATCAGGTCGTAGTTGCTGCCGCTGTCCTTGGCGGCAATCTCCCGCAGCTGGTTGACCGCGGCATCCGCCTTGGCGCGGTTGGGGCCGCCGGGCGCAGTGCCATCTCGGGCGATGGCCGACAGGGCCAACGCAGCAGCCGTCTTGCTGTCGTCCGGACGCATCTTGGCAGCCACGCCGAACGCCTTGTCGGCAGCCTCGAAGTTGCCCTGCATCAGCTGCGCCTTGCCCGCCATCAGCAGCGTTTCCACGTCGGCCTTGCCGGATTCGAGGAGGGGGCGCAGCGTTTCCAGCGTCTTGGCGGGGGCACGGCGCTGCAGTTGCAGGCCGGCGAACTGGCGGCGCAGATCGATGTCCTCGGGGGCGAGCTTGAGCGCCTGGTTCAGCAAGTTCTCGGCATCGGCGAGTTCACCCAGCTGCTGGTGTGCGCCAGAGGCCAGCCGCAGCAGCGGCAGGAAGTCGGGCATCTGCTTGAGCAGCGGCAGCGCCAGCTCACGTGCCTTCGCCGCATCGTTCTTGGCCAGCGCCAGCTGGGCCTGCATGAAACGGCCCTGGGGTCGCTTGGCCAGCGCTGGGGGCATGTCCTCGACCAGCTTGGCGGCCTCGTCCAGCTTCTGACGGCCCAATGCCAGGCGCAGCAGCAGGGAGCGGGCGTCGTAGGAGTTCGGGTCGAGCGTCAGCACATTCGCCAACAGCGGCTTGGCCTCGTCGAGCTTGCCGCGGGACAGCAGCACCTCGGCCTTGAGCTGAAGGGCCTCGACCGACTTCGGGTCCTTCACGAGCTGATCGTCCAGCACCGCCAGCGCCTCGTCGGCGAAGCCGCCCGCCAGCTTGACGCGGGCACTCACGATGACGGCCTCGGTGGCGTCCGGCTTGAGCTGCAGGGCACGGCCCGAGGCGGCCTTGGCTTCCTGAAGGTTGCCCTGGGCCAGATAGGCCAGGGCCAGCAACTGCTGCAGGCGCGACATGGCGGCCGGATCAACCAGGCTCTGGTCGCTGAATTCACCGATCACCTTCCGGGACTGACCCAGATTCAGGAGCGCCTCGGCCAGCATCGGGGCGATTTCGTCCCGCGGCCCGCCCAGCTCCCAGGCGCGGCGCAACTCGATCTCGGCACCGGCCATGTCACCACCGTCCAACAGGGCCTTGCCCAGCATCTGGCGAGCCTGGGCGTTGTCGGGCGTCTGCTGCAGCAGGTTCTTCAGCTCGATGACGGCACCACTGACATCCTTCTGCTCCAGGCGCTTCTGCGCGGATGACAGCAGGTCGGTTTCGGATTTCTGGCCACAGGCCGCCAGGGCGGCCAGCATGATGAGGGCGAGAGCGCGGCTCGATTTCATGAGTTCTCCTTGTCGGCGCGGATTGTGTTCCTAGAATCCGCGCCCCTCCTCAGGTCCGGCCCCAGGGCCGGTAATTTGCATGATGGCCTCACCCCCTTTCTGCGCGATTGACTTCGGCACGTCCAATTCGGCCGTCGCCGTGCCGGACGCTTCGGGGCGCATGGCGCTCATCGAACTCGAACCCGGGCAGAGCACCATGCCCACGGCGGTGTTCTATTTCACCGAAGGACCCCATGACGCCGACGGCCCGCCCCGCGCCTTCGGCCGGGCCGCCGTGGCCGCCTACGTCGAGGGCCATGACGGCCGCCTGATGCGCTCGATGAAGAGCATCCTGGGCTCGGCACTCATCGACCAGACCACCGATGTGGGGGGTGGGCGCGGCGCCAAGTACGCCGACATCGTCGCCGGCTACCTGAAGCGCCTGCGCCGCCTGGCCGGCGATCCGGTGCGCGTGGTGCTTGGGCGGCCGGTGTTCTTCGTCGACGGCGAGCCCGAGCGCGACGCGGCGGCCGAGGCGCAGCTGGCAGCCTGCGCGCGGGCCGTGGGCTTCCAGCACGTGCAATTCCAGTTCGAGCCCATCGCCGCCGCCTTCGACTTCGAGCAACAGTCGATCGCGGCCGGGCGGGGCGAGCAGATCGTGCTGGTGGCCGACATCGGCGGCGGCACGAGCGACTTCTCCGTGGTGCGCGTCGGCCCTGAACGCGCCCAGCGGCTGGCGCGGCGCGACGACATCCTGGCCAGCCACGGCATCCACATCGCCGGCACCGACTTCGACCGCCACATCGAACTCGCCGGCATCCTGCAGGCCTTCGGCTACCGCGCCACCGGCCCGAGCGGCCGCGAGGTGCCCAGCGGGCTGTACTTCGACCTCGCCACCTGGCACCTGATCAACACCTGCTACGCGCCGCTGCGCGTGGCCGAGTGGCGCGGCATGAAAAGCTGGTTCAGCGACGTGCGCCAGCATGCGCGGCTGATGACCGTGCTGGAAGAACGCCTGGGCCACGAGCTGGCGGCCCGGGCCGAAGGCGCCAAGATCGCCATCTCGGGCGGTGCAGACACGACGGTGGACCTCGGCCACGTGGAAACCGGCCTGGTGCTGCCGCTGAGCGAGAAGACGGCCGTCGATGCGCTGCGCAGCGACCTGGACCGCATCATCGCGACCGCCCACGAGACGGTCGCCCTGGCCGGGCTGCAGCCGGGCCAGATCGATGCGCTCTATTTCACCGGCGGCTCCACGGGCCTGCGACTGCTCGTGGACGGCATGGCCGCGGGCTTCCCGCAGGCCGCGCGCGTCACCGGCGACCGGTTTGCTTCGGTCGCGACCGGCCTGGGCCTGCATGCCCGGCGGCTGTTCGCCGCCCCGTGACCGGGCCGCGCCCGGCCGCGCCGGGTGCCGGCTTCAGCGGGCGCGACACGTCCGCCAGCATCAGCACCGCGCTGACCAGGCCCTCGACGGCGGCCTCCAGGTCGGCCGGTGGCTCCAGCGACTCGATCTCCTCCAGCAGCGCGTCGGCGTCTTCGAGGTCGTCGGGGTCCAGGTGCAGGTAGATGGCGGCCAGCGGCTCCAGCAGCGGCTCCTCCGGCAGGTCCATGAGCGCCGGATGGGCGTCCAGCGCGTGGGCGAAGCCGGCCACCCAGGGCAGCACCGTCTCGCTCGGGCTGTCGACCTCGTCGAGCTCGAAAATCCATGGGTCGAACCACTGCCGGCCGGCGATCGCGACGTTCAGTTCCTTGTGGCGCCGCCGCAGCAGCGCGAGCAGCTCGTCATCCACGCGCGCCGGGGTCGGCCGGCCCTCGCTGTCGAGCAGCGGCGGCAGCCACTGCGCCAGCGGCACCGGCTCGGGCTGCAGCAGTACCCCGCAGAGGTAGCCGTCGGCCATGCTGACGTCCAGAGGCTCCAGCGGCGCAGGCAGCGCGTCCAGCAGGGTTTGCAGGCGCTCGAGGTCGGCCTCGGACAGCGATTCGGGGGGACGGTGCGGGGCTTGGGGCATGGCGGGATTATCGGCAGCGCGCCGTGAATATTGCCCACCGCCGTCCGAGGCGGCGGCCTACAGTGATTCATCCCAACGACGTCCTCGATCCCGAGGGCTTCCAGACCCGGCAGCTTGCTGACCGGGTCTTTTTTTGCCGGTCCTTCGGGGGGCATCGCTGACGCAAGCCGTCACGGCGCTCACGCGCCTTTGCCGGGCGTGGCCCGGCGAAGGCAGCCGGTCAGTCAGACCGCCATCCGCTCCGGCGACACGTACTGCCGGCGGAAGGTCTCGAAGTCCACGGTGTCGGCCGCTTCGATGCGTGCCTGCTCGGCGAGCGACTCCACCGCCAGCCGCTCGAAGCGGCGCTGCAGCGCGTCGGAGAAGGGCAGCGCCAGCAGCTCGGCGCGCGTGGCGTCGCTCTGGCGACGGATGAAGCCGACGTAGCTGTCCTCGAACTGCTCGCGCATGACCGCGAGCATGCGCGCCGACGGGCACAGCTCGGGCTGCTTCAGGCGCTGCGCCACGCGCTCCAGCGACTCGCGGTAGGCATGCCCGCCGTGGGCCGCATCCAGCGCATCGGCCTGCACGGCACAACCAGCGATGATCTCCTGGGCCCAGTCCGCCAGCGAACGCTGGCCGCCGCGCCAGTGCTCCAGCATCAGCCCCGGCTCGCGGCCCCGGGCTGCCACCTGGTGCTGGTTGCGGGCGTTGGCGGCGATCTCGGCCGGTGTGTCATGCGGGCTGTCGGTGCGCAGGCAGTGCAGCAGGAAGGCGTCCAGCACGCGGATCGTGTCGGCGCCGATGCCCACCGGCTCGAAGGGGTCCAGGTCCATCAGACGCACTTCGATGTATTCCACGCCGCGCTCGCGCAGCGCATGCAGCGGCCGCTCACCGGTGCGGATCACGCGCTTGGCCCGGATGGTGCTGTAGAACTCGTTCTCGATCTGCAGCAGGCTCGTGGAGAGCTGGTTGTAGTCGCCGCCCGGCGTCTTCACGCCAATGGCCTCGTAGGCCGGGTAGGGCGTGGTCAGCGCACCCTGCAGCGACGCCGCATAGCTCTCCAGGCCGTTGTAGCTGACGGCGATGCTGGCCTGCGCGTCGCTCTGGTAGCCCAGGCGGCCCATGCGCAGCGACGTGGCATGCGGCAGGTAGAGCGTGTGGCCGGACAGGCGCTGCAGGCCGTGCTCGCGGCCAGCCACGAAGCTGTCGCACAGCGCCGGGCTCGCGCCGAACAGGTAGAGCAGCAGCCAGCCGTCGCGGCGGAAGTTGCGGATCGCTCCCAGGTAGCCGTCCGTGCCCACACCGGGGATGGACCAGTTGTAGTGGATGCCCGAGATCGTCTGCATGCGCCGGCCGTAGCGCTGACCCAGGCCCATGCGGTAGACGCTCTTGGCCCGACCGACGTTGCTGCTGCCGTAGCGACCGATCGGGATGGTCTCGTCCGCCGGCAGGCCGCAGGGCATGGAGCCCACCCACAGCCGCTCCTCGCCGAGCGCACGGTAGACGGCCTGGTGGATTTCGGTGAGCTCGGTGAGCACGTCCTGCACGCCGGCCTGCACGCCGGTGATCAGCTCCAGCTGCGACTCGCTGTAGTCGGTCGTGATGTGCGGATGCGTCAGCGCCGCGCCGAGCACGAGCGGATGGGGCGTCAGGGCCAGGCCGCCCCCGGGCAGGGCACGCAGGCTTTCTTTCTCGATGCCACGGCGGATGCCGAGCAGGGTCTCGTTGTTGTTCATGGCGTCCGGGGACCGCGATTCGGGCCGAGACGGTAGCAGAAGACGGCTACAGCTGCCCAGGCGCATCCTGGTCGGCCAGACTGGGCCTCAGGGCATGCTCGCCAGCCTGGATGCCTTCGTGGTGGCTCAGGTAGAGGGACACGTCGTAGCGCTCCAGCCAGCCGATCGCCCGCAGGCGGTCCAGCACCGGGCCCTTGACCTCGGAGAACTCCAGCCGCAGGCCCTCGGCCGCCAGCGCCGCCTGGAGTTCCTGCAAGGCGGTCAGGCCGGAGACGTCGATGTGGTTCACCGGTGCCATCATCATCAGCACCCGCTGCGGCGGGCCGACGAGGCGACGGTGCTCGGCGAGGTGGGCCAGCACGGCCTCGGTGAGGCCACGGGCGTTGGTGAACACCAGGCTTTCGTCCACCCGCAGGCCCAGCACCTCGGGCCGGCACTCGACGGCGTAGCGCTCGACATTGCGAAAGTGCTGCGTGCCCGGCACGCGCCCGATGCGGGCCACGTGCGGCCGCGCGGTGCGCTGGATCAGCAGCGCCACCGACCCCACCACGCCGATCGCCAGCGCCGCGGCAATGCTCCACAACAGCACGGCGGCCGTGACGACGGCCATCAACAGGCCCTCGGCGGGTGCATAACGCCAGGCGTCGGCGTCATGCCGCAGCGTGAACCCGCCCAGCACCGCCACGACGATCGTGGCTGCCAGCACCGGCTTGGGCAGATGCGCCAGCGGGCCGGCCAGCAGCACCATCGCCAGGCCCATGAAGAGCGCCACGAACACCAGGCTCCAGCGCGTGCGCGAACCGGCCTGATGCAACAGGATGCTGCGCGAGAAGCTGCCCGCCACCGGCATGCCGCCGCTGATCGACGCGACGAGATTGGCCGCGGCGAGGCCACGCATCTCAGCGGCCGGCAGCAGCTTCTCCCCGCGCCGCTGCGCGAGCGACTCCGACACCGCCAGGCTCGACACGAACCCCATCAACGCCACCAGCGCGGCCGAAGGCAGCAGGTGCAGCCACACGGCGGCGTCCCGTGGCGGCAGGCCCAGCGGCAGAGCCAGCGACGGCAGCGCACCGACCTGCGCCACGCCCTGGGCCGCCGGCGTGAAGGCCGACAGCATCATGGCGGCCACGAGCAGCAGCAGTGGCGCCAGCCGGGCCAGCTGCGGCCGCCTGAGGCGGCGCGAGGCCAAAAGCAGGGCGATGGCGGCGCCCCCCCACAGCGCGCTCTGCCCATGCCAGCCGCGGTCCCAGGCCGAGGCGACCAGGGTCGGCAGCGTGAACCCGGTCGCCGTGCTGCCCAGCAGCACCGGCAGCTGGCCGGCGGCGATCATCAGCGTCGCCCCGTTCTCGAAGCCGCGCAGCGCCGGCACCGACAGCAGGGAGGCCAGCGCATCCAGCCGCAGCAGCGCGGCCAGTGCCAGCACGGCGCCGACCTCGGCCGCCAGCACGAGCACACCCGCCTCGGCACTCACGCCCGGCGGCAGGCCGCCCAGCGCCTGCGCGATCATCAGCGCGAGCACCGCCACGGGCCCAAGCCCGAGCACGGGGCTGGAGCCCAGTGCGGCATACGCCAGCAGGGGCAGCAGGCTCGCGTACAGGCCGACCTGCGGCGGCAGCCCGGCCAGCATCGCGTAGGCCAGGCTCTGCGGGATCAGCAGCACGGCCACCACGGCGCCGGCCAGCAGGTCGGCGCGCCAGGTGGCGGGAGGTTTCAGCAACATCGGGCGCAAGTATCGGCGGGCTTCATGCCGGCCCGGGGCGGGCGCGGCGTCAGTCGACCTTGGCGCCCGACACCTTCACGACCTTCGCCCACTTGGCCGATTCGCTGGCGATCAGCGCGACGAATTCAGCCGAACTGCCCCCGCCGGCGACGGCACCCTGCCCGGCCAGCCGCTCACGCAGGCCGGGTGTGCTCAGCGCTGCGGCAGCCTCGCGCTGCAGGCGGGCCACCTGATCGGCGGGCTGGCCGGACGGCGCCAGCAGCCCGAACCACGAACTCGCCTCGTAGCCCTTCAACACGGCACCACCCGCCTCGGCCACCGTCGGCAGCTCGGGCGCCGCCGGGCTTCGCTGGGCGCTCGTCACGGCCAGAGCCAGCAGCTTGCCGGCCTTGATGTGGGGCAGTGCCGAGGGCAGGTTGTCGAACATCAGGTCCATGTTCCCGGCGATCAGGTCCATCAGCGCCGGCCCGGAGCCGCGGTAGGGAAAGTGCAGCATGAAGCTGCCCGTCATCGCCTTGAAGAGTTCGCCCGCCAGGTGGATGGACGTGCCATTGCCGCTGGAGGCCATGTTCAGCTGGCCCGGGCGGGCCCGTGCGACGCGGATCAGGTCAGGCACCGACTGGATGCCGTACCGCGCCGCATGGGCCGGGTTGAGCACCAGCACGTTGGGCACAGCTGCCACCAGGGTGATGGGCGCGAAGTCCTTCACCGGGTCGAACGGCAGGCGCGGGTAGAGCGCGGCGTTGATCGCATGCGTGCCCACGGTGCCCATCAGCAGCGTGTGACCGTCGGTGGCCTTGGCCACTTCGGCCGAGCCGATGTTGCCGCCCGCCCCCGCACGGTTGTCGACAACGACCGACTGGCCGAGGCGCTGCTGCAGTTCCGGCGCCAGAGCGCGCGCCAGCAGGTCGGTGGTGCCGCCGGGCGTGAAGGGCACGACCAGCCGCAGCGGCCGGGCTGGCCACGGGGATTGGGCCCGTGCAGGCAGCGCAAGACTGCCGGCCCAGGCCGTGGCCTGGCGTCGGGTGAGGTTCACGGGTGCACCCTTCGCGCTCCGCACTGTCCCGCCGGGCGGGAGCGAGCTGGCTTGGGACGACCTGGCGCGGCGCTCATGGCGATCTCCTGGCTGTGCAGCCGTGTCAGCGGTCGCCCTTGATGCCGGCCAGCTGCAGCACGCGCGCCCACTTCTCGGTTTCGGTGGTCATCAGCGCCGCCAGCTCGGACGCGCCGCTGCCATGCACGAGCATGCCACGCTGCGTGAGCCGATCGCGCAACACCGGGTTGGCCAGCACGGCCACACTGTCGCGCTGCAGCCGCGCCAGCTGCTCGGGCTGCTGGCTGCTGGGCGCAAACAGGCCCGCCCAGGTGCTGGCCTCGTAACCGCGCAGCGCCGGACCGCCAGCTTCTTCCAGCGTCGGCAGGTCGGGCAGGCTCGCGCTGCGGCGGGCACTCGTCACGCCCAGGGCCAGCAGCTTGCCGGCACGGATCTGCGCGAGCGCTGTGGGCAGGGCGTCGAACATCAGGTCCATGTTGCCGGCCACGACGTCCTGCTGCGCCGACGAGGTGCTGCGGTACGGGAAGTGCAGCATGTAGGTCTGCGTGAGCCGCTTGAACAGCTCACCGGCCAGATGCGTGGGCGTGCCGTTGCCGCCCGAGGCGATGTGGAGCCGGCCCGGCTGCGCGGTGGCTGCATGGATCAGGTCGGTCAGCCGGCGCACACCCAGGCTCTGGGCTACCACCGGGTTCATCACCAGCACCAGCGGCAGCGTCGCCACCAGGCAGACCGGCGCGAAATCCTTGACCGCGTCATAAGGCAGGCGGCGAAACAGCAGCGGGTTGATGACGTGCGTGGCGGCGCCGCCCATCATCAGCGTGTGCCCGTCGGTGGCACCGGCCACCTCGGCGCTGCCGATGTTGCCGCTGGCGCCGGGCTTGTTGTCGATGAGCACCGGCTGGCCCAGGCTGCGCTGCAGTTCGGGCGCCATCAGGCGAGCCGCGACTTCGCTCGCGCCGCCCGGTGCGAAGGGCACGACGATGCGCAGCGGCCGCGAGGGCCAGGCGGCGGTCGCACCGGGCTGCGCCGCAGCCGCACCGGCAGTGGCGGCAGCCAGCCAGGCGAGCAGTTCACGGCGTGGCAGGGGAGCAGTCGGCCAGCGGGGCGGCCGTGCGGGACTCATGTCGGACCGGGCAGTTGTCGAAGTTGGACCTGGCCGTTGATGCAGGCCGCGTCGAAATCCTGAAGCAGGGCCGCCAGCATATCCGCGTTGGGCGCCTCGACCGCCGTGATGCCCACCCCCCGATTGCGCCCCTCGGCCTTGGCCTTGTAGAGCACCATGTCCGCCCAGTTCACCGCCTGCTCCCAATGCAGGTGCAGGCCCGGCCCGGCGGCGCCGCCGAGCGGGAAGCTGGCAAAGCCGATCGACGCGGTGACCCGCAGCGGCCCCTCGGGCGTCTGCACCGGCGCCCCTCCGATGCCCCGCAGCACGCGCTCAGCCATCTGGGCCAGGTCGTCACCCGGCAGGGCGGGCGCGAAGACGAGGAACTCCTCGCCCCCCCAGCGCACGACGAGGTCGCTGTCCCGCACGGCCGCACGGATGCGCCGGGCCACCTCGACGATCACCGCATCCCCGGCCGCATGCCCATGCCAATCGTTGATGTTCTTGAAGTGATCGATGTCGATCATCATCAGCGCGCCCTCGAAGCCCTCGCCCGGCTGCTCGCGGGTGCGCTGGTCCATCACCGCGAGGAAATGACGGCGGTTGGACAGGTCGGTCAGCGGATCGCGCTCGCTCTGGGCCCGCAGCAGGCTCTGGTTGGCGGTGAGCCGGGCCTGCGCGCGGCGCATGCGCACCAGCGTGACGCCGATCAAGGCCAGCGAGAGCACCAGCAGGGCACCCACGGCCAGACCGACCTGCTGCGCGAGCTGCTGGTTGGCCAGCTGCTGGTCCTTGAGCTGGCCGTCGCGCGCGAGCAGATCCAGGTCCCGCTGTTTGGCGGCGCTGTCGTATTTGCGGCCGAGCTCCTCGAGGGCGGCTGCGCGGTTGCGCTCGTTGGCGCGGTCGTTGAGATCGCGCTCGGCATGCAGTGCAGCCAGCGCCTCCTTGAACTGGCCGGCCTCGGCCCAGGTGTCGGCCAGCTCCCGCAGCTCGCGCGCGCGCAGCACCAGGTCACCCGGATCGTTGCCGAACTCGCCCACCCGGGCCAGCGCCTGCCTCGCCTGGTCGAACTGGCGCAGCTTGATGTAGGCGATGGCGAGGTTATGGTGCAGGCCGCGTTCGTAGTAGCGGTCGCCAAAGCGCTGCAGCACAGGCAGCGCCTGCTGGCCCACGGCCAAGGCCTCCTTCAGCAGCCCGAGGTGCATGTAGGAATCGACGAGGTTGGAGCGCAGCACGGCAGCCAGGTGGGGGGCATCGGCCTGTTCGGCGATCAGCACACCGGCCTCGAATGCACTGCGGGCACCAGCCATGTCGCGCGCGCGGCGCTCGATGGCGCCTTCGTAGTTGCGCACGCGGGCTGCAGCCAGCAGATCACCGCTGGCCTCCACCTCGGCCGCACGCAGCTCGGCGCGCGCGGCATCCGTCTTGTCCTGGGCCTGCAGGCTCACCGCCAGCATGCCCAGGCTGATGGCCGCCAGATGCTTGTCCTCCCCGCCGCGCGCCAGGGCCAGCGCACGGCGCGCGCTGGCCTCGGAGACAGCGAAGGCCGCCTGCGCGAACTGCTCCCGCTGCAGCAGGCGCAGCGCCTCCCAGGCACTGCGGAAGTCGCAGCCCAGTTCGCGCACGGCCCGCCGCTCGTCGCCGGGCGGGCATTGCTTGTCCAGGCCGGCCAGGGCCCGTGTGGCCAGAGGCGCCGCCGCCTTGCCGGCTCGCTCGAGCGCAAGCGCCCGCAACAGCCAGCTGCGGTCCACACCGTCGGCGCGAGCCATCAACTGCTCGGCCACGGCCTCGGCCGCCTCGGCACGGCCCGCCTGGAGCAGCACGCGGCCGCGGGCCATCAGCCACGCCGACTCCCGCGGCTGGCCGGGCCCGGCGTGGGTCGGCCAGCGCTGCTGCAGCTCGGCCAGCACGGCCTCCGGCGCATCGAAGGCCCGCCGGACGAGGCTGGCCAGCAAGGCATCCTCGCTCGCCGGGTCCGGTGCCGTCACCGGCCCTGCCGTCGCCAGCAGCGGCAGGGCCAGGCCCCAGCCAGCCCACCAGTGGCGCCACCACCGGCTCATGCGCTCGCTCCACGCGGCACGTGCTCGGCCGCTTCGCCCGGCCGCGCACCGCTCGGGCCGGTCAGCACCTGCAGGCCCACGCGGCCCTCGCTGCAGGCAGCCTCCAGGCGTGCCGTGAGCTGCGCCGCGGCCAGCGCGTCCGGGGCATCGATGCGCTCCACGCCATAGGCCTTGTTGCGGCCGTGCGCCTTGGCCAGGTACATGACCGTGTCCACGAGATCGATGGCCCGCTCCCATGACATCCGCAGCCCATGCGGCGGCAGCGGCAGGCTGACGAAACCGATGGAGGCCGTGACCGGGATGGGGCGTCCCTCCTGGGGCACGGGCTCGCCGCCGATCAGATCGAGGAGGCGCTGCGCCAGCTGCGCCGCAAAAGGGCCCTCGCGCGCCCGTGCCACGATCAGGAACTCCTCGCCACCCCAGCGCACGATGAGGTCGTCGTCACGCACGGCCTGGCGCAGCCGTGAGGCCATCTCGATGAGCACGCTGTCGCCCGCTGCGTGGCCGTAGCTGTCGTTGATGCGCTTGAAGTGGTCGATGTCGATCAGGAAGACGCTGGCAGCCAGGCCGTCCCCGCTGGACAGGCTCTTGATCGCCGACTGGAAGTGGCGCCGGTTGGCCAGGCCGGTGAGCGGATCGGTTTCGCTCTGGCGCTTGAGCGAGGCGTTGCTGTGCGCCAGGGCTTCGTTGGTGCGGCGCACGCGGCGGAAGGCCTGCCACAGCAGCCCGAGCGACACCAGCACGCAGCCGCCCAGGGCTGCCCACAGCATCAGGGCCAGGTTGCGCTGGTGGACCTGCTCGGCCTTCAGTGCATTGTCGCGGTTGAGCAACTCGATGTCGCGGGCCCGCTGCTCGGCATCCTGGCGCTCCTGGGCCTCGAGCAGCAGCTTGCGGGTCTCGTCACGCAGCACGCGTTCGCTGACGCGCCGGTGCTCGCGGTAGGCGCCCACGGCACCCGCCAGGTCACCGGCCCTCTCCAGGTAGCCGGCCAGTTCCTCCCAGCCCACCGAGGCGTCCGACAGCGCACCCTTTTGTTCGTCCAGCGTGTTGCTGGCACGCACATCGTCGCGCCCTTCGGCCACACGCCCCATCGCGATCTTGGCCAAGCCGATGTTGGCACGTGCAACGCTCTCGGCACTGGCGTGCCGCGCGGCGCGGGCCAGCGGCAGGGCCTGCTCGGCCAGTTCCAGCGCTCGTGCCCAGTGCCCCTGGCGCAGGTGGTAGTCGGCGAGATTGGCCAGGCCCAAGGCACGCACGGCGTCCGCACCTGCGCGTGACGCCTGCTCCAGGGCGTCGGAATAGGCCTGCAGGGTGATCCCCGAATCGGCGTCTGAGGAGTAGACGATGCCCCGCATCGTGTACACGCGATTGAGCGTCATCGGATCGGGGTCCTTCTGGGCCTCGGAAAGTGCCTGCCCGATGAGCTGCCGGGCGCGCGCCGGTGTGTCGGCACGGTTGGACGTGTAGGACAGCTCCACAAGCGCCAGCGCCATGCGCCAGGGCTGCCCCATCTGCTCGGCCAGGCGCAGTGCCACGTGGCCTTGATTGAGCGATGCATCGAGTTCGCCGGAATCGCTGCTGATGCCGGCGAGCTGGTCGTGGTAGCGCCACCGGATCACCGGGTTGGCGGCGCTGGCCTGGGACAGATCCACGGCGAGCAGCGTCTTGCGGGCTTCACGCAGATCCCCTTGCACACGCAGGTATTCAGCAGCGGCCGTCGCTGCGGCGACCACCGCGCTGGCGCGCAGCGGGCCCGCTGGCCAATCGCGCAGTTTTTGGCAGATGCCGTCCGTCAGGGCCCGGTCGCGCGCGAGTGCCGACAGCCAGGCCCTGAGCGCCAGCACATCCAGCTCCGCCGCGCTGCCGGGCTCGAGGCCGGCGCCGATGCTGCGCAGCTCCTGCTCCAGCAGGGCCGGCTTGGCGCGGGCCGCACGCTCAATCCGGTCCAGCTCGCGCGCCAGCCGCTGATCGGCCGGGACCGAGGCCGCCGACGCCGGGGGCTGCGCATCGCCGCCACCCGGCGAGCAGGCGCACAACAACGCCAGCGCGGCCAGGGCCGCGCACAGCGTCGAACGTGAAGCCAGGGGTGGGTGCATCAATCGGTAGGCCGGGCGGTCTGACCGCCTTGCCAGGACATTTCAGCGCGGTTCACGCCTCCTGTCGCCCCCGATGGGGCCCAGGAGCGTTGAAATTGCACGTTACCGCCGGCCCGCCCGGTTAGGCAGCTCAGGCAGCCGTCGGTCTGTAACCACGGGGCACGGCCCCCAGCAGACGGCGGGTGTAGTCCTCGCGCGGCGCACTGATCAATGCCTGGGTGGGCGCCTGCTCCACGACATCGCCGTTCTGCATCACGAGCACCTCGTCTGCGATGAACTTGACGACGGCCAGGTCGTGACTGATGAAGATGTAGCTCAGGCCGAACTCATCCTGCAGGTCCTTCAGCAGGTTAAGCACCTGGGCCTGCACCGAGACGTCGAGCGCCGACACCGCCTCGTCCAGCACAAGCACCTCGGGCTGCAGCGTCAGGCAGCGTGCGATCGCGATGCGCTGGCGCTGGCCGCCGGAGAACTCGTGCGGGTACTTGGCCATCGCACTGTCGTCCAGGCCCACGCGCTGCAGCAGCGCCACGGCGCGGGCATCGCGGTCGGCGGCATCCTGGCCGATGCCGTGGATCTCCATCGGCTCGCGCAGCGTCTGGCCGATGGTGAAGCGCGGGTTCAGCGAGGCGTAGGGGTTCTGGAAGACGACCTGGATGCGGCGGCGCATCTGCTGCCAGTCGGCCCCGCTCATCTTGAGCAGGTCGCGGCCTTCGAACAACACCTGGCCCCCGGTCGGCTCGTGCAGGCGCAGCAGGGTCAGGCCCATCGTCGTCTTGCCGGAACCGGATTCGCCCACGACGCCCAGCGTGTGGCCCTTGCGCAGCTTGAAGTTCACGCCCTTGACGGCCTGGAACTCGCGCTTGCCGAAGAGCCCTTGCTTCAGCCAGAAGCTCTTGCGCAGGCCGGTCACTTCCAGCACGACGGGTGCGTCCGCCGCCTTGGCCTTGATGTCGGTGGACGCAGCCCGGCCGGCGATGTGGTCGTCGATGACCATCAGCCGCGCCGGGTTCTCGGTCAGCGAGGGCCGGCAGGCGAGCAGGGCCTTGGTGTAGGCGTCCTGCGGATCGCTGAAGATGCGGGCCACCGGCGCGCTCTCGCGCACCTGGCCATGGCGCATCACGACGACATGGTCGGAAATCTCGCCCACCACGCCGAGGTCGTGCGAGATGAACAGCAGGCTCATCTTGTGGGTCTGCTTGAGCCTGGCCATCAGCTCCATGACCTGGCGCTGGATGGTCACGTCCAGCGCGGTGGTCGGCTCGTCGGCAATCAGCAGCTTCGGACTGCAGGCCAGGGCCACGGCAATCATCACGCGCTGCTGCTGGCCGCCGGACATCTCGTGCGGGTAGGCCGACAGGCGCCGCTTCGGCTCGGGGATGCCCACCTCATTGAGCAGCTCCTCCGCCCGCACGAGCGCCTGGCGGCGGCTCATGCCCATGTGCTTCATCAGCGGCTCGCAGATCTGCGTGGCCACGTCGAAGACCGGGTTGAGCGAGCTCATCGGGTCCTGGAAGACACAGGCGATGTCCTTGCCGCGCAGGGCCTGCAGGTCCGGCAGCGAGGCCTGCAGCAGGTCGCGGCCCTGGAACAGGATGCGGCCTTCGCGCTCGGCATTGCTCGGCAGCAGGTTCAGCACCGACATGGCCGTCACGCTCTTGCCCGAGCCGGACTCGCCCACCAGCGCCACGGTGCTGTTCTCGGGCACGTCGAAGCTCACACCCTTGACGGCCAGCTGGCGCTGCATGACGCCGTCGGTCCGGCCCATGCGGAAGGCGACCTGGAGGTCCTGGATGCTCAGCAGTTGGCTCATTCGAGGCCCCTCAACTTCGGGTCCAGCGCGTCACGCAGTGCGTCGGTGAACAGCGCGAAGGCGGTGACGAACACGGCCATGAAGGCCGTCACGGCGGCGAGCTGCCACCAGTAGCCGAGGATCATCTCGTTCTGCGCCTCGGCCAGCATCGTGCCCCAGGAGACCTGGTCGACACTCACGCCCAGGCCGAGGTAGCTCAGGATGACCTCGCTCTTGATGAAGCTCACCACGTGCAGCGAGAGCTGCACCAGTGCGACGTGCGACACGTTGGGCAGGATGTGCTTGAACATCCGCGACCACTGGCTCGCGCCGATGGCCTCGGCCGAGCGCACGTACTCACGCACCCGGTGCTTCATGAACTCGGCCCGGATGAGCCGGTAGATGCCCGTCCAGCCGGTGAACGCCAGGATGCACACCACCGCCCCGATGCCGCGCGGGAAGATGGCCGCGAACGCGAAGATCAGCAGGATGCTCGGGATGGCGGTGAAGACGTTGTAGACCCACTCCAGGAAATCGCCCACCTTGCCGCCGAAGAAGCCGGACAGGGCTCCCAGCACGGTGCCGATCAGCGTGGCCACGAGCGCGGCCGCCAGGCCGACGACGATGGACACCTCGGCACCTTTCACCACCTTGGACAACACGTCGCGGCCCAGGCGGTCACCGCCCAGCGGCAGCGTCTCGGACTTGACGATCTCCTCGGTCTTGAAGGCCTTGGCGCGCTCGGCCCATTCGCCGTAGCGCGGAGCCAGCGGGTCGATGTCGCTCAGGTCGACGTTGGGCCCCTTGGGCGCGACGATGGCCCCGGTGTCCTCCTGGGGCTTCGGGCCGACGAGCGTCGGCGGCGCGTTCGGCACGCCGATCTCCTTCTGCCAGCCGGCGGCGATGAGATCGGTGGCCGCGAGCAGCACCAGCACCAGGAAGGCCCCGACGATGGTCATGCAGACCATGCCGACGCGGTCGGTCTTGAGGCGCCGCCAGGAGGCGGCCCACACGCCGCCGGAAGAGGAAACAGCCGTTGTCATTTGAGGACCACCCGCGGGTCGACAAGCTTGTAGAGGAGGTCGACGAACAGGTTGAAGCTCATCGTGAGTGCCGCCAGGTAGATGGCAAAGGCCTGCAGCACCGGGTAGTCGCCGCGGTTCACCGCCAGCAGCAGCTCGCGACCCAGGCCCGGGATCGAGAAGAACACCTCGATCAGGAAGCTGCCCACCAGCACGCCAGGCAGCAGCACCGACACGTTCGTGAGGATCGGGATCATCGCGTTGCGCAGCACTTGCTTGAGCAGCACGGTGCGCTCGGTCAAGCCCTTGGCGCGTGCGGTGCGAACGTAGTCTTGGCCGATTTCGTCGAGGAAGAAGCTGCGGTACAGGCGAATCTGCGGGGCCAGCGACACGGCCACGGCCACCAGCACCGGCAGCGGCGCGTAGGTGGTGAGGTTGGTCCCGTGGCTGGCCGTCCAGCCCTGCACCGGGAACCAGCCCAGGCGGAAGGCGAACAGGTACTGCGCCAGGATCACGTACACCAGCAGCGAAATGGACACCGCCACGGTCGTGCAGATCATCACGGCGCGGTCGGTCAGGCTGCCGCGCACGGTGGCCACGGCCAGTGCGAACGGGATCGCGAGCAAGACCTCGAGGATCAGGATGGGCACCGTCACCGTCAGCGTGGCCGGCAAGCGCGTGGAAAAGAGGTGGGCGACCGACTCGTTCGTCGCCCAGCTCTTGCCCCAGTCGAAGGTGACGATCTGCTTGACGAAGAGGTAGAGCTGCTCCCAAACCGGCTTGTTCAGGCCCAGCTGCTCGCGGATGGATTCGATCTGCTCAGGGCTTGCGTTCAATCCACCAAGAATCACGGAAGGATCACTTCCGAAATACTTGAAGAGGAAGAACACGAGCAGGACGACGCCGAGCAGGGTCGGGATCATCTGCCAGAGGCGTCGGATCAGATAGGCCGCCATCAAGGACTCCAGTGGGGCTCCCAAGAAACCACAAACCCCGCGGGTGACACGGGGTTGCGCGACAAAACGGCCCGGAGTCTATGCGAGCGACCCGCCCTGCCGGCATGCCGGTTTCACTAGACTCCGCGACTTCCGCCGATCCCCCTGTCCGTCATGAAGCTGCCCGCCCTGCTGTGCACCCTGGTTCTGAGCTTCGGTCTGACCGCCGCGCAGGCCCAAAGTCCCGAACCGCAGAAGGTCTTGCGCTATGCCTTCAAGGTCGCTGAAACCGGTTTCGACCCTGCGCAGATCACCGACCTCTACTCCAAGGCCATCGCCTCGGGCATCTTCGACGCGCCGCTGGAATACGACTTCGGCGCCCGCCCCTTCAAGCTGCGCCCGGCCACGCTGGCCGAGATGCCGCAGATCAGCGCGGACTTCAAGACCCTCACGATGCGGGTCAAGCCCGGCATCTACTTCAGCGACGATCCGGCCTTCAAGGGCCAGAAGCGCGAGCTGACGGCGGCCGACTACGTCTACAGCATCAAGCGCCACTACGACCCCAAGCTCAAGAGCGGCAACCTGTATCTGCTCGAAAACGCCAGGATCCTGGGACTTTCCGAGCTGCGGCGCGAGCTGATGAAGGCCAAGAAGCCCTTCGACTACGACCGCGAGGTCGAGGGCCTGAGGACGCTGGACCGCTACACCTTCCAGATCAAGCTCGGCGTGCCGGACCCGCGCTTCGTCTACCAGTTCAGTGATGCGGGCTTTCTGGGCGCGGTGGCCCGGGAGGTGGTCGAGTACTACGGCGACAAGATCATGGAGCACCCGGTCGGCACGGGGGCGTGGCGCCTTGGCGAATGGCGCCGCAGCTCGCGCGTCGTGCTCGAGAAGAACCCGAACTTCCGCGAGGTGCGCTACGCCGAGACGGCGCCTCCGGACGCCAGCGACCAACTCAAGGCCGAGGTCGCCGCGCTGCAGGGCCGCAAGCTCCCGCTGGTGGACCGCGTCATCATCGACATCATCGAGGAAGCCCAGCCGCGCTGGCTGTCCTTCCTGCGCGGCGAGGCGGATGTCATCGAAGAGGTGCCCATCGACTTCGCCGGTGTGGCCATGCCCGGCAACCAGCTGGCGCCCAACCTGGCCAAGCAGGGCATCACGATGATCCGCTACCCGCGTGCCGACATCGCGCTGAGCTACTTCAACATGGAGGACCCGGTCGTGGGTGGCTACACCCCCGAGAAGATCGCGCTGCGCCGCGCGATCAACCTCGCGGTGGACCTGGAGAAGGAGATCCGCCTGGTGCGCCGTGGCCAGGCGATCATGAGCCAGGGGCCGATCCCGACCACGGTGTTCGGCTACGACCCCGCCTTCAAGTCCGAGATGACGGAGTACAGCGTGGCCAAGGCCAAGGCGCTGCTGGACATGTACGGCTACAAGGATCGCGATGGCGACGGCTGGCGCGAGCAGCCCAACGGCGAGCCGCTGACCATCGAATACTCGACACTCGCCGACGGTGAGCGCCGTCAACTCGCCGAACAGTGGCAGAAGAACATGGCCGCCATCGGCATCCGCATGACCTTCAAGATCGGCAAGTTCCCCGAGCAGCTCAAGGCCGCCAACGCCGGCAAGCTGCAGATGTGGGGCGTGGGCTGGGTCGGCACGACGCCCGACGGCGACACGTTCCTCGCGCTCGGCTCCGGCAAGGCCAAGGGCCATGCCAACAAGCCACGCTTCGAGCTGCCCGCGTTCGATGCGATCTACGAGAAGCAGAAGGTGCTGCCCGACGGCCCCGAGCGCCAGGCGCTGATGGCCGAAGGCCAGCGCCTGCTGGTGGCCTACGCGCCGTACAAGTTCCACGTGCACCGCATCTGGACGGACATGGCCCATCCCTGGGTGAAGGGCTACAGCCGCAACATCTTCGTGCGGGACTTCTGGAAGTACATCGACGTCGACCCCGCCGCTCAACCGAAGGCCAAGTCATGAAGCCCTTGTCTGCTGCCCTCGCCGCGCTCGCTGCCGCGCTCACCCTGGCCCTGCCTGCCGCGCAGGCCGCCGAGCCCTCGCCACCCGTCAAGACACTGCGCTATGCCTTCCTGCAGGCCGAGACGGGCTTCGACCCGGTGCGCCTGTCGGACATCTACTCGCGCACCGTCACCTCGCACATCTTCGAGTCCCCCTACACGTATGACCCACTGGCGCGGCCGACGCGCATCGTGCCGCTGGTGGCGGAGGGCGAGCCGGAGATCAGCGCCGACTACAAGACCTTCCGCATCAGGATCCGCCCCGGGATCTACTTCGCCGACGACCCGGCATTCCAGGGCAAGAAGCGCGAACTCACCGCGCAGGACTTCGTCTACAGCATCAAGCGTTATGCCGACCCGGCCAACAACGCGCAGGGCTGGGTCAGCTACGAGGACGCGGGCATCGTCGGCCTCAGCGAACTGCGCAGCCAGGTCCTCAAGGCCAAGAAGCCCTTCCCCTACGACACCGAGGTGGAAGGCCTGAAGGCGCTGGACCGCTACACGCTGCAGATCAAGACCGTCGAGGCACGGCCCCGGCTGGTGGAGTCGATCCTGGCCGGCAACGACCTGTACGGCGCCGTGGCGCGCGAGGTGGTGGAGTTCTACGGCGACAAGATCATGGAGCACCCGGTCGGCACCGGCCCCTTCGTGCTGAAGGACTGGCGCCGCAGCTCGCAGATCGTGCTGGTGCGCAACCCCGGCTACCGCGAGCGCCACTACGAGGCCCAGCCGGCCGCCGAAGATGCCGAGGGCCAGGCGATCCTCGCCAGGCTCAAGGGCAAGCGGCTGCCGATCGTCGACCGGGTGGTGGTGGACATCATCGTGGAGCGGCAGCCCCGCTGGCTGGCCTTCCTGAACAACGAGCACGACTTCATCGAGCGCGTGCCGGAGGAGTTCATCACCCAGGCCGCGCCGGGCGGCAAGCTGGCGCCCAACCTCGCCAAGCGTGGCATGCAGGCTGTCTTCACGCTGGCGCCGGACATGACGCTGACCTGCTTCAACATGGACGACCCGGTCATCGGTGGCATGGCGCCCGAGAAGGTGGCGCTGCGCCGGGCGATCTCGCTGGCCTACGACGTCAACAAGGAGATCCGCCTCGCACGCCGTGGCCAGGGCGTGCCGGCGCAGGCCCCCGTCGTGCCGAACACCACCGGCTACGACCCGGCCTTCAAGACCGAAATGAGCGACTTCGACCCGGCGCGCGCCAAGGCCTTGCTCGACCTGTACGGCTATGTCGACAAAGACGGCGATGGCTGGCGCGACATGCCCGACGGCAGCCCGCTCGTCATCACCCGCAACACCGAGCCCAACTCACTCAGCCGATCGATCGACGAGCTGTGGGAGAAGTCGATGCGGGCTGTCGGCATCCGTCTCAAGCTCAAGATCCAGCAGTGGCCCGAGAACCTCAAGGCCGCGCAGGCGGGCAACTACCAGATGTGGCCGGTGGGCTCCACCGCCGCCCAGCCCGACGGTGCCGGCTCCCTGCAGCGCTATTACGGGCCGGCCAGCGGCACACAGAACCTGCCGCGCTTCAAGGACAAACGCTTCGACGCGCTGTACGACCGCATCCAGGCCATGCCCGACGGACCCGAGCGCGAGGCGCTGTTCAAGGAGGCCAAGCGGCTGGCGGTGACCTACATGGCCTACAAGGTCCACGTGCACCGCATCGTCACCGACATCGAGCAGCCCTGGATGACCGGCTACCGCCGGCCGCTGTTCTGGCAGGACTTCTGGCAGTACGTGGACATCGATCCGGCCAAGCAGCCTGTCCGCTGATTTCCGCGACCGCATCCCGCGGAATCGACGGCCTGTCGCACAGGGATGGCCGGCCGACGCGGTGACGCTAGGCTTCGTCTCATCAACACCGAGAGGAGCTCCCATGAACGATGCTGACGAACTCACCAAACTGGCCGACCTGCATGCCCGCGGGGTGCTGAACGACGAGGAGTTCGCCAAGGCCAAGGCGCGCGTGCTGGACGGCCAGGCCGCCGCGGCCGGGCATGCCACCGGCCCGAACGTCGGCGCCGTCAACGGCATCCGCCGCTCGCGCATGGACCGCTGGCTCGGCGGCGTCTGCGGCGGCATTGCCCGCGCAACCGCCCTGGACTCCTGGGTGTGGCGCCTGATCTTCACGGTGCTCTTCCTGGCCTTCGGCAGCGGCATCTTCCTGTACATCCTCCTTTGGATCTTCGTACCTGAAGATTGACCCCCCCTACCGGCTTCGCCGGCCCCCCGAGGGGGCACGCCAGGCCGACCGGCAAAGCCGGATCGGCCGGCGTCGCTGGAGGGGTCGGCCCTGGGGCCTCCGGTGAAATCGCCGGTATGCTGGCTGTCACGAGACGGAGACAGCGCATGAAACAGCTTGCAGGCCTGGACGCCAGCTTCCTGTATCTGGAGACGCCGCAGATGCCGATGCATGTCGGCGCGCTGCATGTGCTGGAGCTGCCCGAGGGCTACGACGGGGATTTCGTCGAGGACCTGCGGGAGCACATGCGGGCCCGGTTGCCGCTGCTGCCAGCGCTGCGCCGCAAGCTGCTGACGATGCCGCTGGGCCTGTCCAACCCGGGCTGGGTGGATGCCGACCCGGACCTCGAAGAACACATCGTCGAAATCCCCCTGCCCGAAGGCCGCGGCATGGCCGCGCTGGAAGCCCAGGTGGCTGCCCTGCACCCGGTGCTGCTGGACCGCAGCCGTCCGCTGTGGAAGTTCCACGTCTTCACGGGCCTGGAGCCCGGCCCCGAGGGTCAGACGCGCGTGGCGCTGTACACGCAGCTGCATCACGCGGCGGTCGACGGTCAGGCCGCCGTGGCCCTGGCCCAGGTCATCCTCGACCTGAGCCCCGAGCCGCGCGCCGTGGACGCCATCGCCGCCCGCGGCAAGAAGCGCGGTCAGCTCGGCACGGTGGGCCTGCTGCGTGCGGCCGTCTCGCAGCAGTGGAAGCAGACCGTCAAGCTCGCCCGCTCGCTGCCGAGCGCGGCCGGCATCCTCGGCAACATGGCCGTGGGCTACGTGGGCGGCGCCGCGGCGGGGGCCTCGGTCAGCAAGCTGCGCCAGTTGCTGGCCGACGTGGCCTCGCAGACCACCGCCGTCGTGCGCGGCAAGACCGCCGTCTCCAGCCTCGGGCCGGCACCCCGCACCCGCTTCAACGTGAGCCTGTCGGCCACGCGCTCGTTCGCAGCCGTCACGCTGCCGCTGGCCGAACTCAACCGCACCCGCAAGCGCCACGGCGCGAGCCTGAACGATGCGGTGCTGTTCGTCATCGGCGGCGCGCTGCGCCGCTACTTCAGCAAGCACGGCCCGCTGCCTCGCAAGAGCCTGATCGCCGCCGTGCCGGTGTCCACGCGGGCAGCGGGCGACACCACGTCCAACAACCAGGCCACGATGACGCTGATGAGCCTGGGAACGCACCTGGCCCAGCCCGCCGAGCGGCTGGCGCATGTGATGGCCGCCAGTCAGGCCATGAAGGCGCAGATGAACCAGCTCAAGAGCCTGATGCCGACCGACTTCCCGAGCCTGGGCATCCCGTGGCTGATGCAGGCCGGCGCGATGCTGTACGGCCGCGCCAAGGTGGCCGAGAAGCTGCCCGTCATCGCCAACGTCGTCATCTCCAACGTGCCCGGCCCGCAGATGCCGCTGTACTTGGCGGGCGCCCGGATGGTCACCAACTACCCCACGTCCATCGCCGTGCACGGCCTGGCGCTGAACGTGACGGTGCAGACCTACAACCAGTCGCTGGACATCGGCCTGATGGCCTGCGGCGAGGCCTTGCCCGAGACCGCTGAACTGGCGGCTTATGTGGAGGCTGCGTTCATGGAGTTCCAGGCCCTGCCGGTGGCCGAGCCGGCCGACGTCACCCCACCGCCGACGCGGGTGGCCGCGCGCAAAGCCCCGGCCAAGAAGGCCACCGCCAAGCGCCGAGCCGTCGCCAAGGCGACAGCCAAGCCCCGGGCAAGCACGCCTCGGAAACGCGCCACGGCTGGCTAACATGCCGGGGCTGTGCCTGCCCTCTCCGCCCTGATGCCCGCTTCCCGCACGCCGCGCTTCTCGCGCTGGCAGAACGCCCCGGCCCTGACGCCGCCTGACTGGTCCGACCTGCGCGCCCCCAACGCCTGGCTGCTGCTGCTGGAAGGCCGCGCGCCCTGGGAGTACGCCGCGCTGCTGGCCGCCACGCCCTGGCTGAAGAAGCTGCCGCACGGTGACGGCCATCCGGTGCTCGTCTTCCCCGGCCTCGGCGCGAATGACCTCACCACGGCGCCGCTGCGCGCCCTGCTCGACAGCATCGGCTACATGACCCAGCCCTGGGGCCAGGGCTTCAACTTCGGGCCGCGGGCCGGCGTGCTGGAACAGATCAAGCACGACCTGCAGGCCCTGCACCGGCGCCATCACCGCAAGGTCAGCCTGCTGGGCTGGAGCCTGGGCGGCATCTACGCCCGCGAACTGGCCAAGGAATGCCCGGACCTCGTGCGCTGCGTCATCACACTGGGCACGCCCTTCACCGGGCACCCGCGGGCGACGAATGCCTGGCGCTTCTTCGAACTGGTCAGCGGCCACACCTCGAACGACCCCGAGCTGATGGCCGCCATCCGACAGGCGCCGCCGGTGCCCACGACGTCCATCTACTCGAAGACCGACGGCGTGGTGGCCTGGCGCTGCAGCGTCAATGAGCCGGGGCCGCTGGTCGAGAACATCGAGGTGCATGCCAGCCACATCGGCCTGGGCTTCAACCCCATGGCGCTGTACGCACTGGCCGACCGGCTCGCCCAGCCCGAAGGCTCCTGGACGCCCTTCGAGCCCAAGGGCGCGCGGCGCTGGTTCTACAAGACGCCGGGCGGCGCCAGCGAGTGAGCGGGCGGCGTCCCGCCGCACGGCCGC
Organism: Burkholderiales bacterium; assembly: GCA_003963005.1. Classification (GTDB taxonomy): domain Bacteria; phylum Pseudomonadota; class Gammaproteobacteria; order Burkholderiales; family Burkholderiaceae_C; genus Pelomonas. The sequence goes on from RXJW01000003.1 coordinate 48,774, forward strand.
ATCCGGCCAAGAGCCCTTCCGAGGACCGCGTGACGAACTCGCGGTAAGGTATCGCCTTCAACCGGACCCGAGCCATGCACCACCACACCCTCGCTGCCGACGACAAGGCCGCCAAGAAAGACGCCCCCGAGAAGATGGAAGAGCAGCTGCTCTTCAAGAGCCGCTTCGTGATGATCTTCGGCGAGATCGACGACAAGATGGCCCATGCCACCTGCCGGCGCCTGCTCGCGCTGAGCCAGGAATCCGATGCGCCCATCACGCTGCTGATCTCCAGCCCCGGCGGCCATGTGGAGAGCGGTGACGCCATCCACGACATGATCCGTTTCGTGCGTGCCCCGGTCACCGTGATCGGCACCGGCTGGGTGGCCAGCGCCGGCACGCACATCTACCTCGCCGCGCCCAAGGAACGGCGCCTGGCGCTGCCGAACACGCGCTTCATGATCCACCAGCCGGCCGGTGGCGCCGGTGGCCAGGCGAGCGACATCGCGATCCAGGCCAAGGAAATCATCCGCACCCGCGAGCGCATCGCCGCGGTCATCGCGCGCGAGACCGGCCAGCCGCTGGAGCGCGTGGCCGTCGACATCGAACGCGATTTCTGGATGAGCACCGACGAGGCCATCGCCTACGGGCTGGTGTCGCGCGTCGTCGAGCGACAGTCCGACCTCGGCTGATCCCGTCACCGCTGATGCAGCTGTCCTGCAATGGCGTGCGCCTCGAAGTCGAGGTGCACGGCCCCGACGATGGCGAGCCGCTGCTGATGATCATGGGCCTGGGCATGCAGCTCGTGGCCTGGCCGGATGGCCTCGTGGAGCAGCTGGTCGCGCGGGGCTTTCGCGTGATCCGCTTCGACAACCGGGATGTCGGGCTGAGCCAGTCCTTCGATGCGCTCGGCGTGCCCAACATCCCCGTCGCGGCCCTGCTGCACACCTTCGGCCTGCCCGTGAAGGCGCCCTACCAGATCGCCGACCTGGCGCGCGATGCCGTCGGCGTGCTGGACGCACTCGGCATCGACCGGGCCCACGTCTGCGGGGCGTCGATGGGCGGCATGATCGCGCAGCACCTGGGCTTCGCCCATGGCCAGCGCGTGAAGAGCCTCACGCTGATGATGACCACCAGCGGCCACCGCAGCCTGCCCAAGGAAAGCCTCAAGGTGCGCCGCGCGATGCTGTCGCGCCCGCGCCCGGCCAGCACGCCGGCGCAGAAGTTCGAGCACGTGGTGGAGCACTACGCGATGCTGTACGGCGTCATCGGCAGCCCCGGCTACCCGCCAGAGCCGCAGGTGCTGCGCGCGCGCATCGCCCAGACCGTGAAGCGGGCCTTCCGCCCGCAGGCCGTGGCCCGGCAGCTCGTGGCGATCGCCGCGGACACGCACCGCGCCGAGCGGCTGCCGCGCATCACCGCGCCGACACTGGTACTGCATGGCGAGAGCGACGCGCTGATCCCGGTGGCCGCGGCGCATGACCTGGCGCGGCGCATTCCCGGTGCCCGGCTCGAAACCCTCCCGGGCTGGGGGCACGACCTGCCCGAGGCCCTGTGGCCGCGCCTGGCTGACGGGATCGCCGGCATCGCCGGGATGCCCTGAGCAGGCGCGGGCGCTCAGCGCTGGGCGTCGGCCATCGCGGCAATCGTCTGGTAGGCCTGTAGGGCCTCTTCCAGGTTCGGACTGCCTTCCATCAACGCCTTCTTCAGCGTGAGCTGGGCGTCTTCGGTCTGCTGCTCCTGGTCGGACACGGTGCCGTCGTGGTTGAGGTCGGCGGTCGCATGCACGATGCCGGTGGCGATCTTGGCGGCGTCCTGCGAGGCGGCAGCCCGCTGCCCGCCACGCGACACCGTCACAACGACCGAGGCATCCCGCGCCTCGGGCGGGCGCGCTACCACCGGCGCCGCGGAGGGCGCCGCAGCGGTGTTCGGCACGGAGGAAACGGGGGGCAGCATGACGGAATCAGCGGGTTCGTTCCCGGTTATCGGCCGGCGCCGCAGGAGCTGAAGCCCCGTGGCCAGGGTGGGCGCAGCCTCAGCGTGCGCGGGCCTCGGCCTTGATCTCGACGGTCGTGCGCTGATGGTTCTCGCCTTCCACGATCAAAGTGAGCGGCACGCTGTCGCCGGCCTTGATGGGTGCCTTCAGACCCAGCAGCATGACGTGGTAACTGCCGGGCTTGAGCGCCACCGGCTGCCCGGCAGGCAGCGGCAGCGCGTCGACCGCGCGCATCTTCATGACGCCATCGTCCATCTTCATCTCGTGGATCTCGACGCTCTCGGCCACGGGCGAGCTGGCGGCAACGACCTTGCCAGCCTTGGTGGCGGTGAGCTGCATGAAGGCGCCGGTGGCCTTCTGCGGCGCGACGGTGGCACGCACCCAGGGGTCGTCGACCTTGACCTGGGCGTGCGCGGCGAGGGACGTGGCGAGGACGGTGGCGAGGAGGAAACAGCGCATGGCGTGAAGCGAGTGACGGGTTGAGCCCGGATTGTGGCAAGCCCGTCATCCCCCGGTTGCGCGTGCGCCCACCACGGCTGGCGGATTGACGCCACATGCGGCCGACGTAGAACATGCGACCGCATCAGGGAGATACCAAGATGATGGCTGATGAGCGGGAGCCAACTCCCGGTGATAACGGCGCCTCGATCGTCGAGCTGCTCACGCCGGAGGCCGATGCCGGCCGGAGTGTCCAGGTCGGAGAGGACCTTGCAGCGGCCCTGCGCCGCGCGCGCTATGTCCAGCCCCAGCAAGATGCGGTTGACGTTTCGTTCACGTCCCTTCTTCTTGCCCTCTCGCTTGGTGAGATGCGCATGGCCGTCTGGCTCCGCGACGCGTTGAACCGGGCGCAGGCGCTGCCGGAATTGCTGCGACGATTGAAGTCAGATGTTCTGCGCTACGAGGAAGCGTCGAAGGTAGATGCCGGCAGACTGCCCTTTCCGCGATCGTTCTCGGCTTCTGCCATCCGGGCGATCGAGTTGGGCGAGCAGGCCGCGCACCCTCGCCGGATCATTGAGCCTGCCGATGTACTTCTGGCGATGCTCTCGACCCACGACTACCACGCTGAAGACTTCCGCGCGCTGGGTATCGACCGTCAAGCATGGGTGCGGGAACTGCAGGCAGTGCTGTCCGCGGCCGCGCAAACGGCGGGCCCGGTGGCGCCGAAACCGGTGCCTCCTGCGACGTCCGCGGCGACGGCCGAGGATCCGCTCACCCACCCCCGGCGCATGGAAGGGCACGTCTTCGCCACATTGCGGATTGCCGCCGCGCTGGCAGGTGACGAGCCGATCTCCCCCGTGCACCTGCTGACCGTCATCCGCGCGCGAGTGCAAGCCAAGTCCCCCGCATTCGATCGGCTGCGCCAGCTGTTGCCGCCGGAGCCGAACGTGACGCTACCGGAAGGTGCCGAGTTGCAAGGGGCTACGTTCGCCCCCGCCCTGCGTGCGCAGCTGGAACGGGCACTGCGGCCGCTGCCGACTGATGGCCAGTCCCGCCTGATCTGGGGCCGCGATCTGGTGACGGCTGCATTGCTCTGCCCGGACGAGCTGGTGCAGCCCGCGGTACCCGGGGGCCTGGACGCCCTGGGGCGTGTACGCGATGCCTGGTACCGATTTGTGGTCGCCGACACGCTCAGCCGCCCACCGTCCGACTGGGCCGTCTGGTGGCAGGAGGCCGGCGTGCCACTGCCCGAACAGCCGCGGGCCGGCTATGCCGTGGAGACGGACGAGGGCGATGACCACCTCGGCATCGGCCCCGAAGCGTCGGCCTTCGCCCGGCTCATCCTCGACAAGGACGTGAAGCCGCCGCTGTCCATCGGCCTGCTGGGGGACTGGGGTTCAGGCAAGTCCTTCTTCATCGAGGAGATCAAGCGGCAGATCGGCGCGCTGCTGGAGGAGCAGCGGCCGGAGCTGCACGCCTCGGTCGTGCAGATCGAGTTCAACGCCTGGCATGCATCAGACGCCAACCTGTGGGCGAGCCTGGTCACGAACATCTTCGACGAGATCTGGCGCACCGTCTCCGCCACGGACGAGAAGGTCACCCCCGCCGAAGCCCGGGCGCGGCTGAGCGAGCAGATCAAGCTCGCCCGCGGCGCGGTGCATGAAGCGCAGGCCGAGGTCGAGACCGGCCGCTTCGCGCTGGCCCAGGCCGAGGAGGAGTTTCAGCACAAGCAGGCGCTGCTGGCGCTCCAGCAGGCCGTCAGCACGCGGGTCGCGGCGCTGGCGCAGGCGGCCGGCTGGCACGCGCCGATCCAGACGATCCACGACGTCGACCAGGCCGCGCGAGCGCTGCTGGGTTCGGGCCAGCGACTGCGCCAGACCGGCGCCGCGCTGCTGGAGCGACCGGCGCTGCGCATCGGCCTGCCGGTGCTGGCCTGCCTCGGGCTGGCGGGGCTCGGCCTGGGCTGGCTGGATGACGCCGGGCTGAATGCCTGGCAGCAACGCGTGTCGCAGGTGCTGACGGCGGTGGCGGGCCTGGTCGGTTCGGTCATCGCGCCGCTGAAGCTCGCCAAGGCCAAGGTCGACACCCTGACCCGGACCCTGGCCCAGGTGCAGACCGAGTTCGACGAACGCCTGGCCCGCCTGAAGGCGTCGGACGACCCGCGCAGCCACGCCGAGGCCCACTCGTTGGAGCGCGCCCGGCGAGAGGTGGAAAGCAGCGAGCAGCGCGTCAAGGTCGCGCGCGCGCACCTGGCCGAGCTGATGAACCAGCAGGTCGCCCTGGACCCGACCCACCGGCTGGGCAGCTTTCTGCAGGAGCGCGTGCAGAGCGGCCCCTACCGCGCGCAGCAGGGGATCATTTCGCTGGTGCACAAGGATTTCAGCGAGCTGTCCCAGTACATGAAGCGCCTGCGCGAGGCACCGGCGGACCCGCCGCCCGCGCCCGACGACCTGACGCCGGAGGGCGTCAAGCCGCGCGTGAAGATCAAGCCCATCGACCGCATCGTGCTGTACGTCGACGACCTCGACCGCTGCCGCCCGGCGCAGGTCGTGGCCATGCTGGAGGCGGTGCACCTGCTGCTGGCGCTGGACCTGTTCGTCGTCGTCGTGGCGGTGGACTCGCGCTGGCTCACGCGGGCGCTGGAAGTGCACTACAGCGAGCTGCTGGGCACACGGCCCGACGCCGAACGCGACGACTTGCGCGAGTCCACACCGCAGAACTACCTGGAGAAGATCTTCCAGATCACCTACGCGCTGGCGCCGATGCGTGCGACGCACCTGCGCGAGTATGTGGACACGCTCGCGGGCGACAAGCCGCCGCCCCAGGTCCCCGCGCCTGCGCCTTCCACCACATCAACACCCGCGCCCGTGCCGGCACCGACCACCGCGGCGGCGGGCGGCACGGCCCCAGCCGCCGCACCGACACCCACGGGCCCTGCCGACCCAGCCGAGCGCCCCGCCTCACCACCGCCGCCGGCCGGCGCGGCATCGCCCGCCACCATGCCCAAGCCGCCTCGCACGGCCCAGCCGATCACCATCGGCCCGGACGAGCGGGCGCTGATCGTCGCCCTCGCGCCACTGCTCGGCACGCCGCGGCTCACCAAGCGCCTCGTCAACGTCTACCGCGTGATCAAGTCCAGCAAGTCGGGCGCGGACCTGGAGGCCTTCGAGAACGGCCGACGCGCCACCCCCTGCCTGGTGCTGCTGGCCATCCTGTTCGGCCGCCCGCTGATCGCCAACGCGCTGCTGCGCGGCATCCACGAAGGGTCCGCCCCGTTCGACGTGCGCGGCCGGCCGCTGCGCGAGGCCCTGGCCGACTGTGCCAACACACCGCACCAGCCGCCGCGCCAGCGACAGGCCTGGCAGGAGGCGGCCGACCTGCTGCAGGCGCTGGGCATCCACCGCACCATTGGCGACTTCGCCGACGAGCCGGAGGAGGTGGCGCGCTACTCGCTGGCCTCGGGGCATGAGTGGCACACCTGGCGGCGCCCGAATCCGTCGGGGTCACGCGCGGCCGCGGCCACCCGCTGACGGCACACACCCTGGCCCGCATGACCGCCCCCACCGCCTGCACACGCGCTGACGCGATGCGTCTGGGCAACCTCGTGGTCTCGGCCTGGGCCGCCGCGCCGGCTGCCGAGCTCGCGCAGGCCTGGCTCGACACGGTCCTGGGGCGCCTGCTCGCCGACGACGCGCCGCTCTACCTGCTCGGCCACCGACCGGGTGTCGTCGATCGCCTCCCCAGGCCGGCGCTCCCTGCAGATCTCCAGCGCTTGCTGGCGGCCCTGGCCGATGCCCCCGAGGCCGGTCCGCTGCACCGGGTGCCCTCCCAGGCCGGCGCTGACGTGCCCGCCCTCATCCGCCCGGGCGACCTGCACCTGCGCCGCACCGTGATCGACGACTCGACGGGTCTGGGCCGCATCGCATCGACCCACCTCGGGCGGCTCCTGTTCATCGTGCCCGCGGCGGCGGCACTGCGGGCGATCCAGTCGGCGCCGGTGCTGCCGCCGGTTCAGCGCAGCGTGAGCAGCCTCGTCAACGCCTGGGCGGGCTTGCGGCAGCCCGACGCCCGCTGGCTTCGCGCCATCCGGGCCTGGCCCGACGACCGCGTCGTGATCACCTGGCAGGGCAAGGCGCTGTGCCTGCTGGCGGGTGAGGCGCAGGTCGGCGAGCTGCACCAGGCGTTGGCAGGCGCGGCGCCCTAGCCGCGCAATCCCAGTGCGCGCAGCCAAGCATCGACCTGACCAAAAGCATCCACCTGCCACTGGTCCGGCGATCGACTGTCGAGCACCTGGCTTTCTTCAACGAACTTGCGGACACAGGTAGGACCGAACCCGTCCTGCGAGTCGAACTTGCCAGCGATGCACTGATAGCCGGCAAGGCCGGCCTCGTGCTCCAGCAACGGTCGGCAGGCCTCGGCGAGGGCCTCGATGCCGTCGGGGTAGTTGCGGACGCAATAGTAGATGTCGTAGGCATCTTTCTGCTTGAACCGGCCCTCGATGGCATGCCCCTTCATCGCCAGCAGCGCAGGGATGGAGCAGACGGCAATCTCGACCGTGTTGGTTCCGCCCCCGGGCATCGTCCCCGTGATCGCGACCAACTCATTGAACTGCAACGCCAACTCAGCGCCGCTGGCTCGGATGACCGCAAAGTCGTCAATCAGCGGCGGCCTGTTCTTGACGATCACGGCATCCTTCGGCATCAGGAAGTCGACGATGACGTCGATCGGCGGTCCACCGTCGATGGCCTCGATCTGGCGCACAAGCTGGAAGCTCCTGAGCTTCTCCCGCTGCTGATACCCGTGGCCCATCAATGATCCGACGAGATCGGCGTACTCGCCATCGCCCAGGGCTTGCGCGTCGAGCCCGAGATCAATGTCCAGCGTGCCCACATGGTGCATGTCTTCGCTCTCGAGCAGCAGCCAAGGGACAGCACCGCCCACGACGGCGAACTTGCCCTTGTAGCTGCCAAGGATCTGACCGATTTCGATCAGCACCGCTTTGACAGCAGACGTCGTGCGCTCGTCGTAGTCTTTGGCGCTTTGCGGCTCGCCGGGGGTCATTTCTGCCACCGCAATCTTTCTTGCCGAAGATGTTCTGCCGCCTCACGGCCTCGGTCGCCGGAGGCGTACAGGTCCAGGTACGTTTGTACGGGGCTCGTGCAATGGATACCGTCCGTCGGTTCCACCGCATCATGGAAGAGGCCGAAATCGTCAAGCTCAGTGACGACAACGTTCTCGCCCCGAGTCGCGGTCGACAGCTTCAGGAGCTTGCGCATCCGGTCGACACCCTCCTGGTCCGCGTAGAAGTAGTGCGTTCCGGTGCGCGCATAGGGTGCGAGCCAGTTCGCTGCCGAGAACGACGAAAGGATTGCCACGCCATCCGAGGCCAGGGCAGTTCCACATTCGCGAAGCGCCGCCTCAAAGGCGCCGCCATGCAGTGTGGTGTAGAACGCTCGACGTTCACCAGCCGGCGGCACGTACGCTTCGCGCCAAGTGTCCAAGAGCTCGTCCGGATCAGACAGGAACAGGCCGCCGTCGGACACTTCGGCCCACTTCCGGTCGAGCAGGCTGTTGCGCACGTTGCTGACGTGCCCGATGCTGACGAGCGACTCCCGGGCCAAATCGGCGACACGCCATTGCCGCGCAGGATCTCTGAGCATCGTTCGCATCACCTGGCCCGACTTGGGCTTGAAGAGCGAGCGAAGCTCACGCCGTTCCGCCGGCGGCTTCCCTGCGACCTCGCGCGAAAAGTAGAACCCGGGGAACTTGATGTGCGCGTTGCCTTCAAAGTCCAGGAAGCCGACGTTGCTCTCGGTGCACAGGGCGCGAGCGCTTTCCGAAAGGTAGGGTGCGACGACGATGGGAACGACGGATTCCTCATGCCCCTCGACATACCGCTGCAGCTGGAACAAAGCGGATTGGACGTGTCGAGGCTGACCGCTGGACTTGACCTCCGCCACGATGGTCCTTCTCTGGCCATTGAAGCTCAGGCGAACGATGAAGTCGATGGAGCTATCCGGCTGATCTGGCGCCGCCTGGATCTCAAAAAGCTCGATTTCTGGCACGTCTGCGAGGACATGCCGCAGCGTCTCGACGGCCTGCCGCTCAACTTTCACCGAATCCAGAGCTTTCAACATGCGTTGAACATACCATATTCAGTGAAATTCAGATGGACTTTCACTGAAAATCGGCGTTCAACAGGCGATGAAATCCATCATTCGAGTGAAAAACCATGGCCACCAACACCGTGAGCGCGCAAGCTGCCAGCAAACGACATGCGTCCGACATGCCGCGCGGGCCTGACGGCGCGGGCAGGACAGCCTTGGTGCGCGTGACGTCCTCGCACCGACTCGGTTTCGGGCGCGGCGGCTGGCGGGCCTTCTTCCAGAGCCGTTTGAACGGCAGCCTCGATGAAGCTGGAATGCAGAATCGTTCCTCTCGTGGCAATCCTCAATTCTTCGACTGCCTCATGTAGCAGCGCCGCGTGGTCGGTCAAACGCGCAGGGACGGGCGCCCGGCCGGCCCCGGCACCGGGCTTGCGCAAACTGTCTATGTGTACTATCGTACTAGTACACATTGGCAGCCCAGCATGGACCCCCAACACTTCGTCCAGATCAACACCGGCTCCCCCGAGCCGATCTACCGCCAGCTCATCGAGCAGGTGAAGCGGCGGGTCGCGGCCGGGCAGTTGCAGGCCGGCGACGAGATCCCGTCGGTGCGTGAGCTCGCACAGGCCCTGGCCGTGCACCCCATGACCATCTCCAAGGCGTATTCGATGCTGGAGATGGAGGGCGTGCTGCTGCGCCGGCGCGGGCTGTCGATGGTGGTGGCCGAGCAGCACCAGGGCGCCCAGCCCTCGGCAGACCGCGCCGCGCTGCTGCGACCCACGCTGGAGAAGGCCGCTGCCGAGGCCCGCCAGCTCGACCTGCCTGACGAGCAGGCTGTGCAACTGTTCAAGACCATCCTCGAGGAGGCCCCGCGATGAGCCCGCATTTCCCACCCGCCGAAAGCCCCAGCGCCGCGCTCAGCGGCATCTCCCTGCGCTACCCCAAGGGCCCGGTCGTGCTCGACGGGCTGGACTGGCAGTTGCTGCCCGGCCAGGTGGTCGGGCTGCTCGGCCGCAACGGTGCGGGCAAGACGACGCTGCTGGAGACGCTGCTCGGCCTGCGCGCGCCGGACCAGGGTGTCGTGCAGGTCTTCGGCCAGCACGTGCAGCACCTGGACGACGCCGCCCGCGCGCGCATCGGCTACGTGCCTCAGCAAAGCGACCTGTTCGAGGCCTTCACGCCGGCGCAGCTGCTGGCGTATTTCCGCAGCTTCTACCCGCGCTGGAACGAGGCCAAGGTGGAGGGGCTCATGTCGCGCTGGGACATCGCCCGCGACAAGCCCATCCGCAAGCTCTCCGGCGGCCAGAAGCAGCGCCTGTCGATCATCCGGGCGCTGGCCCACGAGCCCGACCTGCTGGTGCTGGACGAGCCCGTGGCGAGCCTGGACCCGGCCGGCCGGCGCGACTTCCTGCGCGAGCTGGTGGGTGAGGTGCTGGACCGCGGCGCGACGGTGGTGTTCTCGACGCACATCCTGTCGGACCTGGAGCGCGTGGCCTTCAACATCGCCTTCCTGAGCCAGGGCCGCATCGCGCTGCAGGCGCCGCTGGACGAGCTGCTGGAGCAGGTGCGCGCCTTCACCGGCAGCGTCACCGAGATGGCCGCCCTGCTGACGCGGCTGGGCGCCGAGCCGCTCAAGCGCACGCCGCTGGAGGCCGGCCGCGAGCGCGTCCTCGCCCGCCTGCCCGCCGACACCGCCGTGCCGGCCGGCGTGGCCGCCGACCGGGTCAACCTCGACGACCTGTTCTCGGAGCTGACCTGATGAACACCGCCCAACTTTCACAGACGCTGCTCGCCGCCTGGCGCCAGCGCAACCGCGATGCGCCGTGGGAGCGCTGGTTGCTGTCGGCGGTCATCGTGGTGCCGGCGGTCAGCGCGGCCATCTGGGTGGAGGGGCCGCTGGGCCGCATCCTGCCGGCGGTCATCGTGGTGCTGGCGATGCTCATCGCCTGGATGGTGGTGGCGTCCAACCTGCAACTGCAGAACGACCCGGCGGCCGCCCGCTTCGTGCCGGGCCATGTGCGAGCCCTGCAGCACGCGGCCTGGGTCGGCTGGGCGCTCTGCACCGTGCTGGTGGCGGGCGTGCTGTGGATCGGGCTGTCGCCCTTCCTGCGGTGGCAGACGCTGCTGCTGGGCAGCGCCGCCGCGGCAAGCTTTGCGCTCTGGGCCTCGCGCGCCTGGTGGCTGTGGCTGATGCTGTGCATCTACTCACCGCTGCTCGGCGTGTTCCGCCAGCAGCTGGAAGGCCCTTTGGCCGCGGTGTACGGCCTGTGGGTGGCACACACCGACGGGCTGCTGGTGCTGGGCCTGCTGGCGCTCGCGGCCGTGGTGCCGGCCGTCATCGGACACGGTGACGCCCGCCATCGCCGCGCCTACGCGCGCCAGCGGCGCATGCAGGAATTGCAGCGCATGATCCAGGAGGGCCGGCAGGCCACGCCGGCGCAGACCTTCGAGGGCCTGGAACGCTTCAGCCGACCGTTTGACGTCGTCATCGGCGCCTGGCGCCGCCATGTGGTGGTCACGGCCGACAACCGACGCCTGGACAGCCTGATGGCCCGTGCCGACGTGGTGCTCAGCGGCAATCAGCACTGGACCTACCAGCTGCTCACGGCAGCCGCCGTGCTGCTGCTGCTGACGCTCTCGCTGGCCGCGGTGCTGGCCTTCACGGCCGCCGCCCCCGCCGACCTGCTCAAGGGCGGCGCCTTCGGCATCACCATCGGCCTGGCCAGCATGGCCGCCAACCCGACCCTGTCACGACCGGTGCTCTGGCAGACGCGACGTGAGCAGGCCTTGCTGCGTCTGTTGCCGGGCATGCCGCAGGGTGCTGCACTGAACCGCGCGGTGGCCTGGCTCGGCTTGCGTCATGCGCTGCTGGCCATGCTGGGTGTGACGGTGTTGGTGCTGCCGCTGGCGGCCTTCACCGGCCCGTGGGGCCTGCTGTGGCTGCCCTTGATGGCCGTGCCTTGGGCCCTGTGGTCGACCACCCGACCCGTAGCGGCCATGCGCATGCCCACGGCCATGAGCACGATGCTGCCGATCTTCGGCTACTACGCCACAGCCCTCGCCGGCTATGCAGCGACCGAACGTGGCGGCGTGCCGATGCTGCCCCTGGCGGGCGCCGTGCTGCTGCTCAGTGGCCTTTGGGGTCGCGCGCGCTGGCGCCAGCTCGATGGCCAGCCGGCTGCGCTGCCGGCCGGGCGCCTGTCCTGAACCGGGGCTGCGCCGATTCAGCCCAGCTCAGAGCGGCAGCTCGGTGAAGTAGCGCCCGCCGTGGAAAATCAGCGGCTGCGCCCCAGGGCGCGCCGTGCAGCGCTCCACTTCGCCGACGAAGATGACGTGGTCACCCTCCTCGTAGCGGCTGCGGTTGGCGCATTCGAAGGTGGCGACCGTGCCGTCCAGCACCGGCGCACCGCCGGCCCCCTCGCGCCAGGCCACGCCGGCGAAGCGGTCGATGTCGCGGGTGGCGAAGCGCTGGGCCAGGTCCTTCTGGTCGGCCGCCAGGATGTTGATGGCGTAGTGCGACCCGTGGGTGAACACCGGCATCGAGCCGGCGCGGCGGGCCAGGCTCCACAGCACCAGGGGCGGGTCCAGCGACACGGAGTTGAAGGAGTTCGCCGTCAGGCCGGCCAGGCTGCCGTCGGCGCCGCGCACGGTGATGATGGTCACGCCCGTGGCGAACATGCCCAGGGCGGCGCGGAATTGCTGGCTGTCCATGTCAATGAGGCCCGGCCGCCCGAAGCCAATGACACGCCCCCGCAGGGGGCAGCGAGCAGCGTGAACGTGAGGGCTGGTTCATGCCGCCGATTGTCGCTGCCCTGTCCTACGGCATCCCGCGCAGGGCCATCGCACAATCGCGGGCATGAACGCTGCCGACTTCCAGATCCGGGACGACCTTCGTTTCAGCCATCCGCCCCGCCGCTTGTTCGGCGACTGCGCCGACTGTGCCGCCGGCCGCTGCGGCCCGCCCGCCCTGCGGAGCCGCCGCCTGTTCACCGGCCTGCTCGGCGCCGCCGCGCTGACGCCGGCCTGGGCGCGCGAGGGCGTGGACGTGGGCCCCAAGAGCAAGTTCACCGGCTTTGTCTCTGCCGACCAGCTCGAATCGGCCGGCGGCCAGCAATACGCCCAGATGATGCGCGAGGCCTCCCAGCAGCGCGCCCTGGCCCCGATGGAGCATCCGCAGGCCCAGCGGCTGCGCTACATCGCCCAGCGCATCATCCCCTTCAGCTATGAATGGAACGACCGGGCACGGCAGTGGAAGTGGGAGGTCAATCTGCTGGGCAGCCCGCAGCTGAACGCCTTCTGCATGCCCGGCGGCAAGATCGCCTTCTACTACGGCATCCTGGAGAAGCTGCAGCTGGAGGACGACGAGGTCGCCGCCGTCATGGGCCATGAGGTGGCCCACGCGCTGCGTGAGCACGCCCGGGAGCGCATGGGCAAGACGGCCGCCACCAACGGCCTGATCGAGCTCGGCTCGGCCCTCTTCGGCCTGGGCAACCTCGGACGCGGGCTGGCCAACCTGGGCGGTCAGCTGCTCACGCTGCGCTTCAGCCGCGAAGACGAAAGCGAGGCCGATCTCGTCGGCATCGAGCTGTCGGCCCGGGCCGGCTACGACCCGGCAGCCGCCGTGCGCCTGTGGGAGAAGATGATGGCCGCCAACAAGGGGGCGCCGCCGCAGTGGCTGTCCACCCACCCGGCCAGCAGCACCCGCGTGCGGGACATCCAGGCCAACCTGGACAAGGTCGCCGGCCTGTACAGCCGCGCGCCGCGCCCGGAGCGGCGTTTCCCGATCGCGCCGCCGCTCAGGTCGGGCCAGCCGAACAACGGCTGAGGTGCGTCGGCCGCCTGGGCCGGATCACCAGCGCGCGGGCAGCGTCTTCAGGCGCTGATACTGGCCGGCCGAGACGCGGCGCAGGTAGCCGCCGAGCTCCAGGTCCTTCACGAGCTTGGACACCATCTCGCGCGAGCAGCCCAGGCGCTGGGCCATGCCCTGGTGCGTGAGGGCCAGCGGGCGGCCGTCGCCGGTGGATTCGTCCACGAGGTTCTTCAGGCGGCCGTAGACGTCGTTGAGCGCGAGCTGCTTGGTCGACAGCGTGGCCGCCCGCGCGCGGCGGATGACCTTGGTCAGCAGCTCGAACGCGAACTCCGGATGCTCGCTGATGTGCGTCAGCAGGCTGGCGCGCGTCACCATGACGAGGCGGCTGGCTTCTTCGGTAATGACACTGGCCGAGCGGGGCCCGCCGTCCAGGCTCATCTCACCCACGTATTCGCCGGGGCCGTAGACGCCGTAGGTGATCTCGCGGCCGCGCACGTCGCTGCTGTAGGCCCGCAGGGACCCGGTGAGGATCAGGTAGAGGTTGTCGCCGATCGAGCCTTCCTCGATCAGCACACTGCCCTTGCGGTAGCTGCGGGGGATGCCACGCGCGGCCAGCAGGCGCAGCGAGGGCGGCAGGGACTGATATTCGTTGTCGAGAGCGTCGTCGGCCATCCGGGCGTCGCCGGGGCAAGTGGCCCGCGGCTATCCCGAATGTTAGTGCCTGTGCCCCGCCCCTTCGGTGTCGCTCAGTTGACCAACTTCACGGGCCGCAGCGACGACACCAGCGGCGGCAGCAGCGCAAGCTGGCGCATCAGTTCACCGATGCTGTCGGCGCCACTCTTGGCACGGATGCTCTGGATCTGGCTGCGCACCGTCGAGATGGCGACGCCCTGGCGCTGCGCCACCTCGGTGGGCTTGACGCCGTTGGACAGCGCCTTCAACACCTCGGTCTCGGCCGGCGTGAGCTGGTAGCGCAGCGCAAACCATTGGGCAGCGAGGTCGCCGCAGAGTTGGCGCCGCTCCAGGATCAGCAGCACGGCGGCCTGGCTCACATCCCGGTTCAGGGGCACGATGACGACGTTCGCACGGCCGCACTCGGCGCGGTCATCGCCCAGGCGCAGCAGGCAGCGGCGGCCGCTCGCTTCCGCGCCCTCGAGTGCCTCGGCCAGCGGCACGGCGTCGGTCAGCAGCCGGGCCCGCAGGTGCTGGCCCACCAGCTCCAGCGGGTGGTTGTCGTCCAGCGAGGCGCGCGCCGCCAGGTTGGTGTGCAGCACGCGGCCAGCGCCGTTGAGGAGCACGACGCCGTGGTCCAGCTCCTCCAGCACGAGGCTCATCCACTGGTTGGACAGCGACGCCGCCGCGCGACGCTCTCGCGGACGGGAGCCGGGCGTCTGTCCCGGCGGCACGAACTCGGACATCAACATCTCAGCACTCCTCGGCTCACCCCTTGCAAGCCATCCACAAAGCGTAGGAGAGCATGTTTGGCGTGCGTCGTAAATGTTGCGGGACGTGTTTGTGAACGAATTACGGCGCAGCGCCGCCCAAGAAATTAGGGATTGCGGTCAGCGCGCAAAAACCTCTCGTCAGCGGGCCACGTACGGGTTGGTGCGGCGCTCGTGACCGAGCGTGCTCTCAGGGCCGTGGCCCGGGATGAACACCGTGTCGTCGCCCATCGGCCACAACCGCGTGCGGATGGCGTCGAGCAATTGCGCATGGTTGCCGCCGGGGAAATCCGTCCGGCCGATGCTGCCCGCGAACAGCACGTCGCCCACAAACACCCGCTGCGCCGCGGCCGAATGGAAGACCACATGCCCCGGCGTGTGCCCGGGGCAGTGGCGAACGGCCAGCATCTCCTGACCGATCTGCACGGTGTCGCCGTCCTCCAGCCAGCAGTCCGGCGTGAAAGGTTGGGCCGGCGGGAAGCCGAACATCCGGCTCTGCTGTGCCAGCCCGTCGATCCAGAACTGGTCGCCGACGTGCGGTCCGATGATCGGCAAGCCCTGCTCGCTCGCGAGCTGCGCCGTCCCACCGGCATGGTCGATGTGCGCATGCGTGAGCCAGATCGCTTTCAGATGCAGGCCCCGCTCGTCGGCAGCTCCCAGCAGCCGCGGCAACTCGCCACCGGGGTCAATGACGGCCGCCTCGCCCGTGGCATCGCACCAGACGATGGAGCAGTTCTGCTGGAAGGGGGTGTGTTGTTTCGTAACTCTGTGTCGATTTTTGCGGCTCTGTGTCGACCAAAACGGGAGGTGCTGAGGGGGTGCTTCGCAACTCTGTGTCGACTGCAATGCCTGGGACAACACAACAGCAGTGGCTGCAACAGGCTGGCTGCGGTCGGTCATGTTGGCCAGCTGGATGAAGGCGGTCGCCGATACCTGACATTGGACGACACACGGAGCGAGCGATCATGATGGCCGGCGGCAGACCTCCAACTCGCACGCGCACAACAGCTCCTGCGCTTCTCGGTGAAGGCGGACATTACAAGGGTCGCCCGACTAAGGGCGGCCTCCTTTCAAAGCCCGGTCAAACGCAGGCAGCGCAGATTTCTTGCCGTCGAGGTTTTCTCCGGCAGTTTGCTGAGCGAAGCCTTTAGCGCGTACGGCGAATGCGGTAATGCCCCGGTAGATGCGCAGTTCAGGTCTTGGACTTACCAATCCCCGGTTTGCTGCCCCCGCGCCGCTGGTGCCGCAAACGCAAGTGTTCCGTCGGATCGCAGGACGGCCACAGCGCCTGCACTGCGGAAGCGCACTTGGTCCTGGGAGTACTGGCTTCGATAGCGATCGATTTTGACCAGCACGGCAAGGTCTTGGTTGGTCACAGTCAGGAATCGCAGCAAGCTGTTCGTCTCGCACAGCAGCGCGCTGGCGGAGAGCTTGGTCTCGTGCTCTCCATGTCCCCGGCGTTCACCCCAGGCCAAGCCGCGCATGACCTCGCCTCCCTCGCGGTCGAGCCAACTGCGCCGGAAAGGGTCGCCTGCGACAACTGCCGCATGCGCCGTGAACGCCCTTCCGGGGTGTGGCCGGCTCTGCGCTGACGTTGCACAGAATGGATCGAACTCATCCCAGCCTAGTGAGACGTCCGGCGACTGGATCCAGGCGCGAAACGCAGAGTCGCGGTCCGCCGCCCACTCCTCTTCAGCGAGCTGCTCGCGGGGCAGCCACACGTCGAACGCGGGCCGGCGGCACAGCTCGGTGCAGGCCGCCACCGCCTGGTCCCGCGCCACCAGGGCGGAACTGACGTTGATGTTTACGCCGTCACCGCTCTCCCACGACCCACTAACCACCACCGCGGCCAGCGCGCGATGGTCCTGGAGGCCGGCAAGCGCCAGCAGCAGGGAAGGATCGTCCACTAGGGCTTCGCCGTCGTCGGCACCCGTGCGCAGCAGCCAATGCGAGGCTTGGGGATACGGATCGGTGCCATCGCTCAGCCACAGGCCATCATCGCGCGTAAGGCCGTGGCGCCGCAGGAAGTGCTCCCAGGCGTCGATCTCTCCCTCATCCGGCAGCGCCACCGCGCGCTGGGTGCGCAAAGTTTCCGCGAGAACAAACAGGGCGTGCCAGCCAAGGTGCGCTCCGTAGCTCCGGAAGCGGCCGTCGGTGCCGGAGCGCCACCGGCGCCCACCGTCATGGCCGTCGTACATTCCGGGACACGATGGGTCCATGCGTGCTGCCTGCTCCTCTAGCATCTCGGCCATTTGCCAGGCAGGCAGACCAAAGAGGCGCGCCAGGATCGGCGTTTCGTACTTGCGAAAGTCGTAATCCAGGGAAAAGCCGTGGCCTGGGTCGGGGACGCCCGCGGGGCGGTAGGGGTCAGTGGAGACCCGGGGATACTTCGTGCGCGGGCTCTGCACTGGATCGTGCTGCTGCAACAGCTCTTGCAGACCCAGCGATGCTGCGAGGTCCGGCGGCGCCGCCTTGAGCGCTGACCTGGCGAAGGACTGCAGCAGGGCGTGCGGGGTCGCCGGGGCGAACGCCTGCGCGAGGAAGAAGGCGCTGTATCTCACCAGGAGCTGCGGGTCGTCTTTGGCGCTGCGCACCAGCGCGGTCAGCAACCACAGGCGCGCATCCCATACATGGAACTTGACTCCGGGCGCCAGGCAGGGCCCTCCGAGGCCGCCCTGGTACAGCGTCACCAAGGTGTCGAGCACCTTGAGCGCACGCAGCTCGGCAAGCTTACGGACGGCGTGCGCTGCACGCCAGCGGTCGAAGGCGTCCGGTGCGCCCAGGCGCGTCCACAGCAGGCTGGCAACTAGGTCGTGCTCTGCATCGCCGGCGTGGAACGCGGCGCAGTGCTCGCCGTCCCCGAAAGCACCGGCCATCGCCAGCGAAGGGCCGCCGAGAAGACGGGTGAGCGCAGCGTGCGCCGCTCGTCCGTCCTCCTCGCGGGCGACGTAAGTGGCCAGCTTCAACCAATGCGTGGCATTTGCCGCCACCGGCAGTTGCGTGAGGTTGCCTGCGAAGACCATCGCAGCGCGCGCCTCGCTGAGACCGCCGACCTTGGCGATCCGCTCGAATGTGCTGCGGAAGCGCCAGCTGTGTTCGGCCAGCTCCCCGGCATGCAGCGCCAACAGCCGTTCGAAGATGTCCTGCCTGCGCGCCCGCAGCGAAGGGGAGGTACCTTCCCATCTCTCCAGGGTGGCGCTGAGCATGTCTAGTCGCAAGTCCAGGTCCAGACCGTCGACACGCGTGAGGAGCTCCAGGAAGTGAGCCCGCTCACCGACCTTCACGCGCCGCGCGAGCTGGTCAATGAATGCGCGACGTAGGTCCCAGGCTCCATGGTGCTCGGCGATCTCCTTCAGCGTGGAGGCAATCTCGCCAGCATCGAGCGGAGCACAAGTGCGCGCCCGCTCCGCAATGAGGCGCTCGGCCTTGTCGACCCCGGAACGCAATCGAGTCAAGGCCTCCGTCTCGGTGTCGACGCTTGAGTTGGAGGCAGACTTCGGCAGCGATTTCAGCGCGGAAACGCGAGCACGCAGTGCGGAGAGAGTCGGTGAATCAGACGGCAACCGAGTCTGCAGGACCTCCAACAGCCGCTGGTGCGAGTACGAGCTGCTGACCGCCGGCCGATCCGCTTCCAGCATCGCCAACAACCTACGCGCCAGTTCCTCTCCCCTATGCGGCGCCGCCTCAAGCAACGCCGAGGCGATGTCACCGCGCGAGAACCAGTGCGCTTCGGCGGGCTCGTCCAGCATCAAGAGGCCAAGCGCATGGTCCACCGATAGTTCGCGCCTGTGTACCAACTCTACGATGAGCGGCGGTGCGGCGGTGTCGTAGCTCGCCGCTTCGCGGGAGCACCATCGACCCACTTGCGCGAGGGATTGGAGCCCATTTGCAGCAGTTGCCGCCGCGGCGAACTCCACCCAAGGAAACTTGGACGGCTCGCCGCCAAAGTTCATTTCGCATAGATTGGCCAGCCGCTGAAACGCGTGCGGCGACAGTTGCCGGTTCTTCAACTGCGCTGCCAGCGGCAGCATGTCCTGCACGATCTCGTAATCGGCCGAGCCGAGCGAATGCAATTGCTGCATTGCGCGCTTGAAGTAGTGTCTGCTGTCGTCTTCGCTCACTGACCAAAGCACGCGCGCTATCTGCGCCAACACCTGCCCCGTGCGGCTGGCATCGCCCTCAGTTGCCAGCAGTGTGTCGATCCACGGAAGTAGCTCGGGTCCGCTGTCGGCGGTCTGCGGATTTCGGCAGAGCACCTCCAGGCACTCAAGTGCACCAGTGAGGGAGACATTAGCGGCGCCGGAGATTGCCTTAACAAGGCGCCTAGCCAAAGCAGGGACGTCATCACGACCCAGTCGGAGCAGCAGCAACGCCATTTCAAGCGCGGCCGCGCGGCGCAGGCTGGTCGTCGCTTCCGACCTCCTTAACTGCGTTGTCACTGGCGCACCCAGCACTTCAAGAAGCTCCGAAGCGCCAGAACTGCCGATGTCGACCAATGCCGCCGCTAGCGAGGTGCACAGCTCCAGCAAGGGACTCACGTGCTCGTACAGCGAGCGCCCTTCCTCGTATGCCGACGGTAAACTCCTTCGGCCATTTGCGGCATCCGCCTTTGCGCGCTTCCGCGCTCGCGCTTCCATGCAGGCGAGGATCTCCTCCGCTGTGTATGGGCGCCGCAATCTGCGCGGCAAGCACTCGCGCGCTTCCCGCGGCAGGATGTCGATCAACATTGGCGCCTTGCCTGCGGCAACGCTGCGCAAGGTGGTGAACACAAGCCACCGGCTCACACGTTCGGCCGGATGGACCTGCTGGAAACTGTGGAAGCCCGGCCTGGGCATGTCCACCCGCTGCAGGATCGCCCGCGCATGCCTTCGCGCGCCCAAGGCGATGGCAGTCGCCGAAGCCAAGAGCAACGCGTCCTCCAGCGCATCGCCTTCACCCGCGAAGGAACGAGGCTCCGGCTTGGCCGGCCCGTGGGTGCCCGCGAGCTTGGCGAGCAATACGTTGCGCTGCCCGATCGGAAGATCCGGCAGAAGTTCGATGCATGCGGCGTACATGGCAGCTTCGCTTGGCGCGGCGTCCAGCGCGCGGGCGGCGAACTCGCCGCGCGTCATCCCGAGCTGCTCGGTGCTGACCCGCACGAATTCTCTGGCGACCTGAAAGCCGAACCAGGGTTTCCATACACCCAGCGCCCGGACCGCGCGCTCGAAGTCGCCGCGGCCTGCCAGGTGCAAGCTCCACGCCGCGACCTCCAGCGGCTTGGGGCCTTCGAGCCTGCGGCCGTTCTGCTCGTGCGGGTCGCGTTCCAGATACCACTGCAGCCATTGGCGCAGGCGATCGGCTTCCATCGACGCTTCTTCCGCGTTGCCGGTCAACAGGTGCGCCACGGTCAAGCGTGCATGGCGGGCTCCGGGCCAGTCCGTACGGATTTCGGCTAGGCGCCGCAGGGCCTCCGGGTCCCCGGCACACGCCACAAGATCGGGATGGGCACCGATTAGTGCATCGAGGCGGTCGCCGTTGGCGGCCACGGTTGCCAGCTCGACCAGTAGCTGGATGCTCTCGCCGGCGCGTCGCTGGCGCGTTGCGATGGAGAGCGCAGCCGTCAGCCGGTGCGTGCGGATGGCCCGCTTGCCGTGGTCACTCGTGAGTGCCGCTGGCAGTGCATCGCTGAACGCAAGCTCGAGTGCCGCGCCCGCAGCATCGGTCATGTTCAACAGGCGCGGCAAGGCGCGGGCGGCAAACACGGACGCGTCCTGTGCGGCTGTCAGCCGCTGCACGAGGCGCTGCAAAAGCGCGTCGTCTTGGCCGTACCTACCGCGCACAAAAACCTCGGTAGGTTCGTCTCGGAACACGATGCCTATGAAGGTGCGATCCAGCAACGGCGCCATGTCTGCGGCGAAACTTTCCACCGCTTCCACTTGCAAACCCATCGCGCGCGCGAACTCTGCGACAGGCACTGGTGGCGGCAGCACGGTTAGCCCGCACAGGAGAGTTCGAACCTGCTCCTGCAAGCCTTGGCCGATGACATAGGCCAAGGCTCGCTCGAGTCTCAACTCGATGAGCTGCTCCACGTTGATCTCCGCAGCGGCGCGCACGGGTTGGCCGCGCACTAGGCTGTCCCACTCCTGGACCAGGTGCGCGAGCACCCGCGGGTTGCCGCGCGACCGCGCGTGCGCGGTGTCTGCTTCGGTGGCCGATAGCGCGGCAACCCGCGCGGCCAAGAACGCTTCTGTCTCCGCCCGGCTGAAAGGCTGCAGCGGAAAGCGAAGCGGCGACGCCGACCCGACGGTGATGCCGATCCGCTCGGTGCGGCAACTGGTGATCAGGTCCACGCCAGCGGGCATGCCGAGCTGCTCGAAGGTCTCCATCAGCAGCGTCGGGAATGAGGGTTCGTGTTGATCGATCGCCTGCTGTGCCGCGTTGTCCGCCGCGTCCAGCAGCACGACCAACCGTGCCTTCCTGTCGGCACGGCGCAATGTCGTAACGGCCTGCTCAAAGCGCCTGCGTGCCGCACGGAGCAGATCCGACGCAGCGATCGGCCCCGGAATGATCGGATCGCAGAGACCCCGCGCGGCAAGGGTATTGACGATGTGCAGCAAGCCCTTGTGCGGCAAGTGCCTGGCATCTTCGACTGACCGGTAGTTGCCGCCGCCGAAGCAATCGAACAGCACGGCTTCCCCTAGCGCCGAAAGGCGTTTCTTCAGGCCCTGCATGAAAACCGTCTTACCGATGCCTCCGGCAGCATGCACGAGGACGGGCTTTCCCCGCGACAGCATCGCGAGCAGCTTGTCCTGCAGGTCGACCCGCGAGACCACCGGCCCTACCTCGATGAAGCTTGCCGGCGCTGGCAGCAGCTCGCGCACGTCCGCAACACCCAGGGCGCTGAGAATGTCCGCCATACGCACCAGATTCCTGCCCTGTCCCGCAATCCCCGCCTTGGCGCGCAGCAAGGCGCGCACAGATCCCAGGCGGGCCTGCGCCGTGTAGTCAGAAGTGGCAGACCAGTCCACGATACGCGTGGCAACGTCAGCTTGCAGTGCGTTTAAAGAGCCTGTCGCACCCCGCAGGTCGAGCCGGCTGAGGAACGTCTGCAGCGCCGGTGGGGCGAGACTGCAGGTTGCGAAGATCTGGCGGGCCTGCTCGATCACGCGGCGCTCGCCGCTGCTGGTGCCCTCGGCAATGTGGCGCACGGCGGACGCGAACGCGCGATCGATCGGCCGGTTCGTCACGATGCTGAAGCGAAGCTTTCCATCCGTTTCCGCATCCCCGAACCTCTGCCGATGATCCAGGTCGGCGGCGACGAACTTGCGTAGGGTCTTGCCCGCGTCGGCGGCAACGAAGCCCTTGGCCGACTGTGCGATCGAGTACTTGAATTGCGAAACCTCCATGAATCGCCCCGGGTTTCGAGGAGGCTCAACACTCTGAGAGGATTGAGCCATGAGCAAGTCGAACAAGTTCTCGCCCGAGGTGCGTGAGC